>NYZY01000043.1 GCA_002687335.1 Chloroflexota bacterium
TTGTGACCAATCTCCATTACGAAAAGATCTGTCACTTAGAAATAGTTCGTGATCTAATGCCAGTGCTACTGCCATAACCCATTCGGCGATCGGTGCTTCATGGTGGTACGCGTTGGCTACTATCACGTTTTCTGGTACGGCGTCTGGCTCTATTCGATCATAGCCTGCTGCTGGAATTAAAATTGCTTTTAATGATTTTGCAGCTTTACCCATAGCAACGTCGAAATCCGTGCCGATGTAGATATCTGCATCAGCTAATACCGAGGGTTCGGGTTTATTGTTGACATATTCAGTGACGATCCAGTCGACATCAACGGTCACGGGCCACCGGTCATTTATTTGTTCCCCTGGTGGAGCCGGCGAAATCACCACTTTAAGTGGACGTGGCGAATCAGTAGAGTTATTTGGCATAGACCGTTCCGATCCAATAGCAATAAACGAAATTAGGTTTGATTTGTAATCAGACTAAGATCGGAGAGATTATCACGATAGTGCAGGAAACATTGCTACTGTCATACACCTCAGGTCTATAATTCATCTTCGTTTCCACATTCAAATTTTGCACATTGAGAACAGTCGCGCCCATTGACAATCGAAATCACTGATCCTAACCGCAACGTGACTGGTAATTACCATTGGAAGGTGTTTTGGACTGTCGCAATAGCTCTGTTTGCGATGGTCATGGATTTTTCAATTGTTTTTCTTGCACTTTCGTCTATTGCTGATGAGTTTGATGTCACTTTACGGGCCGTCACATGGGTTGCAATTGCCAGCTCTTTGACTATGAGTGCATTCATGCTTCCGCTGGGACGTGTGTCGGATATCACCGGCCGTAAGCGTTTTCACATTGTGGGAATGATGCTTTTCGTAGCTGGAGCACTACTTGCATATTCGGCATCAAATCTTCAAATGCTTATCTTAGCTCGCGTGGTGATGTCAATTGGAAGTGCAATGGGGCAGGCTGTGGTGTTCGCAATAATTGTCGGTGTTTTTCCAAGTAGCGAGCGTGGGAAGGCTCTTGGGATGATAACCACAGCTGTTGCTATTGGCGCTGCCGCTGGTCCGATCGTGGCAGGCCCTGTTATTCAGGAATGGGGATGGCGATCAATATTTCTGGTAACAGCGTTGCCCACCGTTATGGGAATTGTTGCTGCTTTTGTTGTCCTAGAGGACTCAAAACTCGGATCTGAAACCCGATCACTTGATGCGCGATTTGACTGGCTTGGGGGCATATTGTCAGCAGCAGCTTTATCTTTGTTGATTTTGACTATTTCGAATCCATTTGCGTTCGAATGGATATCACTACAGGTAATTGGAGGATTTTTGGGAAGCCTGGCATTGCTAGCGGCCCTAGTGTGGTGGGAATTGAGAATACCCGATCCCATGCTGAACCTCCGGTTTTTCAAAAGTTCGACTTTTTCCTGGTCTACCTCTACGAGATTTCTAGGTTTTATCGGTGGTTCTGCAACCTTTTTCCTTATGCCTATATTTGTTCAAAGTTTTATGGGTTATGACCAGAGATCTGCTGGAATGATTATGTTCGTAGGTGCATTAGGTATGGGATTGGCATCACAGTTTTCTGGGCGATTGTCAGATAAATATGGATTCCGAAAATTTACGTTTATTGGTCTTGGGTTTTTGGTTATAACTAACGTATGGTTCTCATTTTTCGTTAAGGATTCATCACTAGTGATTGTGATGCTCGTTTTATTTCTTAATGGCATGGGGATGGGACTTTGGATGGCTCCTAATATGAGTGCTACGCTTTCTACAGTGGGGCGCGGTGATTATGGATCGATGAGTGCATTTCTCAACCTCGTGCGTAATGTTGGCAGCGTGATTGGTCAGGCGTTGACAGCAGCCATAATCGCGGGAATCATGCTTAGTCGTGGTGCGGAGGTTCAGTTGGATCAGTTGTCTGACTCGGGTAATCCTGCTGTTACTGATGCCTTTCTCGCCGGCTGGAGTTTAACTTTCAGAGTGCTCGCTATAGTCACAGTTATCGCGCTTTTGTGCGCTGTTAGGACTAGGGTGTTTGTTAGTGGCCGTGATGACAGTATTTAGTCCTAACGATCTTTTACGTATAAATATGACCTAGCGGTCATCAGGAGACAAAATGGGTCAGCTAGATGGAAAAGTAGCAATTGTTACTGGGGGTGGATCGGGTATCGGTAAGGGAATTGCAAAAGCCTTCGTCGACGAGGGTTGTTGTGTGGTCATTGCCGCTCGTGATGCTCAAAGGCTCGACGACGCGGTGAGCGACCTAAAGAATGCTCCAGGAACCGTTATTTCTATCCCCACCGATGTTACTAATGAAGATCAAATGGTTAGCCTTTTTTCTAAGACTATGGACCAGTTTGGTAGGTTGGATATTCTTGTGAATAATTCTGGGGCATTCGACGGAGGCCCAGTAGAAGATCTGACCATGGAACAATGGCAACGGGTGATGCAGGTTAATGTCACGGGCCCTTTCCTCGGCGCGCGAGAAGCCTTCAAGATCATGAAAAAACAAGGTGGTGGCAGGATTATAAATATCGGAAGTATTGCCGCGCAAAAACCTCGCCATAGTTCATCTCCCTACACAACGAGTAAACATGCAGTTTGGGGGCTGACCCAGTCATTGGCACTAGAAGGCCGTGATCACGGTATTGCGGTGAGTGCGCTTCATCCTGGAAATGTAATGGTTGAACGGCGCGGAGATGGTAAATCGGCGACGGGTCGCGATGAGGGTCCGGAACCGCTTATTTCAACAGAGGATATGGGGCGCACGGCTCTTTTGATGGCCACTCTCCCTGCGGATGCGAACATGCTTGAAGCAATTGTATTGCCCGTTAATCAACAATACCTGGGACGCGGTTAATCGATAATTTGATAGTGCCAAAAGAATTCGGGATTCGAGATATCAAGGCGTTAGATTTCCTTACGGTATCGTTAGACTTTCGGGATACGAACATTTTTACGGAGATCGATGATGCGTAATTTTCTGGCATTGGTGTTCACAGCTGGATTAGTAGTTTTACTTTTCCTAGTAGTGACGGCTAATCACGCCTTGAATACGATTTCGAAACCAGATGTAATTATCTCCGTTTTGAATGATGCAGAGGCATATGATTACTTGTACGACGAGATTATCGGCAATTTGGTGTATGACGTTGTCGAAAAAGGAGTTGAAATCAATTCAGGGATAGGTGATTCATCAAGTCCTACGATTCTTGAGTTTGATGATCCTGGGACTGCTGCCGCTGCCATCACGTTATTTGTAGAAACTCTGGTGCCGCGTGCATATCTCAGGGAAAAAATCGAGGAAGCCCTACAAGGAGTTGTGCCGTACGCCGCGGGCCAAACTGATGAATTCAAAATCGACTTGGAAGTTCAAGATCGCCTGCGCGACCTGCCTGATTCGGTACGTACCCTGGTTGCAGAACTGCGATTGGTTCAACAACTCACGGATGATCTTCTTGTACCTCAGATGTCGGAGTTCAACTCACAGATATCCGGAAGTGGCCTCGGTATTGAATTTAACCAAAAAGAGAACGAGGCAAATGCCCGGTTGATATTTGCACCGGAATGGGTTGAAGAGCAGTTATTCCAGACTGTTGATGAGTTAACTCCATATTTCGTAGGAGACTCGGATGGGTTTAGCGTCCTGATAAAACTGGAGGACCGCGTTGTAATTATTGGAGACATTCTTAAGGACAAAATTTCCAGTGACAACACGCTCTATAAACTCGTGTTTGCGAAGGTAATCGATCCGGCTATTCAGCGAACCGTTGATCAATCTACATCCGTTGGGTTCGGAGTTTCACTAACAGAGCAGGAAGTCACAGATGCGGTTGAGTTAATAGCACCTCCTGAATGGGTTCGTGGCCATGGTGATGGTGTGATCGATGCGTTGGTGGAGTATTTACTGGGGCATGCGGATGATCTGAATTACTCTGTAGATATGACGGCCAGAAAGGCTGCAGCTGCTAAGGAGTTGCAGGCACTTGCACGTATAAAGTTGGTATCAACTCTCGAGGCGACACCTGCATGTACTTCATCTGCTGCAGCATTCGCGGCAACAAAGGCCGTTGCGTCCGGTAAGGTCCCGCCTTGTCTATCAGGGGGGCCGATGATTAACCTTGCGTTAGAGGCGTTTGTCCCGAAAATGGATCAACAGGTTGAGAGTTTTGTGATGGGGCAAATTCCAGGTGAAATTGCTTATTCACTGTCAGATTTTGCCGGACAGGGTGATGGGTTCGATCAGCAGCTTAGTGACATCCGTAAAAAGGTGATTGAGGGCATCCGTTTTACTGAGGAAGATTTGGTGGGACTTATTGCTGGAGGAGACGACCCAGAGGCCCTGGACGGAGCAGAAGAAAAGCTTACGATGATGGCTGCGGGAGTGGTGATCACGGAGATGGATATCGTCAACAATCTGGGTCCTGATGAAATCCAACAAATAGATGATTTGCGCGGCCAAGCAAGGAATTGGTTATCTTTGAAGTGGTTACTTTGGTTTGTTGTTTTGATTCCAATTGGGATTATCGCTTTTATTGGAGGTAGAGGATGGCCGGGTAGATTGAAATGGGCTGGTGGGGCGGTTGCGATTTCAGCCTTGATTGTTTACCTGGGGATATCGCTCATATGGTCAGTTGGGAAAAATCAATTGGCGATGGAAATTCCTGTGAGTCAGGAAATGAAAGTTGATTACCCGCGTTTATCTGATGAACTGGGAAGTGGTGCCCCGGCTGAACTAATCCAGAATGCGATAGGATCGTGGCAATCTGGATGGCGAAATCAAACGTTGCCGTGGATTATCTTTGGGCTGCTTTCGTTTACAGTTGGGACTGTATGGTCTCGGGTCTATAAGGAAACTGTGCAGGTAGCGGGTGTAGGGCCTGAAGTTGAGGTGGTTTCTGAATCCGAATCGGGAAATGCTGATCAGTTGCCATCAGAACCTGAAACGCAATCGCAAGATAGAAATGGTGTTTAGATCAAGTTAGATTTAACAGTAGCTACCACCATTTGTGCTGCTTTTTTTATCAAAAGTAGATCTAGGGTTCCAGGGGTATCGGTTGGTTGGTGGTAATGAGGATTTCGGAAGTTTGCTGTATCACTGATCATAACGGCCGGAATATTGGCCGACCAGAAGGGTGCGTGATCACTTCTCCTCGTGTGTTTGATTGCTGGCATCCATCTGGGAATTTTGAGTGGTAAGACAGGTAGCAAAATCTCTGGATGAGTTGCGGCATGTTCTAGATGATCTGATATTTCTTTTTCTTTCCCTTGTGAAAGTATCAACAAAGAATTCCCCGCAAAACCTTGATTTTTTAGAGTCCTATATGCCTCAGGAAACAAAAACCGAAATACACCAGGTAATCGCTGCTTTATAGTTTTTGAGCTGAAACCGATAGATTCGAAAATAATTGTCGATGATGGTAACTTTTCCATTGGCAAACTAGATACGAAATGAGTCGAGCCGTGCAACCCACCGGCATTTGGCTGTACCTCTTCCGCGTCAAATGCTACGAACGTAATATGCGTGAACATTTTTGATTCTTTAAGTACTCTTGCGCATTCAAGTAACGCTGCTATGCCACTAGCGTTATCATCCGCCCCAGGTGAGCCTGGGACCGTGTCGTAATGGGCACCAATGATTATGTTTCTCGTCGTAGAAACGCCCGAAGAATTGTGTAATGTGCCAATAATGTTCGTTCCCGTACGCTCCGGATTTTGTCTAGGGATATTAAAAACTTGATGGTTCACATCTAATCCGATTTGATCGAACTCAGAGCTAATCCATCTTGAAACTGCCGTGTGTCGATGTGGATTATCAACACTATTTCTCGGTGCTGAGGCGAGGTGTTCCACGATTCTTTTTATTTGTAGTTCAGATACTGATGGATTGCTCATGTAAGTCAGGTGGAAGCTAGCGGGTGTTAATACTCATCAAAACTATGTTCACAGGGTGGTCGGTAGCGCGTATACTCCGCCCGCCGACGTATTAAATGTTGTTAGAAAATGCCAGATGTGGCTGATTAGTAAGATTGATTATTTGGAGTTGTCATGTACATCCTGATGGTGCGACTGAAGGTTAAAGAAGATCGTATCGACGATTTCATTGCTGCGTCTATTGGTGATGCAAGAGGATCCGTGTTGAATGAACCCGGTTGTAGGCGATTCGATATTGTTCAGGCTGCAGATGATCCTACCTCTTTTGCTTTTTGCGAGGTTTATAACGACGAGGATGCGTTTGCGGCCCACACTACCTACCCGCATTTTAAAGAATGGGATGCGACGGTTAAAGGTATGTTTGATGGAGATCCAGAAGTTTCGTTCTGCAAGCCAGTCTTCCCAAGAGGTGACGCTAATTGGGACTCGCACCGTGGCAGCATTGTGGAGGACCCTTACTTCGCGTCCAGCCTCCATGTCATACACGCTCCGAAATTCGTCCTGGCAGATCAAGTGGATGCATTCATAGATGCAGTGTCACTGGACGGGGTCGGGTCTACGCACGAAGAGCCAGGTTGCTTGCGGTTTGACGTGTACCAGAATGTTAAAGATCCAACTGAAATTTATCTTTATGAGGTTTATGCGAACCCCGATGCTTTTGAGTATCACAAAGGTACGCCGCACATTAAACAGTGGGTCGAGACGGTCAAGAATATGTACGACACCAGTCGTGACGGTGGCGGCAGAGTCGGCCGCAATGTGTGGCCACCGGACAACTGGGCGTGGAGTTCTGGGAAGCCTACTTGGTAGGTCGGCCGACATTCTAGGAACTTTTAATTCTGGGGCTATATGTTGAGACTGTAGAAGCGTTTAGCAGTGTTGCCGAATATATCCGTTTGGACTGCTGGCAGTTGGGTAGATAGTATTTCTTTGGCGACATCAATGATTCGACTATATTCGCCCGCTAACGTGCATACGGGCCAGTCGGAGCCGACCATGAGCCGATCTGATCCAAACATTCCCAGAATATGGTGTACATAAGGTCTGATATCATCCAATGTCCAGTTTTGGTGGTCGGCTTCGGTAACCATCCCGGAGATTTTGCAGTGTATTCCGTTGATGCTGGCGACTTTACGCATGTCTGAGAGCCAAGGTTCGATGATAGCGTCAGCGATCATAGGCTTGGCTATGTGGTCAACAACTGCCTCTAAGTCAGGGACTAGGTCCATAACAACCGGTATGAATGGAAGGTTCACAGGTTTTGCCAGGAAGTCGAAGGTAAGGTTCCGCCTGGCCAGTTCTTTTAACCCGTTAATCGCTCCCGAGTTTACGATCCATCCAGGGTCTTTTTCCCCTTCCCAGATATGTCGAACTCCTTTGAAGTAGGCGCTCTGCTGTAATTCATCCAGGGTGTTCCCAACTTTAGGATCTGTCAGATCAACCCATCCAACCACTCCTGCGATGAAATCATGTTTATCCGCTAACTTCAGCAGCCATCTTGCTTCATCGGGTGAAGAAACTGCTTGCACGATGACGGTGTGGGTAACTGAAGATGACTTCAGTAGTGGTTTTAAATCTTCAGGGCCGTAATCAGTTGCCAAAGGACTGCCCTCAGGCATCCATGAGTAGTCGAATCGTTCGATTTCCCAAAAATGATGGTGACTGTCTACGATCGGGTGATTAGTCAAGATGCGTGCCCTTAAAATCCAATATTTAGTGCCGGTATCTGGGTTACCTATACGACGATCTTACCTATTTCAGGCTGCCCTTTAGTTGCTGTATTGTGCTTTCCTGCAAAATTTGCGTCGCCATACCAGAGTTCACCGTCCTTGATAGAAAGGCCGTGGATGTAAGCATCTTCAGGATCCATCGTTATTCGGTCTTTTTCGCCTCCGGTGTCGACGTCATACTTTACGATGACGTTGTCGGTCGTGTGTGCGCACCAGATCCCATCTTCTACTCTGGCCAGTCCATGCAGCCTTGGTAGTTGCACATGAAATTTGTGAACTATCTTGTATTTGTCTGACGGGTCAACGAGAAAGATAGCGAGGGGATTGAAAGCGGTGATCCATATTTTCCCATCGTCCCATTCGATTCCGTGAATGCCCCCACCATCCGGGGTGCGAAAACGATCTATTGCTTCTCCAGTCTGTAAATCTAGTTTATAGACATACCCCAACCCAGTGTCGGTGGAGCGTTTGGGACGTGAGGCGGACTCTCCATTTGAAGCTGTCCACAAGAATCCACCACCGACCGTGATCCCTGATCCATTGGCCGTCGGCGTGTAGATGACTCGTAATACTTCGCCAATTTCGTTTACGACGTAAACGTTGTCTGTTTTTTGGTCCATTACGAACAAGCCTTCGTCTGTCCATTGCAGCCCATTCGGCATTTCACAAGGCGGATTTATTTGTTTGATAGCTTTCATTTTGATTCCCTGTGTGTTGTAAGCGTGGGTTTTGAAGATTATTTAGTGTGCTTAAGTTGCTGCACGTATAAAGACGTTACGCAATAATCTTTGCCTATAGCGTAAGAGTCAATACGGTCTTAGCTGCTGTATTTGTCAATACAGGTTACGAATTTGAATTATCAGGCTGACTCAAATCAGAGTTACAATTAGAAGAAGTGGTTGGATTGGCGATCGCTATTATTTTATTTTTTATACATTTCCCGCCTTCCCAATGCCAACCCACTATGGAAAACAAACGCCTAAATGGGCAGCTTTTGTGTTGCACGTTTGGTTATGAATTATAGATGGAGGTTTGATATGCCCTCAAAGTCTTCTAAATCGTCAGTAGTGCGTGAAAATGATCGCGTGATGGTGTTCATAGACGGAAGTAACCTGTATCACGTTTTGACTCAGAGTTGCGGAAGACATGATCTCCAGTTCGACAAATTCGCTATGAAATTAGCAAACGGGCGAGATCTTAAAAGAACTTACTACTACAACATTCGTCAGGAATCCGATACCAATCCTATTGTGGGTACGGAGCAACAGAAATTTCTTGATTCAATGTATGACACTCCGTACGTAGAAGTCCGACTTGGTATTTGGAAGCAGCGTGGTGAAATTATGGTGGAAAAAGGTGTAGACGTGATGTTGGCGACCGATCTTATAACCCATGCCTATAAAGACCATTATGACACTGCGATTGTTGTCAGTGGTGATGCGGACTTTTATCCCGCTTTGCAGGCGGTAAAAGATGTGGGGAAGCATATAGAAGTTGCGGCATTTGATATGAACATATCGGCAGAATCGGGCCGAGTTGCTGATGTGACAATCAAATTTAATAAGACGTATTTCACGGGACTTTGGATGACTCGCGCACAGGCTCGTTCTCGCGCTGCTGCATCGGCCAAACCAGAGGTTTCGGATGAAGCGGCCTCTCCAAATGGCGAGGATAAAGCTGCGACCAAAGCAGCAACAGTGCGACGTTCAGGTGGTCGTAGGACAACTACGTCAACTACTAAAACTCGTCGATTGCCTACGTCTCGAACCCGAAAACCCTCAACTAGGCGGGCGACTTCTTCGGCTGATAACTCAGTTGAGGAAAACGGTTCAAAAATGCGTCGGACACCTACACGTCGACGTGTGGGCGGAACGTCTTCGCAATCTGCAGGTAGGGCTGTTAATGGGCGGTCAACTCCCAGACCACCTGCTTTACGAAAAAATGTTGAGACTAAATCCGAGTCGCCTGAACCCGAAACTGCCAATAAAACAACCCCACGTCGTAGCTGGCGAGGTCGTTTAGGACTGACTGAGACGAAGGACGAATAGTCGTTAACTTTAACGGTTATTTTGAATGACTAGAATTACCAGTCTGCATTAATAATTCTGTCAGANTTCGACGTTATTCTTTTTTGTTGATCACCGTTTTTANCCATAGAGTAGAGATCAAANATGCCGTCCATACCAGAAAGAAAGAGTATGGATGAGCCGTTAGANTTCCAACGGGGAAGGGTATCGCTGACTCTGTTAGACGTGAGTTGGTTAACGGTTTTACCGTCAGGTGTGGCGGTGTAAATTTCGGCGTTGCCGGACGATTCACTTGCGAACACTATATGCTTGCTGTTTGGCGCCCATTCAAAATTGGTTTCATCGAATTCATCTGCGTTTATGGTTAGAACATTTTCTGTATTATTGTCAGTTATGATCAGATCCGACGCACCTTGATCTGATTTTTGACTGAATGCGATCCAGCGTCCATCTGGTGACCAAACCGGATTAGTGTGTGATCCTGAGGTTATCGTTATCTCATCAACTCCGTTGGGGTTTCTCTTTCTGAGTCCATCAGAATCGCTATTCACCATGGCGTAAAGTAGCCACTGAGCATCTGGAGACCAGCCACCGATTCTCACATCTTCTTCTGTGGACGTCAGAGGTGTAATTTCGCCTGTTTCGATATCGATAATTGCAATCCAGCGGGAACGTGTTTCCGCGATTTCTACAGCAATTACTTTTGAATTCGGCGCCCAACGAAAAGCGCTGATGGTTTTACCAGGTCCTGATAATAGGCGTTTTGATTCTCCGTTCCAATCCATCAACCAGAGTTCATTTGAGCCATTTCTATCGGTGAGAAAGCCAATAACATCTCGCTTTGGCGACCACGCGGGAGAGTGATCTTTTCCCTGAGCACTGGTTAGGCGAGAGATTTCACCTGAGGCCCCACCCAGTTTGTAAATATCGATATTGCCTTCTCGGTCGGCTGAAAAAACAATTTCATCGGTGGGTGCTGTTGATTTACCATTTCCACAGGCTGCCATAGCAATTGTGATTGCAAATAAGAGTGATACGACACTAAACATTTTGGCGGTGGATGACGATGGATATTTTTTGAAGAGTTTTTTCATTTCATACTGTGTCGTACGAGGATATTGTATGACCAACTCATGCGAATCTAAGCCTACCAACAGAGGAAAATGGATGTAGTCGACGGCTACTGCGAGTTTGAGAAATTTTCACGCGTTTTTGCATGTACAGTTATTACAATATTCCCAATATGTTGACGGCCCTGTTTCCGAATGCTAGCTTCCGGTGCACACTATAGTCGATTAATTTAGGATCATAAAATGCCATCATTACAAAGCTTGTTGGATCAGGTTGAATCGTCAACTAATGAGATAGTTGAATTAGAGCAGGCCTTGGTTAGAATCCCATCCGTAAATACCGGCTTCATGCCGACCGGTAACGAGACTGCCGTCGCTGAATTCACCCGAGATTGGATTGCCCAAGATGGTCTCGACTCAGAGATTCTTTCGAGGGATCCAGACCGCGGGAATATTATTTCCATTTATCCCGGTGATGATGATAAAACTCGGTTGATGTTGATGTCTCACACTGATGTCGTTCCAGTGGAAGATGAAACCAAGTGGAATTACGAACCTTTTGCAGCCGAGATATCAGGAGGGCGTATTTATGGTCGCGGGGCATCTGATTGCAAAGCTTTGCTCACATGTCAGTTGATGGCATTGGCAATTATGAAACGATCAGGCGTGAGACTCTCTCATGGGCTGCGATTGGTCAGTGGGGCTGACGAAGAACACGGGGGACGCTGGGGATTTGGCTGGCTTGCTGATACTCACCCTGAATCTTTGAGTTCTGAATTTGCCGTTAACGAGGGCGGTGGAACCCCAGTAGAGATAGGTAATTCGCTGACTTATCTTCTTGGTACCGGGGAAAAAGGTCGTATGGAACTGCATATTACATTGAGGGGAGAAAGTGCTCATGCCTCAGTGCCGTGGACGGGGGTGAACGCTAGTTATGGGCTTTCACGCGCATTAAATGCAATCGGAGAGTATCAGCCAGAGCTCGATACTTCTTTGGAAATTTTTGATCATCTGGGTTCTTTTGGTATTGAAGAAAAGCCTTCACCGAGGAATATTGATCACCTGGTTGCTGAGATTAACGAAACTTCTCCGAGGTTAGGCTCTTTGCTCAAGGCTTTGTCGCGTTTGGTTCTTACACCGACGATGGTTTCGGGCGGTATTAAGTCCAACAGTGTGCCGGAAGAGATTAAGTTAACCTGCGATATTCGTACCTTGCCGTTTCAGGATGAAACCTATGTTCGACGTCAACTTGATCAGGCCTTCGATGGAATCGAAGGCCTAGAGTATGATATCGATTACATGTCTGTACCGAATTCTTCGGATTTTGAGACTGAGTTAACTGACTCGATTAGAAATGCTCAAAGGGCTGCTATTGGTCGTGATGATATTCGTTGGATTCCGGCAATCAGTAATGGTTTTACCGACTCTCGATTTACACGTGACTTAGGCATTATTACGTATGGCTTTACGGGGTCACATCCTGACGATGATCCGATGTTGGCTCGTGCACATGGTACTGATGAATCTGTGGGGATAGCATCACTGATTAGTGGAACTCGCAGTATGCTGGCACTTGCCTACGATCTATGCGGAGCTAAATGAGCGGGTACAAAGTTCACGTAGAAATGCTGAAGCTAAGATGACTAATTTTGCCGGACAATGCAGCATGATTTTTAATGCACTGAGCATTGATTTTAGTGTGTGGATCATCAATGAACGATAAGCAAGCACCGAACGTTCTTTTCATAATGGCCGATCAAATGAAGGCATCCGTTTTGAAGCTGTATTCGGATATAGGAATTGATGCCCCAGGACTTGAGCGTTTAGCTGCCGAAGGGGTTCGTTTTGAAAATGCGATCACGCCTCATCCCCTTTGCGTCCCAGCGCGAACATCGATTATGACTGGTCGCTATCCGCATTCAACGGGTTGTAGGCGCAATGAAACATTGATGCCAGAAAATCAACAGCATGCATTCAGAATCTGGAAGGAAAACGGGTTCGTCACTGGATTGATTGGTAAGAATCACTGCTTTATTGAGCCCAGTGATCTCAAATTATTTGATGTGCGTTGTGAAATTTCTCATGGCGGTCTACCCCAAGGTACCTACAAAGGTGAAAACGTGGGCAACACCGGAATGGAATGGGTGGTTTCAGAAAAAGATATAAACA
>NYZY01000044.1 GCA_002687335.1 Chloroflexota bacterium
CATCACGTGATAACCCTTCTTTAACGCGGCCATCGCGTGTTCAAAATGCAAAGTATGTGGTGAAGCGACAACAACTCCAGTTAGACCCGGAGTTTCAAGAAGCTCCCTATAATTTTCTGTTGCATGAGTAAATCCGAATTTATTTTTGACCTGTAACAACTCATCGGCGCCCAAACGGCAAACACTAGCCAATTCGATATCGTCTCTGTTTGCAAGTACCGGCAAATGGTTTGCGGTGGCCCACCATCCCGCACCAATCAATCCAATTTTCGCTAACGATGATTCAGCCATATTGTCTCCATCCAAATTAATCATTTTTCATTTTCCTGATCACTATCCGTCTCAGCGGCAAAACCCAGAATATCCATTGCATCTGCTATCGCAGAATCAACTACCTTTTTATTGCCCGCCTTACCTCTTTGAGATTTTGGTTTACGTTTCTTCTTCAACTTGGGGGCAGCAGCCTGTATTCTCCGTGCTTGGCATGATGAGCAAGTACATGTTCGAGGGTGCTTACTATTTGATCTGTGATGACGTTCTCTCATTTGCGATACAACTTAATGGAAGGTGGGATGACTACTACCAGCGTCACGTTCGATCATCCTATTGACCTCAGAAATCGTAACTGGATTAACAGGCCAATCATCTGGTGGCACATGGGATAGCCGAAGCAAAAGCCTTGCAAGCTGGCCTACATATTCTTTCAACTCACGGACATTCAGCTTATTAGCCGCATCTCCAGTTTCGTGATGAAAATTCGCATCCTTATGTCTCCCCCAAAAGCGCCACCGCCATGTGATTGCTGCATCGATAGCTTGCTCAACAAACGGAAAATGATCGGAATGCGCGTCCATGTGAGACAGGACATGACACTTCAATCCATCGTCCATGGTATCCAATTGCCCTTGGATGAATTTTCGTAGATGTGGAAAAGTCAGAACAATTCCTTTCATATGACCAGTAGAAAGCTCATCCAAGTTGATATTCAACAGCGGTTTATTTTCTCGTTCAGGGGAATTTCCCGCATAATGACGAGAAACATAAGCCCGTGAACCCTGTAGATGTTGTTCCTCTCCACTCCAGGTAGCAAAACGAATCGAAATGCCTGGCCTGACTCCTAGAACATCGCGCAAAACCGCCAATGTCCGTGCTGTTTCCATAACCCCTATGGTCCCCGACGTATTATCGTTACCGCCAGGCGTACCTATAACAGTATCGTGATGGCCAGCAAGAATCAGATGATGATCCGGATAAAGGTCACCCTCTAATTCCGCAACGGTATTGTAAGCTTCAGAATCAAAATATTTAGAGTCAACTGATACTCTTATCAATGGCTCATTTGGAGCAATCCTTCGCAAATACGCTCCGTCTTCTGAACTGGTTTTCACCACGGCTATCGCATCTTTTTGCGGACCTACATTTAACCATTCATCTGAATTGGCATATTCCATACGCCCACCGGTTTTAGGCTCTATCGCAATAATGGCTGCTGCGCCAGCGTTGGCAAGCCGAGATATTCGAGCTGTGAATGGTTCAATTGACGTAAAAGGTTCAGGCGAGATCGACGCGAGAACGATCGCACCTTTCATCGTTACTCTGAGTTCTTCAACCTCATGTACCGCTGCGTGACCAACGTCCAATAACGGAGTTACTAAATCGATTGATTTGCAACGCAGAAAGGGCAGTGATGAGATTCTACGATTATTATCTTCGGGCAAAGTGATCGAAACAGATCCATGATTCCATGTATCGATTTCAAAGGGTTCGATATCGCTACGATCGAGTCCAGCCGTTTTCATTTCACCACTAATATACTCAGCAGTCATTCGATCCTGCGAGGATCCTCCCCAACGAGGTCCGATCACGTCAGCCAATTCGGTCGTATGCTTCCTTATAAGAGAGCCAGACCAAGCTTCTCCGGTCAAAAAACGGTCAATCTCATGCCAATTCAGTTTCAACTCAACCTTCTTTTACACGGCACCCGTTAAACAACATATTAAATTCATAAAACCTTGAATCCAATATGTTACGCGCATGTAGCTAACAGATCTAATCTCTTTAACAAATGAATCCAACCAGCGATGTAACTTCCACTGACATTTGTTAATCTGCAAATCAACAGGTATGGATGAATGGACTGCAAAACATCGTACCCTCAATCCAAAAAGGACTCCTCCAATGATCGTCACGACTACCCCTGACGTGCCTGCACGCAAAACCACCGAAATATTAGGAATTGCACGCGGAAATTCAGTGCGAGCAAAACATGTAGGTCGAGACATTGTGGCTGCACTACGAAATATAGTCGGTGGAGAAATAGCAGAGTACGCTAAGCTTCAGGCAGAAACACGCGAAATGGCAACTAGAAGAATGGTAGAGCAAGCAGAGCTGCAGGGTGCAGATGCGGTAGTCAACGTCCGGTATGAATCTTCAATGATCACAACAGGAGCATCTGAAATTCTAGCCTACGGCACGTCGGTTAAACTCGATTAAATACATGTCACCTCTCGCCATAAGTCGTCTCGACATAGCTTTCAACCATCTCAATAAATTCCGAGGCTATATTAGGACCTGCCAGTAATTTAACCCGCTCTCCATCAACAAAAACCGGCGCTCTAGGCTCTTCGCCAGCACCTGGAAGAGAGATGCCAATGTTGGCTGCCCTCGACTCNCCCGGACCGTTCACGACACACCCCATAACAGCAACTTGCANNGTTTCTGAACCTTTATGACGGCTTTGCCATTCAGGCAACTTCTCATCGATATGAGCTTGAATATCCTGTGCAAGTTCACGAAACAATGTTGAGGTAGTACGACCACAACCGGGACAGGCTGTGACCGCTGGTCGAAATCGGCGAAGACCAATTGCTTGAAGAATATCTTGGCAGAGCCGAACTTCCGTCGACCTATCACCCCCAACTTCAGGAGTTAAGGAAGCACGAATCGTATCTCCAATGCCTTGCTCAAGGAGCGTGCTCAAGGCTGCCGTAGTGGCTACTATTCCTTTTTGGCCCATACCCGCTTCTGTAAGACCGAGGTGCAAAGGGAAATCAGACCGCTCGGAAAGTTCACGATAAACACTAACCATCTGCGGAAAACGTGAAACTTTACAGGAAATAATGATCTGATTAGGTGTCAGCCCGATATCGAGAGCCGCCTCCGCACTTTTTAGAGCGCTCTCCACTAAGGCCTGGTTTTCTACTTGTTCAGAATCCAACGGTTCCGATATCCGAGAGTTTTCGTCCATCTTCAAAGCTATGAGATCAGGATCCAGACTCCCTGCATTCACACCGATACGAACAGGCTTGCCAAGATCTTTAGCTATATCAATAAACGTGGCGAAGTTTTCATCGTGCCTCACACCCCGTCCCACGTTGCCGGGGTTGATCCTAAACTTGGCCAGCGTTGTGGCAAGTTCTGGAAAATCTCGAAGCAAACGATGACCTATGAAATGAAAATCACCGACAAGAGGAACATTACAACCGATATCGGCCAAGCGCCTACTGACTTCGGGAACCGCTTTAGCAGCGGCCGAATTATTAACTGTCAAGCGAACGATTTCACTTCCAGCATCAGCGAGCAATTTCGATTGTGCGACGGTTGCAGCAACATCGGCCGTATCGGTGTCGGTCATAGACTGGACGACAACATCATGACCGCCACCAATCATGACCCCGCCAACATTTACAGGGTAAGTTTTCTGTCTTGCAGTCAGTTCATCCACTCCGAGTTAAAATTCCGTCAACAGTTTCCAAAATAACCCATACAGCATTTTATGGGGACCACTCAGACAATTTTACCGTGCACGAAACCCTTTGAGCACATCAGATGATGCTCACCCTCGACCAATTAGCCATGCAACACGAACAACTATTGACAGTACCACCAACCCTAAGAGACCAAAAAACACATTCCAAAACATCGATCCCACTCGCTGTTTATGACGCAGTAATACCGGCACCCATAAAGCAGTAATTACAAACGCTAACGCGTAATTCATCGAAAAGGGCAGATCGCCAATAATCCAGAGGATTGAAATCATCACAGAAGAAAACACTGCGATGATCAGCTGGTTCCTGAGAGTCTTAGACACGGGTAAATCCGAAGCCATGTTCCACTAGAAAAACGATTCCCCTCGAACGATACGTGTTACGTCTTGGACGGAAATAACCGAAATTAATCCGATCAACAACGCGAATCCAACAAAATGTACTAATCCCTCTCGTTCGGGCGATATCTTCTTACCACGCCGAACAATCTCAACGAGCACAAAGAATATTCGACCGCCATCCAATGCAGGAATGGGTAGGATGTTGAGTATTGCTAATGACAAGCTCAAAGTAGCCGCTAACGTGATTAGGGTTATGATTTTCGCATCGATACCGGCATCGGCAACTGCTATCTCGCCTGTTAGCTGACCAATACCAACTGGGCCAACCGTCGATGGCCCTTCAAACTGTGGATTGGAACTGCCAATCAAAGACGAAGTGATTGCGTTACGAGTAAGTACCAAGATATCCATCGATTGTCGCCAACCCAATGGAAATGCCTTGATCGGGTTCACACCCTTCGTAACAATCCGTGAATTAGCCATCGTGATCTGCACCCCCGTTGCACCTTCCTGCAACGAAGTCTTTAATCCAAGACCATTATCATGGGCTCTAGCGTCAACCAACGAAATGTGTTTGCCAGGCTCGCTAGCCATTGGAACGACCGTCAGCGTGTCTCCCAAGACAGCAGGATGATCAAACTTTGCAGCATCTCTATCAGATATCTGATAGAGAGTGTCGGTTGGTTCATCAACCACTCTTAAGACTGTATTAATGCCAACCGACGGATCGAAAACACGTGCTCGAGATAAAGGAATTTCCATTTCGCTATCAGACGTTTCTAACACAACAGCCCGACTAGGTGGTTGCCATCGAGGGATAATGACAACTTTCTCAGTATCACCTGAGTATTGATATTGGGGTTCGGCAGGACGAGCAAATAAATTAGGAATACCTGATTCAATTTCCCACGTACTCTCGGCACCTAATTTTACAGTTACAGCCTGTTGGAGTTCGGAAATATTTTCAATTTCGCGTCCATCAACTTTCACAATCTTGTCGCCAGGTTCGATTCCCGCAAGATCAGCGGGAGAACCTGGAAATACTGTGACTATAGTGACGTCCCCTACCGATTTGTCGCTCGGAACCATTAACACCGCTGGCAATAAGATGAACGGAATAATTGCATTCACTGCTGCCCCTGCTGCCATCACAACAATCCGTTGCCACCGGGGCTTGCTACCAAGCGAACCCCGTGCGCTACTGCTTTCTTCACCAACCATTCGAACAAAACCACCCAAGGGAAGCCAGTTAAATGACCAGAGCATATCGGCTATGACCAAGCGATCCGTCTCTACAGATTTAATACGCCCAGTAACGATCGAGACGCCTCGAGACGCTTCTGCGTCATCTCCTTTTTTGCGCTCGCGAACGCTTAGGGCAACTGTCCTGTCATGATCATCGAGCATAGTAGATATCGTAGCTACTTTGCCATTTAGGGATCCATGATCAATCTCAAAGACGGTCTGATCGTCAATTGAGACAATGGTATTGCCACTCCAGATGCCACCAGCACGAGGGGGATAGCCAAAACCAAACTCTAGCGTTTTTACGCCAAATCGCCTAGCGGTCCAGAGGTGACCTAGTTCATGGAGAATGATTAGCGGGCCGAGCACGATCAAAAACGTGACGACACCAAAAAATACTGTTTCTAGCATATGAGACGTTGATTCTAGCTCACAATTATGGATTGTTTGTGAAGAGCTAAGGTCGATTCGATAGCCCACTTGGCTGAATCGTATATTTCCTCCACTGATGGTTCAGAGATATTTTTATGAGTTGATAATGTCTCTAACACAAAATCGGGAATATCTGTGAATTTAATATGACCCCCTAAAAACAATCCGACAGCAGCTTCATCGGCTCCAGCAAGTACAGCAGGATAAGTCCCACCCTTCATGCCATATTCCAGAGCAAGTTGAAAACAGGGATACAGGGACTCGTCCATGCGTTCAAACGTGAGCGAACCCATATTCACAGCATCAAGTTTCGGAAAATTCTTATTCGACTGGCGTTCTGGGTAGAACAATGCATGTTGAATCGGCTGGCCCATACTAGTGGGACCTAGTTGAGCCTTGAGGCTCCCGTCAGAAAATTCCACCATTGAGTGAACAATGCTTTGTCGATGGATAGTGACATCAATTCGTTCAAAAGGAATATCAAATAACCATCTGGATTCAATCACTTCGAAAGCTTTATTCATCAACGTTGCTGAATCTATCGTAATCTTGTCGCCCATGTCCCAAGTCGGATGCTGCAATGCCTGTTGAGGTGTCACGTCATGCAACGAGGACCAAGTTCTGTCTCTAAAAGCGCCACCTGATGCAGTGATAATCAATCGCGTAGGATCACTAACCTCCCCTTCAAGACACTGCCAAATAGCGGAAGGTTCGCTATCAACCGGAATAATGACTCCATTGTTCCGTCGGGCAGTCTGGATAAGGAGGTCCCCTGACATGACGATAACCTCTTTGTTGGCAAGAGCTAGAGTTTTACCTGCCTCAAGCGCAGCAAAAGCCGGCGACATCCCGGCACATCCTACTGTTGCGGCTACCACGGAATCAACTTCGGGGAGTGCCACTATTTCTTCCACAGGTAATGTCAGAGAGCCACCATATCCTGACTCGATTTCACCAAGCGTATTGATATACCTTGGGTTAAATTCATCGATCTGTCGCTTGAGTAGTGAGGTATTCGATCCGTTACAGAGACCAACTACTTCGAATCGATCTGGAAATGCACGGACAATATTAAGAGCCTGAGTCCCGACCGAACCGGTCGACCCCAAAATTACTATCTTTTTTATGGTCGGCTCCATACAGCAGTCCAGTATACGACCATCAGACAAGGAATCACGCTATCCAATCGATCAAGAATACCGCCATGTCCGGGAATTAATTTGCCCGAATCCTTGACGCCAGATCTCCGCTTAATCCACGATTCATAGAGATCTCCAAGAATTGCAGTCACTGCCAATAATCCACCTAGTGTAGCCGCTGTAAAAGTTGTAAAGCTTATTCCGAGTGCAGCATCAATAGCTATAGCGCCAAGTATCCCAGCGATAATTCCAGCGATTGCGCCTTCCCACGATTTTTTCGGACTAATTGTAGGCGCCAACCTAGTCCGCCCAGCATATGCCCCGACCAACATGGCTGCTGTATCTACAAGAAATGCTGTAATGATCGCCATCAAGATCAACTCACGACCTGAATCCAGCGCAACCAATAACGGAGCATGTGCAAGAGTCAAACCCACATAAGCAGCAAAAACCCAAAATACCCAATCACTAGATCGTGATGACTTACGGCGCAGGGTCGCTATTGCTCTAAGAAGGAGTGCAAGCGTAAAAATAACTACCAAGGTGACAGGTAACTGCTTCCCTGAAATTTGATCGTTCCTAGCCATCCATGAAGACATCGCGGCTAACACGGTGGGACCCATGACTATCGAAACGGTTCGAACGCTACCTGAATAGTGAGATCCGGGGCTCATCATAAGATGAATTTCTACTCCGGCAATTAGACCAGCGACAGTGGCTAGCACGACAACACCAGGGAAACCTACCCATATAGATAAAAGCACCAGCGGAATGCCAACACTTGCGCTCATTATTCGGATACGCAAATAATGTTCCTATCAACCAAGTTATTGGTACCTGATCCGCCCATCTCAGAATTAAACTCGTTTTCCAAATCGACGCTGTCGTGCACTAAAAGCATCTAATGCTGCATCGACATGCTCAGCATCAAAATCAGGCCACCAAATTTCTGAAGAATAAAATTCTGAATAAGCTGTTTGCCACAGTAAGAAATTACTGATCCGCAGATCTCCTCCGGTGCGAATCAAGAGGTCAACATCGGGCATGTTAGAGGTATATAAATATTCTGAGAATTTATTCTCATCAATTTCTGAATCAGCGACTGCGTGTTCAATAAGTTGCTTCACAGCATGAACGATTTCCGCTCTTCCCCCATAATCGAAAGCGATCCCAAGTACCAATCCGGCGTTTTCCGCCGTCATTTCAACTGCCCTTTCCAGTTCACCACGGAGCTCAGGAGACAGCCGGTCAACTCGCCCTAAATGCGTGATTCGAATTCCGCTTTGGTGTAATTGTTGGGCCTCGCGTGCAATCACCGCTATCGCTAAATCTAAGATTCCATTCACTTCTGACTCAGGTCGATCCCAGTTTTCAGTTGAAAACGCGTAAACCGTAAGATGTTCAACCCCACGATTTGACAGGTGAGCGACAACTCGTCTGAGATTCTCAAATCCTGCGTAGTGCCCTTCAGAAACGTCTAATCCCCGTGCATCTGCCCAGCGCCCGTTTCCGTCCATTATGATCGCAACATGACGCGGAGTATTGCTTGCCGTTTCAACACCTTTATTAAATGATTCGTTTTCCGCTTTCATGCTACGAGCTAATCCAGATTGATGAGACACAGAAATAAAAGTTAAATCTGCATCACCTCTTGTTCTTTAGCCGCTGCCTCCACATCAATCTCTGCAACGGCATCGTCTGTTAATTTCTGTAACTGTTTTTGTGCACGCTGACAATCGTCTTGCGAAGCGTCTCCTTCTTTTTC
>NYZY01000045.1 GCA_002687335.1 Chloroflexota bacterium
GGACAGGAATAGGCGGCACTTTTTGTCGCATAATTGTGAGCCATGGTTCCGTGCTGTTGCTATGTGGTTGAAGTTGTCGTGTAACCTGCGACACAAATGGATTTTAGTATGAATATTTTGCTGGAGTTAACATGGGTAAGAAACAACCGTTAAATCCTCAAGTGACTATCATCGGTTGCGGAACTCCGACACCACTGCCAGATCGTTTTGGGTCTTCATATGTGGTTCAGGTTGGCGATGAAAAGCTTCTGTTTGATTGCGGTCCGGCGACTACCTGGAAACTTGCACGTGCTGGTATTTCAACCACCGAAATTGATAATGTTTTTTTTACCCACCATCACTTTGACCACGATGCAGATTTTCCAACTTTCATTCTTACACGATGGGATCAGATGGTTCCAAGGGATCGATTGCTAAACGTTTACGGTCCGCGCCTGACAGAAGAATTCACCAATGGCATCATAGATGAAGACACAGGCCTTTTTGCCCATGATTGGCAGGCTCGTGTCAACCACCCGGCTTCACAGATCACATTCGCTGACCGGGGAGGTGTTCTACCTAGAAGCAAGCCTGAGGTAGATCCGCACAATATGGGGCCTGGCTTAATCAAATCAGGCGGTAACTGGGAGGTCACCGCAGCGCCTGCTGATCATGTTCAACCTTATCTGGATTCACTCGCATATCGAATCGACACGCCTGATGGTTCAGTAGTTCTTACCGGTGATACAGCCCCTTGTGACACGGTGACAGAATTAGCTCGCGGAGCAGACGTGTTGATGATGATGTGCTGGGAATCGCATGACCGGATGGATGGGAACGAGCACGCTGGGGCATCTTCTTCGATTCTTGGTGCTGCCGAAACCGCTGCAGAAGCTCAAGTCAAGCAACTCGTGATGGTGCATATTGGAGCACGATTGACTACTGCAGAGATGAAAGATCCGCGCGAGGTAGAAGCTCAACAGGCCTGGAACGGCAAACTTATCTGGGGCGATGAGATGATGAGGGTTCCATGGCCCGATTGAGATTGCCTGACAAGAAATATACAAACATCAAACCTTTGGAAGTGGCCGTTGAGAGCAACCTTGAACTAACGACACGTGACGGGGTGATCTTACGGTCTGATGTCTATCATCCGACGGATGACCAAGCGTATCCATCGCTTGTGTGCCGCACGCCGTATAACAAGCAATTACCCCGCTATATCGAAACTGCTACTGATCTGGCTCAGCGGGGTTATTGTGTAGTTGTTCAGGATTTCCGTGGCAGATATGCGTCAGATGGAGATTATTACTGGATGTGGCGTGAGCGTTCTGAGACCTACGATACCGAAGATGGTTATGACACCATCGAGTGGGCAGCGATATTGGAATGGAGTGATGGACGGGTAGGTACATGGGGGCATTCAAATGCTTCCTGGGCGATCTGGATGATGCTCGACTCCCACCCTCCCAGTCTTTCTTCGACTCTTGCCAGTGGCATATCACAAAATATCTTGGATATTAACTTCGGGATTTTCGAGACAGGTCGTCGGCTTGAATGGACTTACATGATGGCGGCTGACATGCGTCGAAGAGCAGAACTTACTGACGGGGCGATAACACCAGCTCAGGCTTCAAAACGATGGAATGAGGTCGAGCGCGGCAAATTCATATGGTGGTTGCCGCTTGGAGATATTCCTGGTGAAACATTCTCTGAACTTAATGGTCAACTTCAGACGTATCACCGCAATCAAAACAAGGAATATCAACATTTTGGAGATATTCACCCGAAGGTACGAACTCCTATTTATCAAATAACCGGATGGTGGGATCGGCTTATTGGCACAGTAGATAACTTTTCTGGAATTACAACAAAAGGTCCCGACGAATTGCGTAATAAGCATCGCCTGATTATTGGTCCCTGGGGTCATGATGCTACTCAATATCAGGGGAAGATAGGACCTGTGGACTATGGGCCAGATGCGACGACGACATATGCGGATCTGATAGCTCGCTGGTACGACTTTGATTTGAAAGGTATTGATAACGGGTTCGCAGATGAAGCACCGCTGCAGATGTGGGTACTTGGTGAAGATAAGTGGCGCGGAGAAAATGAATGGCCACTTGCTCGGACAGAGTACACAAAGGTTTATCTTCATTCCCAAGGCTCGGCCAACACGATTTGGGGGGACGGGTCACTTTCTTGGGAATTGCCTCAGGCTAGCGAGAGTCGATTTGATGAATACGATTATGATCCGCGTGATCCCGTAATGAGCCTTATGCGTGGAGATTCTCAAGCGGCACCCGTAGATCAGTCCCCTCATGATCACCGCCAAGACATTCTGGTATACGACTTTCCTGTAATAGATTCCAATCTTGAACTTGTAGGTCCTGTCTCATTGAAGTTATGGGCTGAGACCGATGGATTGGATACGGACTGGACGGCAAAACTTGCTGTGGTATACGAGGATGGATTGGCCGTTAATTTAACTTATGGAATTATGAGAGCCCGTTATAGAGATGGGTATGAAAATCCGAAGCTCTTGAAACTCAACGAGGCTTTCGAGTACACGATAAAGTTAAACCCTATCGGTTGCCTGTTAAAGCCAGGACAGAGACTGCGGCTTTATGTATCAAGTTCGGATTTTCCAAACTTCGACCGGAACCATAATAATGGTGAGGATTATTGGTCTGACTCAGATCTGCGTGTAGCTCACCAGCAAGTTTTCCATTCAGTCGATCGACCTTCACATATTTTGTTGCCAGTTATACCGAATTCGTAGTGCTCTGATAGAGCTAAATCTTGATGATTTCAGCAAAGCGAGCGTAGGATTACGGTTCAAATTATCTTAAAGAATTTGCGATTAACTATTGGATAATGCGAGGGGAATTTTATTGAGAGGAAATTTGTATCAAGGTGTTGAGCAATGTCCGTACCACTATGGTTATGTCGTGCAATGTTCTACATTTAGGTGTAGGGCAAGATGCTTATGAATGTTCAGCAACTGAATTATTTCCAACAGGTGAAAGCCTCTGGCCGCACTATTGCTTTTCTCGGCCTTTTACTTGGGTTGACCGCAGGAGTTTTTACAGGTGTTGGACTCAAACACCTGATAGGTGATCCTCTTGTTTCAGGTGGGGAATCACTTCTGTTCTATGGAGCATTTGGGGGAAGTTCACTAATAACACTCTTTGTAATGCTCAATTATTTGATCATGAGCCTGCGAGTTTCTAGTGAAGGAATTGCCATACAGCGTGGAATGAAATCCGCCATGCTTGATGTGGATGTCATTGTGGCTGTGCGTGTGGCTGAAACAAGATCAAGAATGTCACGAGCTGCCAGCGAGGCAACTAAATCTGCCAAGCAAGTTAGCCAGATGTGGAGTGTGATGGGTATCGGTTCAGGTGTTGAGATTGATTTCTTGGGTTCAGACAACCAAGAAGTGCAAACATGGTTTATCTCATCGAACGAGCCTAGTAATCTTTGTGAAAAATTGCAGTCGGTAATTTCGCATTTTCATGATGATAAAGAGCCAGCAGATAGATCCATTTCTGTTCAGGCTTAGGGTTTGCTGAGTGATTANTCGNGTAGNAAATTGATAGTTGCCCTGTTTAGGGCGTNGAATTCGCTTTCAGTTAAGTTCCAATACATAGCTGCGGCATTATCCGNTGCCTGCCGGGCTGATTTCACGCCTGGTATNGGTAAAGTGTNTCGTTTGANAAGCCAGTTAAGAGCTACTTGTGAAGGCGTTGATTGATGCGCGCTGCCGATGTCTTTCATCAAGGAAATTAANGGCGGTAATGCCTTTAGTNGCCTGCCTGCCCAACGCAATCGGCGTGGTAGAGGTGGAGGATTCTGTGGTCCGTACTTCCCGGTTAATAAGCCTTCGGCAAGAGGGCCGTAAGATATAACTGACACGCCCAGTTCTTTGCATGCCTCTAAAATCCCGTTGGATTCGGGAGATCGATTGAGCAGACTGTATCCGATCTGGTTTGAAGCCAGTTGGATTCCTCTGCCTAAAAGAATTTCGTGAGTCCGTTTTGTCTGTTCGGATGTGAAATTGGATACACCTACAGCTTTGATGAGACCATCTTCGGCCGCATCGGCCAGGGCATCAACCCAATATTTGAAATTACGGGGACGTAGTGGAAAATGAATTTGATAAAGATCAACTGACTGGGCGCCAAGTCTCTTTAAGCTATTTTTGAGTGCATTGCGGAAAGAATGGTGTCTCCATCGCCATGGATAAGGGAAGAACTTGGTCGCGACAACAGTTCGCTCTGGTGAAGTTTTTTTATTTATTTGAGAGCCGTGTATTAATTTTCCGAGTAGCTGCTCTGATCGTCCTCTACCGTATATTTCGGCAGTGTCGAACCAGTTGATGCCACCAGCTATACAAGCGGAGAATGCATTAGCAAGATCTACGTCTGTATATGATCGACCGTATCCCCAGTAAAACCTTCCACCCCACTGCCAAGTTCCTGCCCCTACGCGGCTAACTTCTATGTTGCTTTGACCGAGCTTTACACGTTTTGATCTCATTGTTGTAGGTGTATCGCATTTGGTAGGCATGGGTAAGAGCTTATCTGGATTGACCTCACATCAGAGGTTTTTCTGCTCAAGAAAAGATTGATGCTATAGCGGTAATATCCTATTCTTCGGCATTATCGGTTTTGTTGCTAGAACAACACCATGTTCTTTCCGGAGATTTAAGTTGCAAAAAGATTCAAATCAGCCAAATATCGTATTTTTATTTCCCGATCAATTTCGAGCGGATTTCACGGGATTTAATGGGGCTGATTGGCTTCACACTCCCAATATTGATTCCATTGCTGAAAATGGAGTGTCTTACTCCAATTCATTTTCGGCATCGCCAATCTGCGTTCCAGCTCGTACAGCTTTGTTAACGGGTATGAATGCGATTAGGAATGGTGTCACTTCGAATCTTCACAACCTTCGTGCCGACTGGCGAGACGCTGGATTGCGAACATGGCCTGAGATTTTATCTGACAATGGTTACTACACAGCTGGCATTGGGAAGATGCATTTTTACCCATGGGATGAGAGACGGGGTTTTCAGTACCGGGTAATTTGTGAGGACAAGCGATGGCTGGAGGTACGGGACGATTATTACCATTACCTAAAGCGGCATGGTTTGAGAAAACTGCATGGCAATGAAATGCCTGGATATCATGAAAACAAAGGGGCTGTTATTCATGACATTCCATGGGAGCACTCATGGGATCGATTCGTCGGGTCAGAGTCGGTCAAATTCATTGAACAATACGGGTCTGATCAGCCATTCGCTATGATGGTTGGCTTTCCAGGACCACACTGCCCATATGATCCGGATGAGCGTTTTTTCGAGGGTATTGAGGAATCAAAAATTCCAAAATCTGCACCAGAAGTGGGTGCCCATTCTCCCAAAATGCGCCAGGGGAATGTTGACGGTAATAAGCGCCCATGGAATGGGGTTGACTACGCTGAATTCCCCGATTCGGCCAAGCATACTGTGCGAAAGCATTACTCAGCATTAGTTCAGCAGATTGATTTCGAGGTGGGTGCAATAATCGATGCCCTGCGCAAAAAAGGGTTGTTAGAAAATACTTATGTTGTACTTGCTTCTGACCACGGTGATTATCTTGGTGATCACAATTTGATTGGCAAAGCATCCTTTTTTGAGTCAGCGATACGGGTTCCGATGGTCGCAATGGGACCAGGAATTGAAGCCGGGCAAACTCAAGAGGCGATGGTTGAGTTGCGAGACATCACTGCGACTATGTTAAGTTGGGCTGGTGTCGATCAGCCGGCATGGTACGACGCACAACCTCTGCCTGGTGCAGGTATGCCTGGTGACTCAGGCCGTTCTAATATTTTTGGATTACTCGGCGATGGCTGGATGAACTATGACGGTCGATATAAGTTGCACAAATACCGCACAGGAGAGAATTTATTATTTGACATGTTGAATGATCCGCAAGAGCAGGTAAACCTTTATGAAAATATCGAGTTTGCTGAGATAGTTCGTCGACTTGATACTGAATTAACTAATGAATTAATGTCATCTATTGATTCGTCCATGGATGACAGAATTGCTCAAAATGGTGATATGTCACAAGATCCTTCGTTTGGTTATGAAAGCTGGCATCGGCCTTGGCCAAATTCGCCTCGCACCTCCAAAGCGAGGTACGAAAAACCAAAACTCGGGTGACCTGTTTCGGATCCCGTGTGATTTAACTAAAAACTTGGCTATTTATTCAAGTGGCCACTATGGAGTAAATGATGACAAGACCGTCTGTGGGCGAGAATGGTGAAGATGCAGCCAAGAAGCCGAACATAATAATTATTATGGTCGATGATCTTGGATATTCCGATCTAGGGTGTTATGGCGGCGAGATCAATACCCCTAACATCGATTCGCTTGGTTATTCTGGTCTGCGATTTACCCAGATGTACAACGGTGCCCGTTGCTGCCCTTCGAGGGCTGCTTTGCTAACTGGTTTGCATCCACACCAGGCTGGCATCGGACAGATGACTTCCGATCTGGGGGTGCCTGCTTACCAAGGGTATTTACGCGACGGGTGCGTCACTGTGGCGGAGGTTCTTAAAGATGCAGGATACCGCACGCTTCTATCTGGTAAGTGGCATGTTTCTGGGAGTTGGGATAATCGGGAACGTTCTAGTTGGGTGTTAGGTGATAAGAAGCACCCGCTTCCCAAGCAGCGTGGGTTTGATCGATCATTTGGATTATTGAATGCA
>NYZY01000046.1 GCA_002687335.1 Chloroflexota bacterium
GGTGTGGTGGTCTTATAAACCTTGCCTGAAGTATAAGTGCCAACTTTAGACGGATACCATTTCATGTGTTCGTAAATATCCAGATCCTTCATGAGATCTAGAATCGCTTCATCATTCGTAAATAGATGGTGATAACCGCGTTCTAAGGAACTTCCCCCAACCGGAATAGTTGATGCCTGCCCACCGACGAACGGAGCAGATTCATACACCGCCACATCATGACCTGTTTCGGTAAAGTCAAAAGCTGCAGCTAAACCAGCTGCGCCGGCACCGATAATCCCTATCTTCATTTGGTAGAACCTTGATCTGCGGCAGATTGCCTTGATTTCTTTGCACCCTGCAGCAGCCCGGAAAGAGAAGTGCCATCCCATACGAGTAACAGAGCACCAACTAAGGTCGGAGGCACCCAAACTACAACATGCACAGTTAAAGCATAACCAGCAGCTATTTCATTTTGCACGCCAAGTGCAGTCAAGGATGCTGCTCCAAAAAAATCAAATGGGCCCCATCCTCCAGCTGTCGATGGAAAAACTCCAGCTAAATTTGCGGCTGCCGTAAAAAGCAATATAGCGGAAAGGAATTCAAGTTCAGTGGTAAAAATAGAACCTAAATCAAATCCCATCGCTATGAGATAGTACATGGCTGCTTCCGCGGCCCAAACAGGTATTGACCATGCAAGAACTTTTAACAAATCAGAGATCGAGTTTACAACCGTTAGGCCTTCTAGTAGTCGATCAATAATCGCAAGTATACGTTTCCGGTATTTGTGGCCCACCACAATCAAAATACGGCTAAGAAACACATTGATGTTGTGTTTACTTGAAACGGAGATGAGAAGGACTACGCTAAACACTGCAATGAAAGGCAGTAGTGCGGCCAACACCATCACCAAAGTTCCTCCTGGTACATTCGAAGAAATATCCCCGAACGCTCGTTCGACTCCTGAGGCGCTCATTAGTCCAGCCGCTCCCAGGAAGAACAGAAGAGCAAGTACATCTGTGGCACGTTCAACTGCCACAGTCCCAAAAGCCGCTGAGGTTGAACATCCCTCCCGCAAGCTCAAGTAATACGCTCGAATCACTTCGCCGATTCGAATTGGTATCAAGTTGTTCGCCATGTATCCGACAATGACGACAGAGTAGATACTTTTTTTCGGTTTTCCTATTATCGGGCGGAGTAGAAACTTCCACCTAGCTGTCCTGAACCAAACAGCCAGGAAATAGAACAAGAGTGAAGGCATAACGTAGGCGTAATCAGCATCATTCAGAACGTTGCTGATGGTATCCATATCTACAAATAACAAAACGAAAACAGCAAGAAATACTGCGCTGGCGACAGCACCGATCCAAAAGGCTTTATTTGCGATTAACATGATATTTGGCAGATAAACGTGCTACGCACAAGTGTGTCACTTGGCTGGTGCAAGAGGGATTTCGTCAGAAAAGTAAACATACGAATCGATTGAACCTAACGGGTGTGACAGTTCCCTATACATGAAATAATCAACTGGCCCTTTCCAGCGATTGCGATCGATCAAAGTTCCAAAGAACTCTCCAGGTTTTACATCTCTGTATCGCTCAGGAAACCACCAGCGGTGCACGAGTCTACGACCCTCTGAAAATCCTTCTGGCAATTTAGAGATCAACTCTGCATTGTTATGTTCATTAACAACAATAATCAATCTATCATCTCCGACCACGGCCTTATCCGAAGAATGATCACTGTAAACAACTTCGGTATAACGACGCAGGTACCACTGCCAAGGCCATTGGTATGCATCTTTGGTGTCTATAGCGAGTTTGATTGCCGTGCGATCTCCGGTTAGCACAGCGGTCCGTTCGATTTCTTTAGCCAGATTATGAAGGTCGGGTGACGTTTGCGTATATACGAGCATTTCTTGCGGCACATCCCCATTTTCGTAGTTAGCAATCCAGCCTGCACGAAATGTAAATCCAAACAGAACGAGAATGGAAACCAAGCCAATGATTCCCAGAGATTGCGACCTGCCTATTCGTTGTGAAATAACCTGAAACCCCAATAATAGAAAGCCCAAGCTAGCGAAAATCATCCACGTGGTCAAAAATTGATTGCTACTACTGGCGAGATCATTGAAGACGAGTTTCCAGATCAGTAAATATGAAACTGGCACTCCAATCAAACAAAGACCGGCATAATTTCTCCAGGCCTCCCGCCATTTGATAGAAGAAACAACATCATTCAATGTTGATGCGGCCAGAACAATCACAGGAACTACCAAATTTACCAAAAGCCATGGCATCTTCTCCCCCGCATGAATATACGCGATGAACGTACCAATGATCCAAAAAATCAAAAACCGATTGAATCGAGAAATTTTTAGGACGAAAGGCAAAGCGATAAATGAGCCATAAACAACCAGTAGAGATAACTGACCCACATATGTAAGAACGTCTCGTTCTTCACCCTTGATAAGTCCGTTTTGAAAGCTGAGATTATCGTTCGCAAGCAGTGTGAAACCCAGAGTAATCAACGCGATGTTTATCAACGGACGGAATCCTGATCGAAATCCGTAATAGACAATCGCAGTGCCTGCGATTGCAAATGGCAAAAATTCATAGACAGATCCAAGCATGAAGTAGTAATACCAAGGTTGGTTTCCGCGAGCTACATCCTGCTGTGCGATCCAATAACCAAGTGACTGCCAGGAGCCACTACCAACTCCGGCCGGATACGAGCCAAAGTTTGAAAAAATCATTACGAATATGAAAGCAAAAACAGTGAATGCCGCCAAGAACACGCTTCGTTTCCAATACCACCCAAGCCCCAAAGATGCTGCAAGAAAAATCCCACTGATTCCTAAGGCCACATTCCAACCAACGCCGTTAGGACTGCCTGTGGCGATACCTGGGATCCCATCCTCTGCAGCTAATGTGATACCGAGAGTGTTTTGGAATATCGCAACGCCAGCTGCTAAAAGCGGCAAACTTAAAACAGTAATCAAAACCATAAAAGACGCCGGAGGAGTGAACTCAGCAAGAGAACGTCGAGCGTAAAGCCATTCTTTAAGTTCACCCCACACCTGAGTCAAAAGATAAGCACCCAGTACCGCTATGACTATGTATTGCGTTTCTTTGGTAGTAAACCCTAAAGCGATAATTGCCGCACCGACATAAAGCCAACGGTTCTTGCGTTCATCAATGTATCTCCACATCACGCCTACCAACGCAAGCGTAAACACTGCCATGAAAATGTCGTTACGCGCAAACCTGCTGTAGTAAATAAGAGAAGGCGAGAATGCCAGCAGTATTGCACAGGCTAAAGAACCAAATTGTCCAATACGAGGTTTAAGTATTAACGGCACCAGAACAAGGACAGCGCCGAACAAAGCCATCGGTAAACGCATCGAGAATTCACTGTCACCAAACAAGAAGAAAGATGTAGCGATTGAATGGAACAGGAACATCCCGTGCATTAACGGGTTGTGATCATACCCACCTCCAACGAACATCTGGTACGCAAAATACCCGTGCAAGCTTTCATCATGGTGCACGGCTCTTCCGCCAAGGTCATACAGGCGCATCGCAAGAGCTATTAGTACAAGAGATGCGTAAAAACCCCATTCCATCCGGGATGGCATCGAGATTCCTAAAGTAAACCGACCCTTTCCAAGTTCGGGTAGGAAATCTTTAGCAGTGATACTGGCCGACACATCATTTTCTTGTCGTACCCAGCGACCTTTGACCCATCGTCCATCCATGGGGTTTTCTGTTTTTGAGCTACTTATTTGCATCACAGGTTATTAATCGATTTTAAATATTGTGTAAGAACCACTTTCGACTACCCGCTCACCAAGGGTATCGAACAACGACATATCGATATCGCCGTAGGTTGACTTTTCCCGAGGTCCCACAACAACCATTGTCAAAGAATACTTATCAATCAATCGGTTCAGTTCTAAATATTCACTAGTTGTGTATATGGTTTCAATGTCTTCCTCGCGATCTATAAACAATGCATCATCACCGTGCCATTGAACTTCGTGGCCTTTCCAGCCTAACAACCCAGGCACACCTGAATATCCGGCAATACGTCCATGATCGCTATAACTTTCTCCTACTGATTCAATAAGAATATCGTCTGTTTCAGCGATTTTTCGTATCTGAAGAATAGCCTCTTTTTCATCCTGATTTCGTTTTTCTAGAAATTTCATGCTATCCAGACTCGGTCCGAGGCTTGATGAACTTGTTTTCGTAACAGAAGAGGAAAGCAAAAAATATATGGAACTGAAAATTAATAACAGAACCAAGAGCAGCGAAGCTCTATTGATGGTTTGCATCAGACCGGTGAGTCGCGGTCCTTGTCTCCACCATACGTACGCTCCGTATCCTCCTGCGACGGACAAAAGTATCCAAGCTTGATAATAAAACTTGAAAACGGTGTTCATTCTGTTTCCGAACAGATCATGCACGAAGAATAGCTCGGCAGCAAACAAGAGATATATCGCAACCGAAGCCAATAACATGATGTAATGGGCACCGTCGTCTGCTCCTCTCCGGGAGCGCGTGAGCGTCACGGCTACCATAATTACAGTTACCAATCCAAGCGAGCCGGTAACCGGCAACCGTGAAAATATGTCTGAAAATTCAGACCTTTCGTTGAACCAAATATGTGTTACTGCCCATAAAAACCACGGGATGACAACCAACATAAGTGCGATCATCCATGCAGGCCTCCAGATGAGGTTTTCCTCAACATGTGAGACAGTAGACACACCTCTAAACTTGGATGTGAGAACCTTCAGGAACTTGAGTACAAGTAAAAGGATGACTGGCGCGGTAATTATCAATAAAATCAACCAGATTGAACCGAAATGTATGAGGCGAGATCCGTACTCAACAGGGGCTATTGGCGGCCACTGAACTTGGCTCTCTGCAGTTCCGAAATAAAATGGCGAGAATATCAAGATTCCAATAATCCATATCAGCCCGATAGGCGACCCGAATCTCCACAAACTTCTGAGGCTATAAGATCGAATCCCCACCCACCCTGAAACCAATAAACAGATGGTAAGTAACAAAAGCAATCCGATATCCCAGAAGTTAATGAATCCGGAAGAACCAACGGCTAAAGCGACCAATAGCACAGCAGGAAGATTGTTTTTAAAGCTCCGAAACGATAGATATCGGGTTGCCATGAAAAGGCAAGTTATGACCGTCAAACCCGTTAAAACAAACGGTATGGACATCAAATGCGGATGTAAATCTCCGAGCAAAAAACTGAAATACGGGAATTCTTGAATCGTGAAATCCAGGCTGTTTCCACCAGCGTCGTATGAATTAGTGATTCGCGAGCTATTCCACCACCACCAAAAATCATCTGGCCGCCACACCGCTATGTCATTTACGCGCTGATACGCAAAACCGTGATACCAGTCGAGTAGCTTATTCGGTGCTAAACGAGTGATATCAAGTATGGTCCACAATCCTGATAAATTGGAAACCAATAACAGCAGGGCCGCTGACAGAGCACCACACAGGAGCGACGCTCTATTTGTCGCCCCGTCCCGACGGACCAACGTGCAAACGAGTGCAGCTACTATTGAGGCAGCGAGTCCAGCCGCTAAAGCGAGGCTGATATTAAAGCTAATAAATGGAGGAACCCCTGACATAGTTCCGACACCACCATATATCCAGTAACCGAAGTAGTAGTAAGCAATCGGCTCTCCGGCCAGCCATAAATCCTGTGGGGGAGCGTATTGGGTGCTGGTAACAGCTGTCAGCATCATCATATCCATTGGTTTTTCGGTTCCTGACGATGCAGGATCGAAAGCACGTAACGAAAGAAACATCAAAAAAAACACCAAGAATATTGATTCGATCGAAACAATAATTCTCCATCTTCTTTTTAGGGTCTTTTTGAATCTTGGAAAATCCTGTCGGAAAAACCAGGCGCCTACAAAAGTTAAAACAAACCAAACAATCCACCATGAGGCCATGGTATTCGGAAGCAAATGCACATAAGAAAGTAGCCACATACCGGTGGATATCAACAGTATCCCTAGGGCTTTCGAAATAGCCCACCCGCGATCGGATAGTAAGGGAAAGGCTCGCATCACAATCGGAAAAGCAGAAAGACCGATTAGTTGAACCGTTATAAGAGTTGCGATGACTTGCAGCATTTACATATCAAAATTTCAGGTTATAGGATGTCCCAATTACATTGATGCTTTCGGTAGCACCGCCTCAGCGAACGCATCAGCATCGAAAGCCGACATATCAACCGCATCTTCTCCGGTGCCAATAAACCAAACCGGCAACCCCAACTCTACGGATATCGAAAGAGCTACGCCGCCTCTGGCAGTACCATCCAGTTTGGTGAGAAACACTCCATCACATTGAACAGCATCCGTGAAAGATTTCGCCTGAATCAAGCCGTTTTGACCAGTGGTACCGTCAATCACGAGTAGTACTCGTTCCACGAAATCTGCACTGTTTTTTTCGACAATACCCCTCACTTTTCTAAGCTCTTCCATTAAGTTATGAGTGGTATGCAGACGCCCAGCGGTATCAATGATCAACAGATCAATCGCTCTAGCACGTGCAGCATTCAAGGCATCGAAAACAACCGCTCCAGGATCACTACCATGACGATGAGAGATAACTGGGACTCGTAGTCGTTCCCCCCAGATGTTTATCTGTTCTATCGCTCCTGCACGAAAGGTATCAGCCGCTGCAAGCATCACATTACGACCTTCATTCTTAGCTGTTTCAACCATCTTAGCTATAGAAGTAGTTTTACCCGACCCGTTGACTCCAACTACAAGTAAAACAACAGGTGTATCTGCTGGTATAGGTTCCAACTCTGAAGGAACCTTCAACATGTTGGAAATTTCTTTCCTCATCAGAGCCTTAACGTCCGAAGGTTCCGTTATGGATTGCTCCTCTACTAGTCTCTGGATCTTATCCAGCAGTTCCATTGTGGTTCTAAGACCGACATCAGAAACAATCAGTGCTTCTTCAAGTTGTTCCCAAAAATCGTCATCAATATCCGATCGGTTAAACAGAACTGATAAACGTCGATGCCATGCCGAGCCGGTTTTAACCGCACTCTCGGCAGTTTTTTGCCGTTTCTTCAATAAACCAAACAGTGTGGATTCCTCGAACTAGAGTTAAGAATCGTTAGGATTCCCAAGGGAGATAAATATTTCTAATGCCTTGCTTGCTGCTTTGCGCTCCGCATCGACTTTTCTTGATCCCATGCCCGTTGCGACTAATGTGTTGTCAATCAAAACATTGATTGTAAAGACAGGATCATGTGGAGTTCCAGACTGGGACGATAATTCGTACCTAGGAGGTTGCTTACCATTTGCCTGCAAGTATTCCTGTAAAAGAGATTTTGGGTCTTTTCTGGTTTCAGATTCAAGAGCCTCGTTTATATGTTGCCCCAACCATTTACTAACGAAGGATCTAGCCTGGGCGTAACCTCCATCGAGATAAACAGCACCAGTAGCGGCTTCGAACGCGTCAGCTAAATTAGATTCCCTGATATTGCCCCCAGTCGTAGCTTCTCCAGTTCCCATCACCAGCCAGTCGCCAAGACCGATAGATCTAGCAGCCGCAGCCAGAGTTTCTTTGCGTATCACTTGGGAGCGTCTCACAGTTAGATCGCCTTCAGGTAATTCAGGGGCGCCATTAAAAATCCTCTCTGCTACAACCATTCCCACTATGGAATCACCTAAAAACTCCAGTCTTTCATTGGATACTGGAGGGGCATCCGGATGTTCATTTACGTAAGACTGATGGGTTAACGCAAGAGCAAGAAGACTACGATCTTTAAACGCATAACCCAAGCCATCTTCAACGTCTTGCAGTTCGCTAAGCTCCAATGGAGTTGTAGGCAAAAAACTTAATCCCCTGCCCCGCGCGGCCAAGGCGGTTGTGGTCGCTTTATTTCACCAAAATACTTACGTTCCATGGCAATACCCATGAAGTGCTTGAATGCACTCATGGCTTCATCCTTTGGAGGAGTGAACATTTTTAGGAAAGTCGAGAATCCGTTTTCAAAAACAAATGTCGGGGTACCGAAAATGCCCAACTCGCGCGCATATTCATGATCGGCTCCTATAGTTTTCAAAGTTTTACTGTCATCTAAAACTTGGATGAACCTGTTGATATCCAATTTGATAGTCGAAGCAATTTCTATTATTGACTCACGAGTACGTATATCCGTTCTTTCAACGTGCTTGGCATGCAATATCCCTGCCATATATTCGTTATGAATACCCGATCCCTGTTGTCGTGTTGCGATACCACCCCGTAATGACCAAAGACCCCTACTAACATAATCGGGTCCTTGCTCCCAGGCCTTCCAGTTATCCCCTTGCGTAGAGTTGACCTGTTCAAGAGCGAAACTACGCCAATTAATTTGAAGATCCTCGCCCAATTCCTCTTTCACCATGGCCAGCCACATGCCAGCCTGTCGAACCCAGGGTCAGGTGTAATCAATAAATACATCAAATTGAATTAGTTTGTTAATCGACATGAGTTGCCTAATACTTTAACTGGTGTTCGAAACCACTTATACAAATTCTAACAACGCTACGTTTAAAGATTTCAAGAAAGGTTCAGGTTTAAAGCTTAGTATTGACCTATCGACTCGAGTTTAACCCAAATGCCAAATTTATCTCAATTACTCCAAACAAAAGCAAAACCCGAACATCTGCGGTTATTTAATGCATGCAAGGATCTGCATTCGCAACTTGCTGATGTGAACAATGTATTTGTGTGTGGTGGTTATGTTCGTGATCTAATACTAGGCAACCCGACCAAAGACATCGACCTGTGCATTGAAGGCAACTCCGAAAAATTTTCCACTATGCTTGCTAAAACGCTGAATTTAGGGGAACCCCTTGAATCACAGTTCCTGACTTTCAAGTTTGTCGCAGGTGAAGGAAAAGCCGACGTTAAATCAATAGATATCGTTACCTGTCGCGATGAGACATATACAGCGTCGGCAGCACTACCAGATGTGATTCCATCATCGATCGAAAAAGACTTAAACCGTAGAGATTTCACGGTTAATGCAATGGCTATATCCCTTACAGGTCAACAATGGGGTGACCTGATAGATCCATCCAATGGTTTCGGGGACATCATGCGCAAGCGAATCAGGGTATTACATGATTCGAGTTTCACAGATGACCCTACACGAATGTTCAGGGCAGTACGTTACGCTACACGGCTTGGATTCAATATCGATTCCCACACCACTGAACTATTTACAAATGCCCTAGGAAGCGTTGACCTATTAAGTGGCACGAGGGTCAGAAACGAATTCGAGCATATCCTCAAGGAGCCAAAAGTCTGTGAAATTCTACGGAAGTCAGAGGATCTTGGTTTACTGGGTGCGATAACTCCTGCTTTACGGGTGGGTCCAAAAGCCCTGGAAATCACAGACGAACTCATACAGGAAAGTTCAGGAAAACTAAACCTCGAGGATTTATTGGCCAGAGTAACTTTCAGCCTCAATGAGGAGGAAGCAAGACTGACATCTAACAGGTTCGACGGACCAAAATACTGGACTGATTCGATTTCCGGAAATGCAAAGTTGGCATCAGTGGTAGGAATTCTAGATAACCAATCAATAACTCGCAGTGAAATTGCCGAGGTTTTAAACAATATCCCGTTGCAATGTATACGGGCATATATTGCAACGGGCTCGATCTTGCCTCGACGCGGAAGATTAATCGATTATTTGCAGACAATTCGATTCGAGGAACCCGAGATTACAGGTGATGACCTTATGGCTGCAGGTGTGCCTGAGGGACCTATCATAGGACAATTATTGGAACTGGTGAAACGAGCTCGTTTAGATAGAAAAGTAAATTCCAGAAAAGAAGAACTGGATCTGGCTAGAAGCCGACTTCCCGAATTTCTCACCCATGACTAGGATGATTTACAAGTAGTGTGAGCTAAACTCCATCTTCCGGCAAAGCTCGGTCAACATGCGCCCCGCCCCAAGCAATAGCACGCGCCGAAAGACGTTCACGGTGGAACATATATTGATTTGCTAGAGCCGAATATTCGCCAAAGTGATCACGCGCCCACTCTGATGCGTAACTCAAGCTACACTTTTCGGAAAGTCCATACCATTTGCGAAGCGCTCGGAGGATATGGCGGTCAACTATGAAGGATTCGGGCTTGTCCAAAGAAAATGCAAGGACACAATCTGCGATTTTTTCTCCTACTCCATGCAACTGCGTAAGAGTTGTTCTGGCGTCTGTGTACGAACATTCTCGCAAATCGAAAAGATCCAATTGACCTGATGCGATTGCTTCTGCACACAACACAAGATACTTAGCCCTAAATCCGAACCCAAGGTCACGAAGGTATTGCTCCCCGGATTCCACTATAACTTCCGGTTCGGGAAAAACTACGTCCGTGGTATTCGGCCCTATCGAATAACCCAATTTCTCAGCAGCGGATCCAACATTCAATTTGATACGTGCAATGTTGGAGGTGCTAGAAGTAATGAAACTGAACAGACACTCCCAAGGATCTTGTCGCAATACCCTTATTCCAGGATATCCAATTAACGCGGGTCCAAGACATGGATCATCAGCGAATCGTTTTGCAAACCCACCAAGATCTTGTCCCAGACCTAGGTATTGGCTTGCAGAATGGTAGATCCCCGATACGCCTCTGCCGTCCATAACCGTTAGTTCTACTCCTCCACTAACCTCACTGATATTTACAACTCTGCGACCTATAACTCCTCGATACCCTGAATTTTCTAAGTGCCAGCGAAACGCCTGCCCACCGTCTAAGGTCGCACTAATATCCACAAAACCGAGCGGAATAAAAACTGACTGCTCAGTCAATGCGTTGTGTTCGAAAGTCGTCATGTTAACGTGTTATTACGCCAGTTTCCCAAAGTTTCTGACAAGCGTTCAACGCTCAATCTGCGAACATTGCATTTCGGCAGTGACTTCTGGAATTTAACACCATATTGTTTGCGAACAATTCTGTTATCCAGAACGACAAAAACTCCACGATCATTTTGCGACCTTATTAATCGACCAAACCCCTGCCTGAAGCGTTGTACTGCTTCGGGGATACTGTAGTCATTGAAACCATCTTCCAGTAATTCGCTGCGCGCAGCGACAATCGGATCAGACGGGACAGGAAACGGCAATCTCGCCATCACGAGTACGTCGATTGATTCACCTTCTAAATCCACTCCCTCCCATAAACTGCTTGTGCCGAGCGCAATCGTCGGAGTGGACTCCGCAAGCATTCGCATAATACGGGCCGGAGAACCATCGGTACCTTGTGCAATAACACGTATCCCAGATGCGTTTAACACCGGTGAAATGGTCTTACGAGCGTTATCTAAAGCAGAAATAGATGTAAAAAGCACTAAGACACGGCCGGCACTCGCTTTTGCTATATCGACTAAAGCCTTAGCTGAGGCTTTTGCGAATCCAGGCTCACCTGGAGCAGGTAAATCCTCAGGTACAACAATCAAGGTATTTTTTTCATAATCATATGGCGATCCAAGAACAAGGTCTTCACCGCCTTCCATCCCAATAGAGGCGCGATAACGTTCAAACGAACTCTGGTAGGCAACCGTTGCTCCTGTGAGTACGACGGAGCGGTCAGACTCAAACAATGCGTTTCTAAGCACATCCGAAACATCAAGTGGCGCTCCATTGATAGTAGTACCACGCCTGCCAGGACGAGTGCGAAGCCAATACACACCATCTGCTTTTGGTTCCGGTATTGCCTCACGAAGATTTGAAGCCGCTGTCTGAATTGACTCTACTATCGAATGAGCATCCAACACGAGTCCCTCATCAGACTTTTCTTTTGAACGAGAAGCCTGATCACATAAATTCATAAGCTCAAGTGAAACTTCTAATAAGCGAGTGTTCATGTTTTCCCATGTGATTTCGAAATCACTCCAGATTGGCTGGGCTCGAACTGCATCGGTCAACCTTAATTCAGATTGTTGCTGTGAATAACTCTNTGAGTCAGCACCAATCTGAGCAGCAAAGTTAAACATATCCGAAGATGTTTTNATCGCNATTTCTACCGCNTGNTTAAGAGCNAGAGCNGTGTTNTCTGAAGAATCCAGNGGGTTATTATCCAATTTTGATATAACCCGAGCTAACCTNTGACAGATACCTGTTGNNCCAATCAAACGTCGCAGTTCATTTTCTAACTGAAACTGATTTACTGAAAATCCTAAATGGCTCGTAGCGGCCGACTCAAGATGGTGTGCCTCGTCTACTATCAAAACGTCGTGTTCGGGAAGCAATCCGCCTCCCATAGCTATGTCAGACATTAGCAAAGCATGATTAATAATGACGATATTTGAATGGCTAGCATCGTTGCGAGCCTTACGTAAAAAACAAGGACCATCATTTGTTGGGCAGTTCAATGCGCCTTGAGCTGAAAATCTACTGAATAATGGCGACATTCGCCCTAGAGCCAGCTCATTTTTATCGCCGGTCTCTGTATCGTTCAACCACACCAATATTTTAGATAGTAATTTTGATTCAATATCGTTAGGTTCCGTGGCCAACACCGCATTCTGCCATCGCTTCATACACAGATAATTAGCTCTGCCTTTAAGTTGTGATGCGAAAATATTTTCTGCTGCAACACCATAATTACTCAGAGTTGATCTGGTTATTTCTATGTCCTTACTTACCAACTGTTCCTGCAAATTAATGGTGTTAGTAGAAATAACGACCCTTGCCCCGGTACGCAGGACATGCAGCGCAGCTGGAATAAGATACGCGAGGGATTTCCCGACCCCAGTCCCCGCTTCAACTACAAGATGACGCTCAAAATCTATTGCCTCTGATACCGCTTTCGCCATCTCTATTTGTTCAGGGCGATGTTCGAAATCTGGAAGCGAATGCTCAAGCTCTCCGGATTCACCAAAGATGTTCTTTACATGGTCCGCAGGATTTTTTTCGTCAGTTTTATACTCATGTGGTTTTACTCGAGGCGTTCTCGTAGCAGAACGGATTCTTGAGGAGATTTCTTTAGGATCAATCCCACTAAATGTATGACTTGTTCCAATAGAGGCCGCCCCACTCGTTTCTAGCATTCGGTTGACCAAATCAGATAACGGTGTGCCAGAATATGAGCCTAAACGTTTAATTTGTTCCAAAACTCCACGATCATATCCTCCGATAATCTCTGCCAAATACAGAAAAAGGTCACGTGTCGCAAGCGCGTCGGATAATGCTCGGTGAGGATTGTCATGCTGAAAACCGAATCTTTCAGATAATCGCACGAGGCTATACTCGGGACCTCGTGGAAGAGCAATTTCAGCCATTGACATGGTGTCGTACAAGCGATTAGTTTTCACTCCGTGGCTACGGAGGAATGAGGCATCAAACCCAACATTGTGTCCGATGATCGGAACTCCGGCCACGAATTCTATGACGCTCGACTTTATCTCATCCCAATCAGGTGCATCATCCACTTCCCGTTGAGTGATACCGGTCATCTGGAGAATAAGCTTTGAAAGTTTGCGGTTTGGATTAACCAAGGCGCTGAACGTGTCGATCTGCGTTTCACCTCTGAATTTAACTGCACCGACTTCGATAATCCGTTCGGATTTCGGATTAAGACCAGTAGTCTCTAAGTCAAGGGAGATGAGTATGTCTTGATTGATCGGGGGCAATTTCCAGTGCTTCCACCTGGCACTATTATTCAACGGATGTCACAGGTTTCCTGTGCAAGAAACTGTATCGGAAACCTGTTGAAATAGATGACTCTTTCAACGAGATTTATGTACATTACACCAGTTAGTGACCGGCTGAACTTAGTACGAGCTCGACATTGTCAAACCCAGCTTCGAGTTCTCCGGCATCAATGGCTTTAACCACATTTGCCATAGATGCATTGACTGGAGTATCTATACCAACTATCGCTCCTTGATCACAGACGAATGTGTTCATTTGTAGGATCTCGGTGGGGCGGCCTTTGACAACATCCTGAGCCATCGAAGGTCGCCAGTTTGCACCTGTAGATCGCTCAGCAAGCACTGCATCGAGCAGCTCGTAGACTTCGCCTCGCGTGGCATTGGCCCACTCGAGCGCTGTCCGCCCTCCGAAATTTTCAACTTTATATCCAAGTGCCAGACCGACTGAAGCACACTCCTGGGCCAACCGAATCTGCAATTCTCTCCCTCTGGGATGTTTATTTAGATCAGACATGCCCATTCCACTGGATGCAGCAACCGGATTACCCATCGAATTCTGTCCGAGTTTCGCCCAACGTTCTCCCCACAAATTAGTTGTAATCTTGCCACCATCAATTGGGTCAAGTATTTCGATCAACTCGTGAAGGCGAGGGGTGTCAGTGCCATCATGATTGCCCGCTCTGAATACGATATGCCCTTGATCGCGTCTCCGTGTACTGCCCGGCCTTTCAACTTTTCCTGCCTCCCACATTGCAACAGAAATACTAGACATAACCAATCCCACTGCCCGTTCGGCTCCGACTGCTGCCGCGATCTCAGGATCAGGCCATGTATTTTGCGAGGAAACGATATAGCCATCAGGATGAACGAACTTGTCAACAAACGTTGCAGCCCAGGAAGTGTCATATGCCTTCATCGCGACGAATCCTATGTCAAACAACGGTTCTCTCGCTATATGTTCGTTTTCGTGAAGGTGATAGATCTTGGGACGCGCTACAAACGGTTCATGTGGCCCGTTGACGATTAGGCCATTATCACGGATTGCTTCAACGTGATCGTCCCAAATATCTACCAACGTCACATCATGACCGGCATGAGAAAGCCAACCACCTAGATAGGAACCGACAGCCCCTGCCCCAATAAAAATAATACGTTTGGTGTTAATTTTTTCTGACATAACTTATTACTCGCGCGATTTTGGTTTGGGAGAGTTAGCTAATCGTAATAACTAGCATTAAAGCCTGTTCGCCTGCGTTCCGTACTGTGCACAAACTCACTCTGAAATTCTTTAGGTGGATAGGTATATCGCTCGACCGACGTAAGCCACGATTCAGATTTCCTACTGCTTACGCGTACGGTAGCATCTGCTCGATCTTTGACAGAGGGCCTAAGTCGAGTGCCCAATCCAGGTTCAGTGGGTGCCATCAGAAAACCCCCATCGATCACAAAATCTGGTTCGATGAAATCGCGGTACCAACCAAGATGCATCGCTCGGTTATATTCCATAATCATCACGTTTGGTGTTGCCATAGCGATATGAGCACAAGCCATCATGTTGACTGGCCCAACGCAATCATGAGGCGCGATAGGCTTCTGGTGAGCTGATGCTAAGACCGCTATCTTCTTTACCTCCGATATGCCCCCAGTCCAGGTCAGATCCGGCATCGAAATTCGTGCAGATGAAGATTCGATAAATCGACGATGCTGGTACCTTGTCATCAAACGTTCCGCCGCAGCAATAGGTGTTGAGGTCACTGCCTGCAGTCTCCGGTGTGCTTCTTCGTTAAGTGGGGAAATCAGTTCCTCATGCCACATCAGTCGCATAGATTCCATTTCCCTAACGATGCGCATCGCGTTTGGCAGATTCCACTTTCCGTGTGCATCATTGGCTATATCGATCTCCATACCAAGCTTTTCACGAATTTCACGGATAGGACGCAATGCCCAGTCTAGATCATCCTGAAATAGTAATTGACCGTCGGATTCTCTTGCAATGAAATCAGTTGGAGACATCTTCATCCCTGTGATGCCTTGATCAAGAAGGCTTTTGGCAACTCCCACAGGGTCGGACCACACTCTGTGCGCCTCATCAATCTCACCGTAAACTCCCAGAGTGTTGTAAACCTTAATTCGGTTTCTTGTGCCACCACCTATGATCTCGAATATCGGCATGTTGAGAGATTGGCCCTTTATGTCCCACAAGGCAACATCTATTGCGGAAATGGCACGTAACTCCGCACCGCCATAACCCGCATGATCGGATAGTCGGAACATCGTCTGCCAGTGTCTTTCAATCTCGAATGGATCTCGACCAACCAGAAGTGGACCAAAATGATCATGTATGGCTGACTCGACTGTGGTGGCTGCATACCACGTCTCACCGAGCCCAGTAAGTCCAGTATCGGTATGAACTTGAACAAAGATAAGATCAGGAAATTGCGCTACACGGATTGTTTCAATTTGGGAAATTATCATTTTGAATCACCAGCATTCTGAGCTTCATCCGTTTTAGTTTCAAAATGTTCCTCGAGCCTTGATTCTTGAGCTCGGAATTCAAATATATTCTCCATGTCCGACCACATGGCAGTGGAGAAATTGTCTGTTGATAATTTTGGATCGTACAGACCAACACCAGCCCATCCTTCATCAGACATTCCCGGAATCATTGCATCAACACCAGTAACCCGAGTTTCAACATCAGGCCGATCAAACACTTCAGGGCGTAAACGTGTGCCAATACCAGGATTCTCGGGGGCATACAGCCAGCCATTTTCAATCGGTGGAAGCGGGTCTACCATCTCACCGTACCAACCGTATAAATACGGCCTCACATGTTCCATAATCATCGCATTAGGCGAATTCATACATATTTGTGCACACGCAAATATATTGACCGGCCCGGTAGCATCATGAGGTGCTACTGGAACCTGATGTGCCGAAGCCATTATTGCAATCCGGTGAGTTTCGGTGATGCCACCCGTCCAGATTAAATCAGGCATAACGATCTGCGCAGCGCCGTTCTCGATAAATTCACGAAATTGCCATCGAGTAAGCAATCGTTCGGATATACACACAGGGGTAGTTGTGGCTTCTTGAAGCTGTCTGAGAGATTGAGGATTCAGGAGTGGCATAAGGTCTTCTTGCCACATGATGTCGAGCTTTTCCATCTCTTTAGCGATCTGAATAGCAACTGGCAACGACCACTTTCCGTGCCCGTCGTTAGCAATTTTTATATCGCCACCGACAGCATCTCGAATATCACGAAACGGCTTAAGAACGTGATCAAGTTCATTCGGAGCAAGGTACTGTCCCTCAGAAGGGGTGGCTACTGGAATAGTCGGTCCTATTTTCATAGCGACTATTCCGTCATCAATCAACTCTTTCGCCAGGTCCCCACATCCTTCAAACGGGCCACCGGTGGCGTAAACGCGAATCTTTTTTCTGACAGCCCCTCCCAATAATTCATAAACCGGGACGCCTGCTGCCTGACCTTTTATGTCCCATAGGGCCATATCAATAGCAGATATCGCTCTGAGTTCGGCGCCACCGTAACCCGCATGATCTGAAAGTCGGAACATATTCAGCCAGTGTCTCTCAATAGCAAATGGATCACGTCCGACTATCAAAGGTGCAAAATGATCATGAACTGCTGACTCTACCGTTCTCGACGCGTACCAGGTTTCACCTAATCCAATGAGTCCGGTATCAGTGTGAACCCTCACCCAAATAGCATCTGAAGGTTCACTGACTCGTATCGTTTCGATATTACTGATCTTCAAATTCTTTAAGCACCTTTGCTTTTTTTGTTTGTTTAAAGTCCGAAGAGGGGCGAGTATACCCCGTTATCGCGCTAGAATTGCCCTCGCCACGCTAACGGAATTAATCGTATTAACGATCTAGTACAAGAATTTGTAACTCAAGAGGAATTTATTGAAAGCAGCCAGAGTAATTGCCCGCAGAACAATCGAATTTCTGGACGTACCTGAACCATCAGCTCTGGAGGAAGGCGAGGTACAGATAAAGCTCGAATCTTTGTCGATTTGCGGCAGTGATATATACCTTGAATACGACGCTGAATTACCAGAGGAAGACTATCCTTTCGTACCAGGGGCGCCAATGCACGAATGTGCCGGTGTCGTCATCGACAGCCGAGACCCAGAATACGATCTGGGCCAGCGCGTGATCGTCATCCCACGCGATGTAGCTGGAATGCAAGAGCAGGTCGTTCAAACAGCTGACAGATTAATTAAGTTACCGGATTGGGGTGATCTGTCCGAATGGGTGATGTGCCAGCATTCGGGAACTGCATTATTTTCCGCGCGGCAATGGGGAAACCCGATGGGCAGAAGAATTGCAGTTCTGGGTCAAGGAGGAATCGGTCTCACTTTCACTATGATCGCTGAAAGACAGGGAGCCGAGCAGATCGTTGGAATAGACCTAGAAGAATATCGCTGCAAGACATCATCTGATCTAGGAGCGACACACACAATCAACGCATCCAATGATGATGTTGTTCAGGCATCCGAAGAAATAACTGAGGGTCAAATGTTCGATGTAGTCGTCGATGCCAGCGGAGATCCCGCAGGACTGGCGACAGCTGTAGATCTGGTCAAACAACAGGGCCAAATCATATCCTTCAGCCTCGTAGACCCCACGGTGGTCACTTTTGATCATCGAAAATGGATGGCTAAAAACATCCAGATGAATGCAACCGTTATAGCTGCTACCCAAGAACCTGTGCAGGAAATCCGAGATATCGTTGCGCTCAAAGAACGTGGATGGATTGATCCAGGAGTTCTCAAAACCCATGAAATGAAGTTTGAGGAAGCGCAACAGGCCTTCGAGATGTACAGGCTACGGGAGGACGAAGTAATCAAGATTGCAATGTCTTTCTGACCAAACGGATGACATAATCTTCGCGTGATCAACATGTTCCACTATAAAACCCTTAGGAGATAACTATGTCTGCTGAAGTAGGTACCACGGCACCTGGTTTCACATTATTTGACACAGACGGCAACGAGTTTAGCCTTAGTAGTCTCAAAGGAAAGAAGGTTGTTCTCGCATTCTTTCCAGCAGTGTTCAGCGGTGTATGCGACGACGAGATGTGTACATTCCGAGACGCCCTATCTGAGTATTCCTCACTAAACGCTTCTGTGGTAGCGATATCGACTGACGCGCGATTTGGCAATGCTGAATTCAAAAATAAACATAGGCTTAATTTTCCCGTGCTCAGCGATTACAAGAAATCAACAATCGAAGATTACGGTGTGACCTGGCCCGATTTCGCGGGTATGGACGGTTTCACTGCTGCACAACGTTCAGTCTTCGTTATTGGGTCAGACGGCAAAATAAGCTGGAAATGGTTGTGCAATGTACCAAGCGACCTGCCACCATTCGACGAAGTCAAGTCCCAGGTAGAAGCTCTGGGTTAAACTCGATCGCAAGATTACAAGCCCCGGATTACTTCGGGGCTTGTTTGATTTAACAACCTAGAGCATCATTCGCACATACAAAAAGTTTCCTGAAACGGATTAAAACCGATGACAAAGTTCAGAACAATTCCCGTTAGTCCTTTTACCAACGGCTCGCTGTCAGATCCTCAGTACTGGCAAACCAAAACGGCTCGATCCGCCTCAACTTTACCAACTGGACCCCAGATTTTTTGGGGGATTCCATTCGACTTTTCGGCGACAGAAAAAAACCTTATCGTTTTTTCTGGAAAGAGCGGTGTATCAATACCTGTCAATCAAACAGGATCACATCTGGTTTTCGCACATTTTTGTGATGAAAGGGCATCAACGACAGTTGCAGGGCAGTCATCTGATTACCTTAACCCCGTGGTCACAGCACCTGGTGAGCATCTGGCAGATTACGTATTGTCTTTTGAAGACGGATCCGAGCACCGCCAGCAAATAAGAAGGCGATTTGAAATCAACCAGATACAGACGCGTATGCAAAGCGGTTTCACATCTCGGCAGCATCATGGTTTGAGTACTCTTCCGTTTCGTGGACCCTATCCTGACAATGGCTGGGGCAGATGGCAGACTGGAGTTATGGTGGGTGAGCCACCATCCTCAGGACGAACGCCCGCCAAAGATGACAGGGAGTCACGTTCAAATCCAATAGGTGCATGGACAATTTTCGCGATGGAAATCCCGGATTTGTCAAAATCGATCGTCAGCGTCAGTATCGAACCAACGGGTGCGTCAGTGATCGCGATTGGGGCGATAACCATGTTTGACGGAAAACAACATCCGTTACGTCACGAACCGCTCGAAACAATCGCCATCAACGCTGACCAAAAATCTGCAGATGAAATCCAAACAGAAGTAGATCTAGGAGTCATAGCGCGTCAAAAAGAGGTACCAAACTTCAACCATAAAGACTGGCTTGCGAATCCCGTAAAAGGCTGGGGAGAATCGATCAACACAATCGGCGGGACGACGACGATAGATATCGCAGCGTCTAAGAGCGCAACCCTATCGGTAAATGGCTCAGACATAGACGCAGGTGAATTACTTGAAACAGGACAAGCATCCAGCCAAGACGGCAAAATCACAACTAGGGTGCTCACTTCTCAACGTACATGGGTGCATGGCAAGATAATCGATTCCAGTACAGGGAAACCAACGCCAGCCCGGGTTCACTTCCGGTCGCCTGATGGCAGGTATTTTCCACCATACGGACATACTCATGAAGTGAATGACAATTGGTTCGAAGACTACGGAGCAGACCTGCTTCTCGGTGATACTCAATATGCCTATGTGGACGGCACGTTTCAAGGCGAACTACCCGTAGGAGATGTGTTCGTAGAAGTAGCAAAAGGATTCGAGTTTGAACCGGTAAGACAAAAACTCCACATTAAACCTGGACAACGTGATTTAGAAATACCAATAGAACGTAATTCAAACCTACGCCAATCAGGATGGATAACAGCCGATACGCATACTCACTTCCTGACTCCAGAAACGGCCCATCTTGAAGCAGGAGCCGAGGACATTAACATAATCAACCTGCTGGCCGCACAGTGGGGAGACCTGTACACCAATGTCGGCGATCTGACAGGAGAACTATCAGGATCATCTTCAGATGAAACAATCGTGTGGGTAGGTACGGAAAATCGTCAACATTTCATGGGTCACATAAGCCTTATGGGTGCCACTGGATCTCCTATTTTCCCAATGTCGACCAGTGGCCCAACCGAAGGGTATATAGGCGATCCAACGGTTCGAGCAATGAGTGAATGGGCTGACGAAGCTCATAACAAAGGCGGGCTAGCAATCGTTCCGCATTTTCCATTTCCACACTCAGAGGTGATCGCAGAGGTAGTACTGGGCAAAGTCGACGGGCTGGAAATCCGAGATTTTCACGAACCAACTATGGACACCTTCGCTGTACATGAATGGTACCGCCTATTGAATTGCGGATACCGTGTTCCAGCTGTAGGTGGCACAGATAAAATGTCGGCCGGCATGCCGGTAGGTGGAGTAAGAACCTATGCCTACATAGGCGAACGCGATTTATCTTACGATTCGTGGAGTGATGCAGTCCGATCAGGACGAACGTACACGACGAGCGGTCCATTGATGAATTTTGCGATCGAAGGCCTGCATCCGGGAGACGAATTAAATCTTCCAGAATCAGGTGGTAACGTGAATGTAATTGCCTCAGCTTCATGCGCAGCACCAATCAACAAACTGCAAATAGTTTTCAATGGACAAGTGATCGCTGAGGAATCGTCTGTTAAGGGCGAAAATTTACTGGTTATCAACCAACAGGTGAATATCACCGGAAGTGGATGGATCGCGGCTCGAGCAGTGAGTGATCTTGTAGCCTGGCATGTTTGGCCGGTAAATTTCGCAGCTCACACTTCCCCTATATACATCAAGGCGGGAGATGCAAATGTTTTTGATGTGGCTCTTGGAGAGTATCTAATCACAACTATGCAGGGAGGGGTGGATTGGCTTGACACTTTAGCAACACGTGGTGACGACGAACGACAAAAAAACATACGCAAAGTTTTTACGGATGCCATTGGACAAGTGAAAAAGAAAATTCCACATAAACACGGTAATGGACCAGTGCACAGCCACTAATCCCAGTTACAGAAAACTTTTCGATACCAGACATACAGGATCCTAATGGTTATGAAAATCACGTCAGTTGAAACATTTGCGGTGGAAGGTTTGAATCAGCCATTAATGTTCTGCGCTATAAAAACAGATCAGGGCATAGTTGGTTATTCAGAGTTCGGTGAAGGAAGGCTCGCCCATGGAATGAAAGGACTTGTCCGGGACCTGTCCAACCAATTACTTGGCGAAGATCCTCGGGCAGTGGAAGCTCACTACATCCAAATGGTCAGGTCAACTCGCATGGCGTACGGTGGCGCAACATGGCAGGCCATTGCAGGCATTGAACTTGCGCTCTGGGATATAAAAGCAAAGGCCTTAGAGATACCTGTTTATGAGCTGCTGGGAGGACCTACTCGCTCCCATCAACGAGTTTATTGGTCCCACATGCTGACATATCAGGTTCGTTCATACAAACAACTTGGGACCAAACCGGTTAGATCCTATGACGACATACGTAAAATCGTAGCCCAAGCAAGTGAAATGGGATACGACACATTTAAAACTAATATCCAGTTGCCTGGAGATCCATTTATTAACCTTGCCCAAGGTCGTTCCGGACCACATGATCAAACACTGACCTCCGAAATACTCAAAGCCGCGGTTAAACAAATGGAGGTAATACGAGACGAGGTTGGGCCGGACATGGGGATATGCCTAGACGTTAATGAGCACTTCAAAGCTGATGGACATATTCGCCTCGCCCAGGCACTGGAGCCATTCAACCTGACATGGATGGAATTAGACAACCTTGATGCACCTAGTGTTCGAATGGTCAAAGATGCAACAACAACACCTATATGCACCGGGGAACAACGTCTCGGGCCAACTAGTTATCGCGATCTTTTCGAGCTAAGAGCCATGGATATTTGCAAGGTAGATGTACAGTGGCAAGGATTGATCCCGGCCAGAAGGGTCGCAAATATGGCGGAGGTTTATGATATC
>NYZY01000047.1 GCA_002687335.1 Chloroflexota bacterium
GAAAATGCGCGTCAGTCCCACTATCATGCCCGACGGTAATTTCTTCAGCCATATCGACAAAAATTTTATGGAATCTAGCCTGATCGACCGGCTCCCCGAAATCTCTGAGAGCATCAAGCGAGTACTCGGTCCTCAACTCTGCTCGTTTAGACGAGTTTGACTTGTTGCCATACTCAAAAATCAGGGTCTTCCACAAATCGAATGTGACAGCGGCCCGGTCGATAGATGCCAAAACTAATACTGAACCATACTGAAAACATCGATCCCATCCGGCAAACGTTGTCGCCCATTCAAAAATGCCAACTCAACCAAAAAAGCAAAGGTGATGACATCTCCCCCAAGAGACAAAATCAGCTCTGCTCCTGCACCAGCCGTGCCTCCGGTTGCAAGCAGATCATCGATAATCGCAACCCTCTGATGGCTAGACAACGCAGATTCGGCAACTTCAAGCCGGGCTGTTCCGTACTCTAAAGCATAGTCAACACCAACGACTGGAGGTGGCAGTTTTCCAGATTTGCGAAGAGGTACAAACGGCACACCAAGCTCTGCCGCAACTGGCGCACCAAATATGAATCCGCGAGCATCTATTGCCGCAATAGCCTCGGTTCTCTTTTTACTCAAGTGAGCAGACAGTGTTTCTGTAACATGACGCATCGCATCGGCATTGGCCATCAGGGGAGTAAGGTCACGAAACAAAATACCGGCGGATGGATAATCCGGAACGTCTCTAATAAATGACTTTAAGTCCAATATTCCCACCCCAGTTATTAAGTAATAGTTACTACACTCATTTTAATGCCAAACAAACGAATTACGCTGTTTAGGGATTTATGAGTTTCAGTCAATGCTTCAAATTCATGGAATTCTAACCATAAGCAAGCAATATCTTTGAAAAAATCAGATCTAATTCAACCAATCCTTTGAGCACCAATTTTCGATGTTCCCATCCGTTTACGGTGCTAAAATTCCCTTCTCATCAAATATAAATAACTGATAATTGACCACACCGAAAACTAGGCTACTTTCAGGAAGGAGATTCTCATCTATTTATCGAGGCTTTCCCTTGCCGGTTTTAGAAACCACACAAATACTGAACTTGAATTGCGTCCTGGGCTCACTTTGTTCGAGGGGCAAAACGGACATGGGAAAAGTAATCTCCTTGAAGCGGCATACATGTTGGCGATAGCCAAATCGCCCCGTTCTTCAAATGAACGCGATCTCGTCAACTGGTCATTAGCAGAAACCGGTGGACACATGCAGATCTTGGGAGTCGGTCGAAATGCTGACAGCACGATTCAGGCGCAAATCGATTTTGACATAACCGTTACTGAAAGTTCAAAAAAATTAACACCTGGGTTTCGCAAAGGTCTTCGAGTAAATGGCATCAAGCGCTCGGCCATAGATTTTGTAGGAAACCTCAACATAGTCTTTTTTGAAGCAGAAGATTTGGAAATCATCTATGGATCACCCGGTCAACGCCGCAGATACCTCGACATCCTGATTTCTCAATCAAATCCGGCCTATCTAAAATCCCTGCAACGATACAGACAAGTGGTAAACCAACGAAATCAGTTGCTCCGTCAAATAAGAGATGGCCTTTCACAAGAAAATGAACTTGTATTCTGGAATGAACGCCTAGCGTATGAAGGAGCGTTAATCACCGATTCCCGTCGAAGATCGGTGGACGGATTAAATGAACATGCCGTCCCCGCACATCAGGACCTGACAAACGGTGACAAGCTCGAGCTCGAATACCAGCCTCGCATCACTGCATCCTCTAAAGACACACTCAATATCGGCAGTATGAATGCGGAGATGATTGAGAAAAAAATAACAGGTGCTCTGCCAAGCCTACAACGTCGCGAAATAGCACAAGGCATTACAGTGATCGGGCCACACAGAGATGACTTAGAAATCCGACTTAATGGCAACCGAGCAGATAATTTCGCATCTCGTGGCCAATGTCGAACAATCGCACTTGCTCTTAAAATCGCCGAAGCGGTATTCGTCAAACAGTCGACTGGGCGAACTCCTGTGCTGGCACTGGACGATATTCTCTCGGAACTTGATATAGAACGTCGAAAGCTGGTGCTCGAGGCAGTTACAAAGCACGAACAGGTACTCTTGACCGCAACTGAGCGCGCAATACTCCCTGATAACTTCCTTGAAAAAGCCGATATCTACACGGTTATGAATGGACGCGTTACACAAGATTCAATCGCAAATGCCAACCTCTAAACCCTCGACCGAAAGAGTGACAACAAATTATCTACTAGAGACGATCCAAGAGATCGCCTGCATGATCCGCGAGTCCAGATATGTGGTTGTAATGACCGGGGCCGGAATGTCAGTCGAAAGTGGAATTCCGCCATTCAGAGGGGTGGACGGACTGTGGACAAAGTACGGCACACCTCGGATGGATGGGTATGCCGATTTCAAGAAAGATCCGATCGGTTGGTGGAACCGGCGGGCCAATAAAAAAGCTGATGCCCACATTTTGGAATTGCGTGATGCTCTAGAAGGAGCAGAGCCACATGCCGGCCACTATGCCCTGGCTGAAATGGAAAAAAGAAGCGCGATACAATCGGTCATTACCCAAAATATCGACGGGCTGGATGAGAAAGCCGGGCTGAAGAACCTGATCGAAATTCATGGCAATCGAACAAAACTGAGATGTATCGAATGTAGTAAACGCATATCGCTGGGCAGCTTCGTTCCTTTGTATGCCCCGAAACCGTGTGAAAAGTGCAATGGCTTAGTCAAATTCGACACAGTAATGTTCGGAGAACCGATTCCAGATGACGTAATGAACGCGGCTAGGACGGAGATTAACAAAGCCGACTGCGTCATTACGATTGGCACATCAGGAACGGTGAGACCAGCAAGTGGCCTGATTTGGATTGCGGAGTCCGCCGGTGCGACAATCGTCGAAATTAACCCAAACAAAACAAAATTAACTTCACTGAGTAAGATATCTTTGCGTTCAACAGCAGGCAGCGCACTACCTGCTTTATTAAACGCTCTTATCGACTAGTTATTACCGAACATCAAAAATCACTGTGCGAAAAAACTGGACACTAGTAGACCAGGTTGTAAATTCTGAAATGACATCCCCACTTGAACGAGAAATCGCATCATATTCAACAGCAAACCGAATTTCCGAAGACTTACACAAGAAAGCCAACAAATTTATGCCCGGCGGAGATACCCGTAATTCAATCTACTGGGACCCCTTTCCGGTCTACATAACAAGCGGAGAAGGAACGACCCTAATCGATGCCGACGGTAACAAGAGAACAGACTTCGTAAATAATATGACGACCCTGATCTTGGGACATCGACCACCAGAGGTGACATCAGCCCTAGCTTCACAGATTGATAAAGGGTTGTCATTTCCAGCTCCAAGTCCATCTGTTGTCCGATGGGCAGAACTGATGTGTGAACGTGTCCCTTCTCTTGATAAGGTCCGATTTGTTAACACCGGTACAGAAGCGACCCTTAACGCAATCCGGGCTGCAAGAGCATTCACCGGCAAACAGAAACTCGTAAAATGCGAAGGTGCCTATCACGGGAATCACGATGCTATCCAGATCAGCGTTGTCCCGCCGCTCGACGAAGCTGGCGATGCTGAATCGCCAGAATCTGTAGCCGCATTTCCAGGAATATCTGATACGGCAGTCGACGATATCTTTATAACGCCATTCAACAATATTGGCGCTGCAGAAAAAATCATTCGCAAACACGCAGACGAATTAGCAGCCGTGATAGTGGAGCCTGTTAACGGACAATGTGGGATGGTGCCTGCTAAACCGGAATTCCTGGAAGGCCTACGTCGCATAACCGACGATCTGGGCATCGTATTAATATTCGATGAGGTGATCGCCTTCCGAATCGCCTATGGAGGCGCACAGGACTACTACAATGTAAAGCCCGATTTAACCTGTTTCGGTAAGGTTGTGGGAGGCGGAATGCCTGTAGGAGCCTTCGGCGGCCGTGATGACATCATGTCATTATGGGATCCCTCTGACGGAGGATCTGTTGTTCAGCACGCTGGAACATTCAACGGTAATCCCATGACGGCAGTGGCTGGGGTGGCAACGCTTGAAAGCCTCACACCAGATAAATACAAATACCTAGAACGCCTTGGAGACATGCTCCGCAGCAAACTGAGAACACTTTTTGCGGAACTGGAAGTTCCTATGAGCGTAACTGGAGTGGCGTCCCTTTTCGCTTTGCAATTCACACCAACAGAAGTGATCGACTACAGGACCTATGCAACCAACAACAAAGAGATGTTGCAAACAATGTTCATAGGATTGCTGAACGAAGGGTTCCTGATGTCAAATCGCTGTGCAGGTAATGTTTCTACTGTTCACACCGAAGACGATGTAGATGCGTTTGTGTCAGCAGTAAAGAATGTTTTGAGACGGAGTGGCTATGCCTAGTAAGTAGGGAATCAGTCGTCAAGAGGCTGATCAAATTCGCCCGACATAGCAGATCCAACAGGCCCATCCTCCAACAGTCTAACAACCAACTCTTCGACTTCGACCTCATCCTCCATTTCATCTGGATCGTCTGCCTCTAAATCATTAATCTTCTGTTGAAGATACAAGGGGAACGAGGCGATGTGAGCCTGTGCAGGTGAACGCTTGACTTCCCGAACAATAACTATCACTTCGGAATCTGTTAGCTTCGCAGCAAGCACTTCATATTTGTTACCACCATCGATCATCTTCTGCAATCTAACCACGAGGCGAACATCTAGCGTGCCCAGGTATTCACCGCCGCTGGTCTCGACAGTACCTATACCTTCGTCAATAACCAGCTTCAGGTTATCTCCGGGTGATACCGAAGCAAGCATTTTTGCATCTGCCACTTTATTTAGTTCAGAAGCAGTCGCTACTGCAGGGTCGGAAATAAATAACGCGGGACTTATTCCGGTACTGCCAAAAGTTCGACGAGAAATTTCTGGATCATCAAGTTCCGAAAGTCTGTCCCATTGACGCCTCGCAACGCGACTACCTGGATCTATAGCTAATGCCCTTTTGATTGAAGCACGCGCCTGCTTATATCTACCTAATTCAAGATATGCCTTTGCCAATCTATTGTGACATCCGATATTTTCAGGGTAAATCGCCGATCCCTTCAGGTTTAGCTTAACTGCTTCTTGCCATCGGCCTGCCAACGCATGGTCAATCGCGTTTTGCTCTATCTGGGTAAACGATCGGTCATTTTGGAGTGTTTTATTTTTTATAACCATACGTGGCTCTTTAAACAGTCTCGCGACACCTACTGGTCAAGAATTAATGTCCAGTTACCTATGAGATTTACCATCCAGCTATCGGTCAGAACAACGATTTCAAGTACATCGACTTACAGGTTTTACGAGTGCCCAACTAAGGTCGAATGAAAAACCCAAGAATTTTCACTGACGGCACCACGAATAATTTCCGGTACAGAACATAGAGAAACCGCGTTTTACTATCGCCGAATGCGTAGCCAGGAAAGACGAAAGAACGCTTCTACTACGATGCCAAAAGACATCTTGGACTTGCCAGCTATACGCTCCATAAAAACATATGGATGCTCAACAACTTTCAATCCTGTCTCCTCACATCGATACGCGACTTCGGCCTGAAAACCAAATCCACTTATCGTCAGTCGATCCAGCCCAATCCGTTCTAAAGTGGTTCTTCTGAAAGCTTTGAACCCGGCTGTAGCATCTTTTACTTTAAGCCCGAGTATTATCCTAATGCCGACGTTGCCCCAATAACTGATCTGCTTTCTTGCCCAGCTCCATCCCGGATCTACGCCACCACCGGGGGTGTAGCGAGAAGCGACGGCAACATCTGCCTCATCAAGCTCAGCAATAAGCCCAGGTAAGACTTCGGGAGGATGCGATAAATCTGCATCCATTTCCACAATGTTTTGAGCTCCGGCGTCTAAAGCCGTTTGGAATCCTGCCATATACGCAGTACCCAGTCCCTGTTTACCTTCTCGATGAAGAACGATGAAAACACCGGCAAATTCATCGGCGAGCCCGTCGGCAATTGCCCCTGTGCCGTCAGGTGAACCGTCATCAACAACAATGAAACCCAATCCCTCAATGCCCTGTGCGACAACTTTTTCAATCAATTGAGGCAAAGTTTCCGATTCGTTATAAGTCGGAACTACAACCGCCACTTTCAGGGTGTTTTGATCATGGGTAGAAATTACGTTTACCAAATCTACAGCCCAAGTTTCATTGACTTATGCTCAACCATAATGCAGGAGTCCATCACGACCGTAAGACCCTTGTCTAGTGCAAATGTAGCGGCCTCTTGATTGACTATTCCCTGTTGAAGCCAGAGTACCTTCGCACCAGATGCAACCGCATCTTCAGCTACCGGCATAACATTCGCAGATCGCCGAAATACATCGACAATATCTATTTTGCCTGGCACATCCTCAATGGAGTCATAACTCTTCAATCCGAACCATCCCTCAATGTTCGGATTAACCGGGTAGATCTTGTAACCCTGAGATTGCATATAGTCAGAGACGTAGTTACTAGCGCGATCTTCTCTCTCTGATATACCAACCACGGCGATAGTTTTTGCCTGCTGCAATATAGATCGTATTTGGGATGTCAGAGGATTTTGAAACAGCATTATGATCCACCGGTACGCAAAAGGTTACCGTACCTACCCAGCAGATTGTTTAATCCAACCTTAGCGACATCAAGCACCGCGACAATGCCTTTAGCCAGCGTCATCTTAGAGCCTTCTCCGTAATACCAGTCGATTGGCACCTCACCGACACCAAACCCTGCTTTCTTGGCCATTACCAGCAACTCAACGTCAAATGCCCATCCATCAAGAGATTGATGTGGAAACAATTTCGTTGCAGATTCTGCTGAAAACAACTTAAAGCCGCACTGGGTATCTTCAATTCCTCGTAATGCGAGGATTTTCACCGCATAGTTGAATAACCGCCCTTTTACATGACGACTCTTCGGTTCGTTAAATCTACGAGATCCCGAAGCCTCTCGAGAGGCTATAGCAACGTCATATTCAGGATGCCCGTCAACTCCAACAAAAAACCTCGCTAGATTATCTATGGGCATGGAAAGGTCAGCATCGCACAAAAATCTCCACTCCCCTCGAGCCTCATCCATACCTCTCCTAACCGCTGAACCCTTACCACCGTGCGGGAGGTCAATAAGTTTGATCCGACCATCAGATTCACTCAATTTAACGACTATCGAAGCTGTGGAATCACTTGATCCATCATTGACCACCAGAATCTCCCAATTACGCGATGAATTTGAATCAGGTAACCATTCAGAAAGGTAATCAACTATAGATTTAACGGTCGAGGCGATCCGAACCTCTTCGTTGAAGGCTGGAATTACGACGCTTAGGTACGTTTGGGTCAAATTACAAATTCAAGACTATGGAGAATACACAGGATTTTATATAAACGAATTTATTGTGACTTTTCAAGTTCAAAAGCATCATGAAGCGACTGCACCGCTTTCTGGACCTGTTCTCGATCAATAATCGTCGTGATACGTATCTCAGAAGTCGTGATCATGTCTATATTCACCTTAGCTTCGGAAAGTGTAGAGAACATTCTCGCCGCGTACCCAGGAGCATTCTCCATACCGGTGCCAACTATGCTCACCTTTGCCAAATCAGATCCGGTGATGACCTCGGCGTACTCGATAACCGACTGATCCTCAATTAACTGTGCAGCTTTAACCACACTCGCCTGGCCAACGGTGAACGTGAAATCCGTAGTTCCATCAGAACTGGTATTTTGAACGATAACATCAACGCTAACGCCCTCATCTGCCAACGGCTTTAAAAGACCTGCTGCAACTCCTGGTCGGTCAACCACACCTCTAACGGTAATCTTGGCTACATTTGAATCTACAGCGATACCTGTAACTGCCTTACGAACCTCCATCGTTTGCTCACCTCCATGGATAAGAGTTCCTGGTTCACTCGAAAACGACGATGCAACATAAACGGGCATATCGTAAACCGCACCGAGTTCAATAGAACGCGGGTTCATTTTTGCCCCGAGAACAGCCATTTCCAGCATCTCATCGAAGCCAATTTCAGATAACTTGCGCGCTTTNTCAGTTAAGCGTGGATCCGTGGTATAGATGCCATCAACGTCAGTATAAATCTCGCAACGCTCCGCATCGACCGCAACCGCCAGNGCCACAGCAGTAGTGTCAGAACCCCCTCTGCCGAGAGTGGTNATATCACCTGATTCAGCCAGACCCTGGAAACCAGCAACTATAACGATNCGGCCTTTATCGAGTTCAGNGCGAATACGGTCTGTATTAATNTCGGCAATACGGGCCGANCCATGCACAGCATCAGTCTTGATACCGGCCTGAATTCCACTAAGACTGATCGAATCACATCCGCGCGCTTTCAGTGCCATCGCCATCAGTGTGGAACTTACAAGCTCCCCTGTAGATAACAGAGTGTCCATCTCGCGTGCATCGGGCTGTGTATCTCCCGTAACGGCTTCTGAAATAGAGATCAATTCATCGGTCGAATCCCCCATAGCAGAAACAACCACTATTACATCAACACCATCATCCCTACGTAGTTGAATACGAGCCGCAACATTATGGATATGCTCAGCGTCAGCCAGAGAACTGCCACCATATTTCTGTACGACGACAGGCCTGACATCACTGACGTTGACAGTCATGAGCTTGACAACACCGATGCACCACGTTGGGCAACTGGCAATATCATGGCCTTGCCATCCACACCCAACGTCCGAGCAGTTTCTGTCATCTCGTAACTAATAGTCACCTCGCGTCCGGTCGCCAATGCCAATACTGAAGGGCCTGAACCAGACAGAAAAGCACCATGAGCACCTCCCTTGATTGCGGCACTTATAAGTTGTGGCATAGCCTTGAATCCCTGTGCTCGATGTGGCTGATGCAATCGATCGTCGGTAGCATATTTCAGAAGCTCCAAACGCCCTGATGACAAAGCGTTAACGAGCATTGCAGCCCTTCCTATATTGAAAACAGCATCACTGCGACTTATCTGATCGGGTAGCACTGCTCTGGATTCATGCGTATTGGTCTGTTCTTCGGGAACGAAAATCACAGCGAACAGGTCTTCTGGAATATTCACCTGGTCAACAATCCAGTTATCGGTTCCATTGCGAACACCGACACTGCATCCACCGTAAATCGCAGGGGCTACATTGTCAGGGTGTCCCTCTATGTCGGCAGCCAAAGTCGTTATTTCTTCGTTGGTAAGATCAGCACCTGACATAGCAGAACCTGCTATCAATCCGGCCACAATCGCTGCTGAACTACTGCCAAGCCCTCTTGCAAACGGAATCGCGTTACTACATTGATATCGCAACCCGGGTACTGGTTCGTCGATATGGTTGAAAACTGCTTCGAGACCCGTCACAACCAGATTACGAGTGTCCTGCGGAACAATATCTACACCCTCTCCGGAAGAAGTCACCGAAAATTTTCCGCGCGTAACGGTCAACTCATTCCAAAGGTCAAGAGCTAGGCCAAGACTGTCGAATCCAGATCCAAGATTGGCGGTGGTCGCAGGAGCGCGAACGGTTACTGAATTCAATTTAACTATCGTGAAAAATGATCAACATATTGAAGTTTGTTCGAACGAACTGCTACGCCACTATTCCCGGACATTAAATAAGATCGAGCGTCAAGTAGCAATTCGATCGCATCTTGTAAGTATAATCTGCCGTCGAGCATGCGGTACGCTTTATAAGTAAACCGTTTTATCGCTATTCGTAACCACAAAACAGAAAAACTAAAACTTATGTCTAACATCGTAGTAATCCTCAGTCCCACAAACGAAGGCTCCGAAGTTCGAATGAAAGAAACGCAGGATGCAGCCGATCAAGTCGGTCAAATCGACCTCAGGATTGTAGACAACGAACAGCCATTAGAGGATGTAGCTGAACAGTGCCAGGGTGCGGTCGTAATCGTACCCCACGGCAAATACGACGAGTTAACCGAACTGGCTGAAAAGATCAGCACGCTAAAGCTGGTCCAAACGCCCAGTGCTGGAACAGACTGGATAGATAAAGCAGCGCTTGCTGAACTAGGTGTGGATGTCGCCAACAACGGTGGAGCAAACGCTGTTGCAGTGGCCGAACACGCCATCGGGCTAATGTTCTCAACGAACAGAAAGCTCGATGTTCAGATCGAAAGTGTCAAACAGGGCACATGGATGGCAGGGGTTGAAGGTGATCGAACAGAATTTCACACACTTGTCGGTAAACGCATAGGGATCATCGGACTCGGAAGAATCGGATCGCGAGTAGCAAAACGCCTAGCCGGATGGGAATGCGAGTTGGTCTATCACGACATTATTGATCACCCGGCAGATTACGTAGCTGCAACAGGAGCCAAAAAAGTAAGCCTCGAAGAGCTGATCTCGACTTCGGACATCATCACGCTTCACGTGCCTCTTGATCGAGTAACTACTCACATGATGTCTGACGCTGAATTCAAAATGATGAAGCCTACCGCAATCCTTATCAACACATGTCGGGGTCCTGTGGTCGACGAAAACGCCCTGATCAGAGCACTCGAGTCGAAAGAAATTTTTGCAGCTGGCCTGGACGTGACAGAGATCGAACCAATCGAATCAGATAATCCTTTACCGACCATGCCGAACGTTGTGGTAACTCCACACCTGGCAACTCGTGCCCTTGAATCAGAACTCAATGCAGCCCAGTTCACAATGGAGAACGCAGGACGGGTTGTACGAGGTGAAGGAGCGGACTGGATCGTCAAACCTGTTTGATAAACAAGATTCGTCCAAGGTGAATCCATTAGGTCTCTCAACAGACATCTTCCCGGAATTCATAGCAGTACAGATATAATCTTTATCCATATTCGGGGAGTGGCGCAGCTCGGTAGCGCGCTTCGTTCGGGACGAAGAGGTCCCGGGTTCAAATCCCGGCTCCCCGACCATA
>NYZY01000048.1 GCA_002687335.1 Chloroflexota bacterium
GGGCGTCGAATACGGCAAGCTTATGGAGGCAACGAGAGCACAAGTAAAACAGCACGCCAAACGACCTCTCATAGAACGAACAATCAGATCAATCGGCTACAACACACTACTGGCGTCTCCTAGAAAGCTGCGTTTGTTAGGTTACGCCCTCAAGTTTTACAGAAAATCGGGAATACGCACCATTGCACGTGGTTCTGGATTGTTAAAGCTACTGCCTGGCCAGGCCGAATTGGCCGACAAGTACTTACCTCAACCTTCCAAAAACTTTTTCGTAGCAAAAAATCAGATCTACCCGGCACGCGGCTTACGCAAAGCTAAGGTCGTAATGCTCGCAGGCTGCGTCATGACATTAACTCACGCGAAAACCCTCCAAGCCAGCGTGCGAGTATTAAACAGGAATGGCATAGAGGTGCACCTCCCGAAACAACAGGGCTGTTGCGGGGCACTCAATGCCCATTCAGGTGAAGTAGAATCCGCCATCAAGATGGCAAAGAAAAATATCGATTCATTTCTGTCCATCAACCCCGATGCGATTGTTTCTGCTTCGGCTGGCTGCGGTGCAGCAATGAAAGGATATGATGGACTTCTCGCTGAAGATGCGGAATACTCCTCTCGTGCCAGCCAGGTAGCGGAATTAACGAAAGACATACATGAGCTTCTCATCGAATATGGATTCGAAACTCCAAAAAACATCTTGAACGTCACAGTCACATATCAAGACCCGTGCCACCTAATGAACGTTCAACGGATAACAAATGCCCCTCGCACAATCCTGAAATCAATTCCAGGTCTAAAATTCGTAGAATTAAGCGAACCGGGGATATGCTGCGGGTCAGCGGGAACGTACTCTCTGACGGAGAGAGAGATGTCGGCCCAACTCGGTAAGCGCAAAGCTACAAACGTAATCGCTACAGGAGCAAATATCGTTACCACCGGCAACCCCGGATGCGCTATGCAACTCGATTTTGCACTTGCCGAGGTCGCAATTGAAAATTCGTCAAAACGCACGACCTCCGTACGATATGTTGTAGATTTACTCGACGAAGCCTACGGACTCGAATAGACCATTAGCGCGTTAGGCAGAATACAACGGCGAAGGGTTTTCGGCCAATTGCGCGCTAGCAGCAGAGATGGCAGACCCCTGTGCTACCTCCCATCCCTGTTCGGGCAGAATCTTCTCAAGTGCATTAAGCAATGCGAACACATTTGCGGGCACACAAGATTCACCCATTAAACCTATCCGTATAACTTCGCCCGCAAACTTACCCAAACCTCGCCCAACCTCGATTGAATACTCTTCGATAAGTTGCATGCGAAGCTTCATATCATCAACGCCTTGGGGCAACTTGACCACTGTTAATTGATCTAAGCGATCTTTTTCAGAAATTGGCAATTCAAGTTTCAAAGCTTTAAGGCCGGCTCGTAATGCAGCAGCATTCGCCTCATGGCGTCTCCAGCGTACTTCAAGCGTTTCATTCAAAGCCATCGCAACAGCTTCGCGCAGACCATAGATCATGCTTACAGGCGCAGTGTGATGAGCTATGTGATCAGGGCCCCAATAATCCGCAATTAACGATAAATCTAAATACCAGGATGAAGGCGGGTTTGGTCTATTGCGAATATAGCTAAGTGCTCGTTCGGACAACGAAACTGGAGAAATCCCAGGGGGTGCAGCCAAACATTTTTGCGATCCTGAGTAGGCAAAATCCAGCTTCCATTTATCGAATTCAAGCTCACATCCGGCCAAGGATGTAACAACATCGGTCATAAACAGTGCACCTGACTCATGAGCCAACCGAGCAAATTCTGCTATTGGCTGGATGGTTCCTGCGGAGGTCTCAGCATGAATCCCTACGACAAGCTGCGTCTCGGGATGATCCCTCAAAGTATCCGAAAGAACTTGAGGATCCATTGACTTACCCCATTCAGTTCGGATTGCTACAACGTCTAACCCGAGTCTCTCGGCCATGATGATCTGACGTTCACAAAAATATCCATAAGAACAAATAATCACCGTGTCACCTGGAGCGGCAAGACTTACAAGACCCGCTTCCATACCAGCAGAACCAGCTCCGGCGACAGCAAAAGAATGCTGGTTAGTTCGAAATATCTGACCCAGCATCCCGCTAAGCTCATCTAACAAGTCAAAAAATGCTGGATCGAGATATCCAATAATTGGTAGCGACATAGCCCGGAGCACCCTAGGGTTTGCAGAGCTTGGGCCCGGGCCCAAGATCACTCTTCGAGGCACTGTAAGTGGTTCGTATCGCTGACCGCTTTTCACTTCTGTCGCCAATCTAATATTCGCTGGAAACCTGTACTCTTGAGACCACAGGTACGTAACGCCAACGCCTACCTAATTCTTTGGTTTACTAATGTGATGAAAATCACACAAACGCTAAGGGTACAACTCGCGAGGGTTAAAACGTATTGTTATTTGTTTTCTAGTTTTCATCTTTATACCCAGTAGGCAGTACTAAGGAACGGAGCACACACTATGGATCTGGGACTAAAAGGCAAGGTTGCAATCATAACCGGTGGCAGTGATGGTATCGGCAAAGCAGCAGCAACTTCGATGGCAACCGAAGGGGCTAACGTCGCTATCGTTGGTCGGACACAATCGAAACTGGACGCGGCTATCGCCGATATAAAAGCTGAATCTAATGGTTCTGTCTTTGGCGTGGCTGCCGATGTGTCAATCGAATCAGATGTGCAGTCAATGGTTAAGAGGGTCGCTGCAAAATTCGGTGGTGTGGATATTTTAGTTAACAACGCAGGGACTTCATCCGCCACCACGTTAGAAAATATGACCGACCAGGATTTAAAGGTAGACTTTGGGATTAAGATCTACGGCGCTATTTACTGCGCGCGAGCCGCTCTACCCTTCTTAAAAGCATCCGGCTCTGGAGCAATAGTCAACACCACCACACCAGGGGGGAAAGCATCCAGCCCAGGTGCACAACCAACTTCGCTATCACGTTCAGCCGGTATTTCTCTAACAAAATCATGGGCAGGGGAACTCGCTGAACATAACATACGTGTGAACACTATATGCGTGGGTGTTCTTAAGTCAGGTCAACATCGAACTCGATGGGAAGCTATGCACGCCGAAAATCCAAGCTACTCTCTGGAAGACCATTGGGATAGTTTCGGCTCTAGTGTCCCACTAGGTCGAATAGGAGAGGCAAAAGAAGCTGGCGAAGTAATTTGCTTCCTCGCATCGGCCAGAGCAAGTTATATAACCGGAACGGCCATTAACGTAGACGGCGGTGCTGCGCCAGTAGTTTAGGCACAACATTTTCTTGGTTCATTAGCTTATGACCTGAAAACACAACTTTGGTCAGAATAGGCATCACAACTGGCGATTAGACTTAAAGCCCCGAATTATCAGGACCAAGCTACGTCAGAAAATCCACGGCCGAACGTACAAACACTTCTACACCTAGCGATAAACAATCCTCGTTCCAATCGAATCTAGCGTTGTGATGTCCTTCGATCCCTCGAGATGCTACGGTCGCATCGTCATGTGCCGCTCCGAGAAGAAAATACACGCCGGGGACACGGTCATTGAACTCAGCCATGTCATCTCCAACACTGACCGGTTCCCACTCTCTGGCATTGCCTTCACCCACCACCAAACTTGCATGGCGGGTGACCCAGCTTGCCACCTCGGGGTCATTGATAACAGGTGGGGTTCCGTGAATACGCTCAAACGTAGAGGAAGCACGCATCGCAGACGCAACCGTACTAGAAATGCGTTCAAGAGATTGCATAATCTGGACACGAGTGTCAGATGTATAGGCCCTCACTGTTCCCTCGACAGTCACATTATCCGCGATTACATTTGGAGCTGAACCTCCGTGTATTTGCCCAAACGTCAGTACACCCATTTCGTTTGGTGGGACTTCTCGACTGACGACAGTTTGAGAAGTCGTAATTATCTCGGCAATGGCGGCAACAGGATCGATAGCCATGTGCGGCATGGCCCCATGACCTCCTTTGCCATGAACAGTAAGGCGAAATTGGTCGGCACTAGCAAAAACTGTTGAACGATTAACGCCAATGACTCCCGTAGGAATTTGATTCCAGAGGTGTGTGCCGAGAACACGATCGGCAGGGTATCTATCAAACAGGCCGTCATCAATCATGGCAAGTGCACCCATGACGACCTCTTCAGCTGGTTGAAACACAAATATTATCGTCCCAGCCAGTTGATCTTTGATGTCTGAAAGAATTTCAGCCGCAGTGATCGCCATAGTGATATGCCCGTCATGGCCGCAGGCATGCATACGGCCATTCGTAGACGCGAAATCTAATCCAGTTAGCTCTGTAATCGGCAACCCATCAATATCAGCCCGAATCATCAAAGTGCGTCCCGGTTTAGCACCCTTTAAGACACCAACCAAACCGGTTTTTCCAATTCCAGTCTCAACCTCAAGTCCTGCTGCAATCAGACGATCGGCAATAGCCACAGACGTCTCATTTTCCTCAAACCCGAGCTCGGGAATTGCATGAAATTGCCTGCGCGTCTTGATCATGTCGGCGGCACGCGCCGCCACTAGGCTGGGAATAGATTCTGGGGTCATAACCTGAATCATACTCTGGTACGTTCCGAAAACGCTACACCAGATTTGTGTTCTTACCCGTAAGCACCTAAATATTAACTCATCGGTGATTATGAAATCGATTGCGCGTACACAACAATCAGTCGGCCATTACCGATCCTGTAATTCCATTGACAGGCCTAAGGAAAAACATCGGGAAACAGAGAAGCATCAAGTGAACACTCCCTCGCGTGCAGCACTTGAATCGAGTCCCCGCCTTTGAAATGCAACCTGACCTGCTAACACATTCTCATTTTTGCCAAGCCACGTCGCCAATGGAGCAGACTGTAGACCGCGACCATAGGAATAGGTCAATTCCCATGGAAGACGTTCGCTATTGGCGATCTTGTTGATCTCATCAAGATTCACAACCGATTCTTCATCTCCCTGCCCGCCTGAAAGGAAAGCCACCCCAGGAACTTCAGCAGGAACTGTCTCCAACAAACAGTCGATCGTTTGCCTGGCCACCTCAGTTGATGGCGCTCGATTGGATGCATCAGAACCAGAAATTACCATATTCGGCTTAAGAATTATCCCGCGAAGGTCAACACTATGAGTAACCAACTCTTCAAAAACCACCGTTAAAGACCGTTTAGTGGCTAATCGGCAATCATCAATGTTGTGTACGCCATCCATCAATATCTCGGGCTCAACAATTGGAACCAGACCTTGCTCTTGGCAAAGAATCGCGTACCGACCAAGTGCATGCGCATTAGTGTAAATAGCATAGTCCGAAGGTCGCCCGTTACCCACGGTTAGCAAAGCACGCCATTTAGCAAATCTAACTCCCATTGAGTAGTACTCAGCTAATCGATCACGAATACCGTCAAGACCTTCTGTAATGAACTCCCCTGGCGCACCGGCAAGATCATGGGTTGACCTGTCAACCTTAATACCGGAAAGAATGTCGCGCATAGCCAATAGTTCGACAAATCTTTTGCCGGAATCATCCGACTGGCGAATAGTCTCGTCGTACATGATGACGCCAGAAATGAAATCACCTATACCTTCAGTCTGAAACAGAAGCTGGCGCCATTGACGTCGTGACTCTGGCGCAGACACAACATTTATACTTTCGAGTCGCTTGGACATGGTCGCGTTACTTTCGTCTGCCGCCAGAATACCTTTGTTCCGAGCAACCATCTTCCGCGCTATAGCATGCAGTTCAGCAGTGACCATCAAGGGCATTCCTCGTGTTTACATTCGACAAGCGTGTTAACTGAATTTATATCCAACGCTAACGACAGGCAACAAATTTAAGTTAACAACGTTTAACCAAAAATTACACGTCGATTACATTGCCCCGTGCTGTTTAAACAATTGCGCAAGTAACGCAATCCCCTCGGCGTTTTTTTCTACCGATTCAAATGCAAAACACAATCGTGCGCAATTATTCCCAATCCGACCAGAAGCATCGGCTTCAAAGTTAGGCCCTGCCACATAACCAACGCCCTGCTCAAACACCTCGTCGCGAATACTCGCGATATCAGATGCTCCAGGCATTTCAAGCCAAACGTAACAACCGCCCTCCGGAACCGACCAAGTAGCACCGGAGTCGGTAAAATGTTCTTCTAATGCCGAAACCATAGAATTGCACTTAGCCTTCAACATCGGATTGAAATTATCTCGGTGTGAATCTAGATCGCTCCTAAGAAAACCTTCAATCGCTACTGATGCGAACTGATTTGGGCCACTGCCAATCTTGAAGCTAAGCGCCCTTCTCATAAGATCTGGCGCACAGGTAAAGTATCCCAACCTTAATCCAGGTGCCAACAACTTTGAATATGAGGCAACATACACAACGATCCCCGAATCGTCTAAAGCACGGAAAGCTGGCTGAACATCTCCCTGATATCGCAGGTCTACGTAACAATCGTCCTCAAGTATGGGCATGTTGTGCTTGTGGGCGATTTTAAGAATCGCCTTCCTGCGGTCCGCTGAAAGAGTCGATCCGGTGGGATTCTGATGTTCGGGAATCGTATATAAATATTTTGGTTTTTCACCATTAGCGACTAATTCCGTGATCTGATCATCTAATGCTTCCGGAATAATCCCACCGTCATCTATTTCTACACCCCTGATATCAGCTCCAAATCGGCGTAGTTGGTTAGTAGTTCCCATGTAAACGAACTGCTCAGCCAATACAATATCGCCTTCGTTGGTAAGGGCTTGTATAACCAGACCGATTGCTTCACCCGAACCATTGGTCAACGCTATCTCTTCAGCAGAAACTGTAAAACCACGATCTGCTGCCAACTTACGGGCCGTAAACTCACGCAGTTCTAAGGCTCCTAATTGCTGAGGATAGTAGGCCATCTCAGCTAAAACTTTTTCACTGTCTGAATCAACAGCGGTCTGAAGTGCCTGAATCAGGCCGTCCATCGGAAGAGTTTCGGGTGCTGGGTACGCAACAGCAAAATCGTACTTTGCGTGGGCTACAGGGTTCAGAGGTGTATCTGTCGAGGTCTCTGAGAAAAGAGTGTCGTAACTAAACGTTTCCACCATTTTTTAAGATCCTAATCAAGGTATTGCCATCGTTGTTTCATATTATTCGAACGGATGAAGCTTACTGTCGATCTGAGCGATCCGCAGAATTAATACGCCACTATAAGCTGATATACACTGCACCAACCGACAAAATAGGTTGTTAGTTACCGAATTCTCTCATGTTGATTAGGAGATTTACCCATGCGTGGACTGGCGTTTCACGGAAATAGCACTGCTGAGGTCATAAATTTTCCCGATGTCAGCCCTGGTACAGAGCAGGTTTTAATCAAACTTCGTTCTTCCGGNNTNTGNGGNTCAGATTTTAGCCGGTACCGGGCACAAGGCCCAAATGAACACCTCGGTGAACTCATCCGACCCGGGCACGAACCATGCGGAGAAATTGTCGCTCTAGGGCCTGATGTAAAGGGGTTGAAAGTCGGAAGTAGGATAATTCAACATCATTATGAAGGGTGCCGAGAATGTGAATTCTGCCTTACCGGTTGGCAACAACTTTGCGAGGTGGTCGATAAAAAAGAATATTACGGAGGCTCGATGCATGGTGGACATGGCGATTATATGATTGCTCATCAATCCACTTGTGTCCCTTTGCCCGACGAGCTTGCTTTTGAGATAGGTGCTTATCTGGCCTGTGGCGCCAGTACAGCCTTTCAAGCGTTAAAAAAACTCAACATTTCCGGAAGGGATGTATTAGCAGTATTCGGTCAAGGACCAGTCGGGCTTGCGGCCACGATGTTTGGGGCCGAAATGGGAACCCGAATCATTGCTGTTGATATTTCACCAGAACGACTAAAAATGGCGGTCGCTTCCGGAGCCTGGGCAACAGTCGACGCATCAGATAACAATGCTGCTGAACAGATAAAAGACCTGACACACGGTGACGGGGCGGACGCAACATTAGAAGCCGCTGGGCTGGCTGCAACGCGTGTAGCAGCCCTCGAATCCACAAAAGTATTTGGACGGTCTTGCCTGGTTGGAGAAGGCGGGGAAGTTACATTACAACCTTCACCGCAAATCATACATCGTCACCTGACACTTCTCGGATCATGGACATTTTCAACGTTCGGACTAGCAGAAGCAGCTCGTTATACCGCTGAAAGAAATGTACCTCTCAGTTCAATCATTACTTCGCGTTCCACGATAGAGGAAGGAGCTGATGCATACGAAGCGTTTTCAGCGGGGGCACCTGGAAAGTTCGTAATCAACTGGGATTAGTTTAATTCTCTGATGAAGACTTCCGTTAAATTCATAAGGGCGTTTTGAATAACGGATGTATCTATTTCGACATTAAATTCATCCCCACCCCTTTTAGTGGAGGGTGCTAATGTCGTAGAATGAAAGACTGACTGAATTTTTTGCTCAGGCACGAGAAGTATAAACCCAGAAGGAATAGCCCCTTTGGTTCAAAAACAACGATCTTCAGATGTGAATGACATCTCCGCCGCGCTCGAAGGCGAAAATGAGTACACCCCGGCTTTGACACGCATGGAGGGTACGGAAGATGAGGCCAACCAGGTAACTGAAAGCGGCGCTACAGCCGTCACTCGTTCAGAACTGGATATGTGGGAAGCAGCCCGAGCATCAGATTCCACAACAAGCATTACCAACGCTCTCCAGCAGGAAATACAAGAATCAGAACTGACAGAGGACACCGTCCGGATGTACCTCAGAGAAATCGGACGCGTCGCACTCTTGACTGCAGCCGATGAAGTGGTTCTTGCACGTGCGGTTGAACTTGCCCAACGCCTTGAATCAATTGAAAAAGAAATCCAAGGTGATATAGAGGTTGGAGAGCCCGACCCCTTTACACTCATAACCGATATTCTTCTGAAACTTGCCCCAACATCTGATACGGCTTCCGCTATAGCTAATTACCTTGGACTTGAGACACCGGTCACCCTTGGAGCGGCTCTTGCCAACCCTGATTTACGAGCACTTCTTGACGGCAAGCGCGAAGACGAGGTAACCAACTACCTTTCCGATGCATTGGGTGTAGACCCTGATGAAGCGCACAAACTAGTCGTCGAATTGTCAGTTCTATCGCGATTATTGGCTTCTGATATGGTCGACATACTAGGTATCGATCCTAAATTAGAAAAACTTCCAGACGAAATAGGCAAGTCTAAATTCCTAGCAGCCCTCCAACCGTTAACACCTGTACTAAACGCCCATCTAATGCGTGTGCGAGAGGAAGGCGAAAAGGCCCGACGGCATTTGGGCGAGGCAAATTTGCGACTGGTAGTGAGTGTTGCGAAAAAACACCTGAACCGTGGACTCTCAATGCTAGACCTCATACAAGAGGGAAATATAGGGCTGATGCGTGCAATTGAAAAGTTCGATTTCCGCAAAGGCTTTAAATTCAGTACTTACGCCACATGGTGGATCCGGCAAGGAATCACTCGTGCGATTGCGGACCAAGCACGAACAATTCGTATCCCTGTTCATGTCGTAGAAACGTTAAACAAGATCATGAGAGCTCGTCGAGAACTCGGGCAACAGTTAAATCGTGAACCGACTGTTGAAGAGTTAGCAGAGCGCGTCGAACTTTCACTAGACCGAGTATCCGAAATTCTTCAGATGTCTCAGGAACCAGTTTCTTTAGAAACACCAATCGGTGAAGACGCCGAAAACGAACTTGGTGATCTGATTCAGGACAGCAATGCCCCTGCGCCTGCTGATGTCGCAGCCCAATCATCGATGCGCGAGCAAGTTGACCGAGTTTTAGGGCATCTCCAGGATCGTGAACGCCGCGTCTTGGAACTACGATTTGGCCTTTTCGATGGCCGACCTCGAACCTTAGAAGAAATAGGCGGGGAGTTAAACCTCACCCGTGAACGCATACGCCAGATAGAACGAAAGGCCCTCGGACGCCTTCGTGGCGATGCAAACGTTGCAGAACTACGAGAATTGCTGGCGTAATTCCTAACGCAACTACAAAAAAAGCCCCCGATTCCACACTAGGATCTGGGGGTTTTTTTATCAACACAATCTTTGCCAGACGGTCACAGTAATCTAAAGCCTCGAGCACCATTTAAAATAAACCGCCTCAGTAAGTAACCTTCACCAGCACATTTTCATAAATTATCCAAATAAATGCCTGAATCAAATAATTTTGCCACCAAAACTCTTCGTGGATCTGGTCTCCGAGCAACGCCTACACGCAGAGCGATCATAGACGTCCTTAGAACAACCAATAGCCACATGACAGCTTCGGAAATCATCCGGAGCCTAAATGCAAAAGCTAAAACATATGATCAGTCAACCGTCTATCGCGGGTTAAGTGATCTCGGTCGTGTGGGTCTCATTGCGGAATCACGAATGAGCCCGGGCGATACTGTCTACGAATGGATAAGCCAGTCAAATCATCATCATCTACAATGCACGAATTGCGGTCGAACTATGCTACTTGACACTCAATTAGTTCAAGAATTCATTTCCAAAGTCCACAGCCGTCATGGTTTTCACGTCAATGCTACCCATCTAATAGTTTCGGGTACCGAACACGCATGCCCTGCTGAAAAAAAATAGTTTTTAAACCAAACTAAATTTCGTCACTCGCTGACCCTGACCTGGCTCGCCAATTTCGGCTACATAAATATTACCCGCAGAGTCGTAACTTCCTCCATGTGCTGCCTGACATGCATCTGAGTTACCACGCCATCTAGTAATTAATTCTCCATCCAAACTCCATATGGAAATCCCGTTACCTCCGCCCTGCTCGACCACATAGGCAATTTCATCATCAAAGAAAATATCGCCTGGGCCCACCACATCATTCCACTCAGAAAGATAATTACCATCAACGTCAAATATCTGAATGCGATTATTCTCACGATCACAAATGTAAACCTTATTGTTTTTGTCTACACCGACTTTATGCAAAATCGAAAATTGTCCCGGACCAGTACCGGCCTCTCCCCAGGAATGCTCAAGTTCACCGCTTGAGCTGAAACGATGAACCCGTCGGTTCCCGTAACCATCAGATACAAATAATCGTCCATCGTTCGCAATCGCAAGGCCAGTTGGATTATTAAATGGCAATCCATTTCCGCCAACTGTGGTCACTGTAATACTGGCATACCCGTGCACGCCCAATTCCAAGAGAACTTCACCATTTTCATTGTGCTTGGTAACCTGATGAGTCTGATGGTCAGCAAGCCATATGTGATCATCCTCATCAATAAAAACCCCGTGCGGCACTCGAAATTCACCCTTATCCAGTCCAAGATCACCCCATGAACCTATGAATTGACCGTCAGTTGTCCAACATGTAACCGGATGTTTTGATCGACTGAACAACCAGATTCGATCGTTCGAATCAACTCCAACATCTGCACACTGTCCTAGTTCCCAAAAAGCAGGTTTATTACGAAGCCAGTCTCGGTCTACTTCATATCGAAATTTGCCTTCACCAACAATAGTCATGTAATTGCCACCATTAATTTTGAAAATATCTGACGTGAAAATAACGCTGAGTCGCCACGCTAGCTCTCCTAACGTATCCTGTCAATGCATTTCAATAGCTCGGAGAAAAATGTGAAAGATAGAAAAAGTGCAGTATTAGCTGCAATTGATGACAGCTGGAGACAATTCAGGATCTCGCTAGACCGTCTCGTAAGCGAGGACATGTCTAAGCCAGGAGTATTAAGAGATCTTGCGGTCACTGACATAGTTGGTCATGTCACCACCTGGGAATGGGAATTGGTCAACGCTCTAGATAGGAATCGTATCGAACCAATAAGTGACATCGATGAGTTCAACAGGAATGCTACGCAAAACAAAAAAGGACGTACACCCCGCCAAATATTAGAAGATATGGAGCAGATTCACAGATCGTTACGAGATCAACTAGCCAAAGCTCCTAATACATATTTCGAACCGAGTGAACCGTTCAGAGAATTTATTGATTCATGTACAGTTCTGCACTATCAAGAGCACGGATCTCAAATAAGAGTATGGGGCTCCGAACATTCACTTAGTGCATCCGATAGATAAGAGAAACTATCAATCAAATAAAACTATTCAGTAACTATGTAACGTTTATGCCATTCGCCACGCCATGAAGTTATTTTCGTTGGAGTAATTTTCACTAAATATCTGAGACGATTCGCAGTCTTAGCTGCATAACTCGGGCCATCAGGCCCCATGTATCGAATCGCCATTTCATCAGCAATTTCCTTCACAGGACTTACAAGCGGTACCGGACCCGCGACAACCTCCGCAATACCCTCTATAGTCACCCGCGCATGTTCCGGATTGATATCGTCCGCACAGGATATACATACCCTTGGATCACGGCTCAAATTAACATACCAACTAGACTTACTCCGAGGAATCACCCACATTGCTTCGCCATCCCATTGCTGCCATGCAGGCGCTACGTGAGGTGCCCCATCAGACTTGACTGTTGCGATTCGAGCAATAATCGGCAAGGCGAGCAACTCATCAATCTCTTTTGATGACAATTTTCCTGTCTTGGATTCATTAACCAATTCCAATCACTCCTGCCATCTACCCGCTCACGCGTTTCCACTTTCGAAGGCTTGTGACCTCACGGACGGGGTCTTGCTGAGAGCCAAATGCTGTGTAGGAGACTTCAGCTACATATACCGACCCTTCTGAGTCAACCGCTATCGCATGCGGGGCAAGGAATTGATCGTGTCCCTCTCCGCCAAATTCATCCCCAAATCTTGTCATTTCGTTACCATCCCGATCCATAACTACGACTCTGCGACCAAGTCGGCGAACGCCTTCTTGCACCGGAGGAGGGCCAGCCTCTGCGACATAGAGATTCGTATCCGATCCGTTGCCATTGATAATTGCAATTGGCCTGTGAGAATGAATCTGCTGCACAAATTCCCCGTCAATCGTAAATGTTTGCAGCCTGAAATTTTCTCGGTCGGCTACGGTCACTTTATCTGAGCCATTCATGGCAATGTTATGTGGAAGCGAAAACTGGCCAGGTAAGGAACCCGGCTCACCCCATGATTTGATGTAATTGCCACCAGAATCATACCGATGCACACGGGAGTTTCCATATCCGTCTGAAATAAAAAGATCCCCTGAGTCCGGGTGAATAGCAACGTGAGTCGGACGATTAAATGGGTCTCCCTCCTGCCACGCTGCAGGTTTGCCCTTCTCGCCTAATCGATAAATGAGTTTCCCGTCCTTAGTTCGCTTTTCAACCATATGCGCGTCGTCGTCTGCGAGATAAAGGTTATCCTCACCATCTATTGTGATCCCATGAGGGCGAACGAATTCACCTGCGCCCCATGTTTCAATAAAATTTCCATCACGATCAAATATGATTACCGGGTGATCTCCTCTATTGAAAACGTACACGTTATCACTCGAATCAACGGCCACCGAAGTAGCCTCCTTGAAAAACATAGGATGAGGAAGTTTTGCCCAAAACGGGACGGGTTGATAAACAGTTTTTGATGTTGCAGGTTGGACCATGATAAGTTCCTAATCTCTTTTGCGCTTACGTGTTGATAAAAGACATGAATTTCGACACTTATGAACGTCGCCACTTTCGAAGGCTGACTACCTCGCCAAGAGGCGGAGTTTCCATTCCCGAATTATCGGGATTGGAAAAGTAGTTCGTCCACGCCACCTCTGCAACGTACACCGAACCCTGTGAATCAGTAGATACACCATGTGGTGCAGTGAATTGTGAAGCTCCTTCACCCGGCAAAGGCCCGCCTAAATGTTGTTGGTAAACTCCTTCGGCGGAAAGTACTGCAATCATTGCACCAAGATTACGCACCCCTTGCTGAACAGGCGGCGGAATCATCTCACCGACGTACAAGTTGTCGTCATCACCTTTACCTTGGGTAACTGACATCGGATGATGAATATGAATTTGCTCAACAAATTCACCGCCAGTTGTAAAAATCTGCAGCCGGAAATTTTCTCGATCAGCAACAACCACTTTGTCCAAACCAAGCATACTGATGTTATGAGGAAGGCTGAATTGCCCTGGATCGGTCCCAGGTTCACCCCAGGACATCATATGCTGACCATCAGGGTCAAATTTATGGATCCGTGAATTGCCATAGCCGTCTGATACGAATAACTCTCCTGTATCTGGATGAATAGCCACATCGGTTGGGCGGTTAAACATTCCTCCGCTCTGCCAATCACATGGTTCACCTTTTGTGCCTATCGTAAAGACCACCTGCCCATCATTAGTCCGTTTTTGAACAAAATGGCCATTATCGTCAACAAGATAAAGATCGTCATTGCGATCGATTTCTATACCGTGCGGCCTTACAAACTCATCGTGACCCATTCCCCTTAAGAAATTGCCATCGACGTCAAATACCGCAATCGGTTCTGTTCCACGATTAAAAACGTAAACATTATCTTTCGAATCAACAGCAATGGATGTGGCATCACCACGGAATGTCACACCCATAGGCAATTTTGCCCATCCAGGAACAGGTTCATATTTAGTTTGAGATGTCATAGTTTTCATTTTATGATTCGCCAAGTGATAATTTGAGAGCGCAAAATATTTACTCAGTTATTCGCCTCTGGAGTCCGCAAGCCAGGTTTTAAGTTGATCTGGCAACCACTGAACCAGGTTAATGCCTCTTTCTACATCGGAAGACATCAAGCGACCGCGTGCGTGAACGGCCTCTACGACCGAACTCATTGCATCTAGAACCGCAGGGTGGTCAGCATGACCGGGGTGCCCGAGCGATTGAGCAAGGTCTTGAGGCCCAAAAGTAATCAGGTCTATACCATCAACATCAAGAATTTCATCAATGGTCTCAATCCCGTTCTTTGTTTCAATTTGAATTGCGACCGTGACCTGTTGATTGAATTCCCTCATGTATTCGGCGGGTGTGTAGCCATGCATCCCATAATCGCGGCCACGCGATGTTCCGAAGGATCTTTCGCCTTCAGGACCAAATCTTGAAGCTTTCGAAATGCGTTGAGCCTGCTCAGCATTATCAACATGCGGGCATAAAATCCCCATTAGACCACGATCAAAAGCACGTAAAATTGTGTCTGTTTCAGTATTAGGAATTCTTGCCGTACATGTCATCGCATGCATATCAGCAACACGGCACATAGATTCAACCGATTCCCAATCAAAAACACCGTGCTCCATGTCCAGATGGAGGGCATCAAATCCAGCGTATCCAGCCCATTCTGCTATCGTCGGTTCTGGAAAGGTAAGCGTTAGATTATGTGAAATCGTGCCATTATCTATAGCTGCGCGAATATTGCTAGGTCTCAAAATAAACTCCGTGTTTTTATGTTCCGACCGAGACACACCAAGACGTAAACACGTTCAGGTGCTACCGTAATTACCGCCAAATGGAATCTGATACCGATTCAAATGAGAGCGCGGCCAGAGTATACAGCCAACTTGGTAATAATCGAGATCATTTCGCCAGCTCAACTACATAAGTTGTCGTCTAAAACAAACATTCTGATTAATTGCCAATAATGTTTATAACTAAATTAAGGCAGATCTACCGAGGCTATCCGATTGCAATGGTCGTTTTCTTATCGACAGGCCTATCAGTTGGAATGACCCAATATGCCTTTGGAGAGTTCGCTGGCCCACTCAGAGAACAGTTCGGCTGGTCACAAACACAACTTAATCTTTCGCTGGCATTTTCTTTCATATCTGGTCTATGCGCGCCGTTCGTCGGAAACTTAAGCGACCGCATAGGTATCAGACCGGTAATGTTTGGATCCATTCTGATCATTGCAATTGGGTTTTTGATGCGCCCATTTATCACCGAATTATGGCATTGGTATCTGTTCAGTGCCCTCGTTTACACGGGATTCCCGGGCGCAACTGTCATGCCGGGGGGCAAGATGGTAGGGCTCTGGTTCCCAAAGACTCGGGGAAGAATGATGGGAGCAGTCATGGCAGGCAATAACTTCGGCGGTATCACGATGCCACCTCTAGCAGCAGCAATAATTGTCGTTTTCAACTGGCAGACAGCTTACGTAGTTTTCGGAGTGATTATGGGTGCTTTGGCACTAATGGCTCTGTTCGTAATTGTCGAAGACGAAAAGAAGGTGGAAAGTGAAATGAAACGGACCGGTCGAGGTGACCAGGCACTAGTCGCGCGTGCCGCCGCCCAAGCCGGTGTGAGTCTACGGCAGGCCTTAAGAACCCGAACCTTCTGGCTAGTCACAATTGGACTTGTAGCAGCAACTTTCACCTATCAGGGAGTATTAACCCAACTACGCCAACATTTTGAAGAAAGCGGATTCACGCCGGCGATGGCCACAACAGCTG
>NYZY01000049.1 GCA_002687335.1 Chloroflexota bacterium
ATTTTCAGCGAATTTCAGATTCGGCCCTGAAATACCCCGTCACTCAATCCTGGCTTAATCTCTTCGGCCATGATCAGGGCATAGTTGTCAGTCATCCCACACACGTAGTCAGCCGCAGCGCGTTCAGCGGATCCAGAAAGGTCACGCAACCAATCAGGCATTAAATCAGGATTCGATTTGAAATGCTCAAATAACACACCGACAATTGCCGCTGCCTTTCGTCCTTCGATAGACGCACTAATCGGGTGATAAAAACGGTCAAACATAAAAACACGTAGATCCGTGATTATTTTCCCTAACTCAGGAGACATACGTATCCACGGTTTTACATCATCTGGAAGATCTACTTCTCCAGAACAGTCCCAAGATGATTCAATGACATTTTCTACAACCGCACTGACGCGTTGGGAATGACGCTCTCCGAGTGCGGAGACGGCTTCGCTGGGTAGATCTTGGATTCGAATAAAGTCTGATCGCAACGCGTCTAAAATATCATGAGCAAGATAAGCTAGCGCATCTGAAATTCTCACTATCTGCGCTTCCAATGTAAGATTGCCCACCGCATCGCGCGACAAAAATTTCCCCTCTGGCTTGGAATGGTGCCTAATCCCCTCTATAACATCTTCAGTCAGATTCAACCCTTTACCATCTTTCTCAAGTTGGGTAACCAGCCTTACGGAGTGCCTACTGTGATGAAAACCACCAACCAATACTTGATTTAAAACACTCTCACCAATATGACCGAACGGAGTATGCCCAAGATCATGACCAAGACCGATAGTTTCGACTAAATCTTCATTTAAGTTCAATCCGCGCGCTATCGAACGACCTACTTGAGATACCTCAATAACATGAGTTAAACGAGTGGTGAAATGGTCTCCCTGCGGCGCAACGAAGACCTGACTTTTGTGCTTGAGACGTCTGAACGAATTCGCATGAATGACCCGATCACGATCACGTTGAAACTCCGTTCGTGTGGCTGATGGCAACTCTGGGATCTCACGAACTGCATCCATTGATCGAGCTGCATATGGTGACAGAGACTCTTCTTTCCGTTCGAGCCTTCGTCGAACCGAATTTAGATCAATCTGGGTATCTTTGGGAATCATATTTATCTAAGTACAGACTATATGCAAAGGTTAGTAGGGTCATCTATCGTGTGCTGGATCTTCATGTAATTTCCTAATCTTTGGCTGGGTAGACAAGATCGTAATTATCATGAGCAAGAGGATGAATGGCCCAACCATCATCCCATCTCTGAGACCAATTAAACTCGACAGAACACCGGTCCATAAGCCCCCAAGTAATCCAATACTCTGTGAGATGGCAAACACGCCCATAACACGACCTCGGATATCTTCGGGAACACGTAGTTGAACCGCGACAATCAAAGAAATATTAAACAGGCCGTTTCCAAAGTGCGCCATAGCAGCGAGCACCATGGCTATTATGATCGACGGTGAATTAGAAACTGCCAACATGATGGCCGAAAACGAAGCGGCCCCACCTAAAATCATCCAGCCCATATATCGACCGGAAGAAACCTTTCCGGCAACTAAAATCCCACTAAAAGCCCCTATACCCGCAGAAGAAAACATAAATCCGACTTCTCTAGCTCCTCCTCCAAATAGATCAACATACGCCGGCAACATACCGATCCATCCGAATACCATCAGCATGTTCGTGAAAGCTAGGATCATAAGAACTAATAAAACTCTATTACTGAATATGAATCCAAACCCTGTGCCTAGATCTCGTAGCACGCTACGCTGAAGTGAAGATGATCCACGCCTTGGCAAAATTAAAGTTGCAACAAACATGGCGAACCAGCCCATTGAGGCCGCAAAAAAGCCCACATGTGTACCAAGCGCGGCAATCAATAACCCTCCGAGAATCGGAGCCACTACCGACGCTGAGGCGATAAGTGATCCATTGATTGTCACTGCACTTTTAATCGCTGAAGCAGGTACAAGAGACGGGAAATAAGCCTGTCGAGAGGGCTGGTCTGCGCCAGCCACAAATCCAGAAATCAAAGAAAATGAAAACACGTGCCAAGCCTGAACTGTGTTGGTTATATCAAGAATACCGAGAAAAACCAGAAGTAACGCCCCGATCAGCGATGACCCTCCGAGAAGGAATTTTGCTTCATAGCGATCAGCAAGCACGCCGCCAAAGATGTTAACCAACACCATTGGAATAGCTGTAGCAGCTGCGACTCCGCCCAGACTCAAGGTAGAACCAGTCAGTTCCCACATCAGTAGCCCCTGGGCCACGGCCCCTAACCGCAGAGCATTCATCGCCAAGATTGTGCCAACAAAATAAATCCTGAATGGTCGAACAGCCAATGCACTTGTGGGGCGATCAATCGACTCCGCACCAAGTACGTCAGGCGGATCAATGCCAATCTCAGGATTACTCACGCTTTTTCAAGGTCGGTACCATCTAGATTTCGGATAATTGGTTGCGTGATGCCAACCAGCAAGAAAATCGAAGCGAGAATTAAAGCCCCTAACGCTACTGCTATGCGCTCATCATAAATTGATGCAACTACTCCGCCCATGACACCACCAAGCGGGATAAAGCTAAACGTAATCGTATAAATACCCATTACACGCCCCCGCATATGCTCGGGCACCCGTAACTGTAAGACAGTCATTGCAACAACAAAGAAAATAGTGTTTGCGAGGCCACCTATAAATAAGAATCCGATAGCCACGTAAAACGACTTGGCAAACGCGAAAGCGATAACAGCACCAGCAAAAACGATCGATCCGCCAAGCATGATATAGCCAATACTGGATTTCCCCCTTATCCGACCCACCACAAACGTGCCAGTAAGAGCACCTAGACCTAGTGCTGACAACATGATTCCATATCCATCGGCTTCTCTTTCAAACCGCTTCGCGAAAAATGGCATCAACTGCAAATACTGCATACCGAAAAAATGAGTCGCATAGGTAAGTCCTATCAAAAGAACAAAATCGTGCCTTGAGCGGATAAAACGTATACCTTCAACAATATCGCTTATTACATTCCGTGCCTTATCCGAAGGAGGGGAACTAATATTTAAGGAAATCATCACCAAAAGCATACTGGCCCAACCAAGAACTCCCACAAAGAACACCGATTCTGTCCCACCATATCTGATGATAAATCCTCCGATAACGGGCGTTACCAGGCGACTGAATTGCCACATAACGGTACCCAGTACCACAGCACTCGTCATATGCTTACGCTCAATCAAAAGTGGAAAATATGAACTGCGAACCGGGCCATCAAAACCCATTACAAGTCCCTGCATCGCAGCGATAACAACAACATGCCAGATCATTACTGAGTCAGTTGCGTCGAGTATCGCAAGTAACATCAACAGTGCAGTAGACGCCGCCGAAACACCTATAATCAACTTTCGACGATCAAATCGGTCTGCAAGAACTCCCCCGAAGAGGCTTATGAGGATAGTTGGTACTGCAGTAGCACCACCAAGTACACCAATATCGAGCTCAGATCCCCCTAGCTTGTCCACGATCAACCAGCCTTGGGCCATGGTAACGATCTGAATTGCGCCTACTGACGCTAGCGAACCAAACCAATAACGGCGGTATTTAGGATTACTCAGGGCACCAAATTTAGTTGCTAAACGGGCTCTTAATGAGGCAATTTCCTGAGCATTTTCCCGTTTAGGTATCAAAGATTTATTCAACCGTGACAGTTTTGGCAAGGTTCCGAGGTTGGTCAGGATCTCGACCAAGTTCCAACGCGGTCTTATATGCAAGCAACTGTAACGGCACCAAGGTCAAAAACGGCTGAAGTAATTCAGAACAATCTGGAATGCGAATTACTTGGTCGACAATCCGCTCTAACGTGTCATCACTGTCTGAAACTATGGCCATAACTTCACCGCCACGTGCCTTTACCTCACTGATATTCGACAGCATCTTCTCATATAGGTGGTTATGAGGTGCGCANACTACTGTNGGCATATCGGCACCCAATAACGCGTTTACACCATGNTTCATTTCTCCCGCGGGATAGCCTTCGGCATGAATATATGCAAGTTCTTTCATCTTTAGTGCACCTTCAAGTGCAATCGNAAGTTGTGNTCCACGCCCGAGGTACAAAAGATCAGTAAATTTGGCTAAATGCTTNGCNACNTCTNATGTCNCACCATTTCGATCAANGGTGGAAGCAACCAAAGAGGGTAATNNAGNTATTTNCTCAACGAGTTGTTTGACACGGTCAGCATCGATTACCGATCGAGNTCTGGCAAGAAATATCGACAACNCNAGTANAGTCGTCATGCTNGCAATCATCGTCTTGGTTGACGCNACCCCTATCTCTTGNCCGGCGTGTATNGGTAAGGTGANATCNGCNATNCGTGCAGCCTGAGAACCCTCTTGTTCAAGAACCACTATCTGGCAAGATCCTTGTTGACTTGCATATTCCATCGCAGCAAGAGTATCTGCTGTTTCGCCTGATTGCGTCACCGCGATAATAAGCGTGTTCGAACCAATAACCGGGTTACGATATCTAAGTTCGCTTGAGTTCTCCGCGCTTGCTGGAATTCGTGCTAATGATTCGATCATAGATGCACCAAACATACCAGCGTGCAGAGACGTTCCCATACCTGTGATTAAAACTCTGTCAATTGATCTAATCTGGTTGGCGGAAAGTGTAATTTCGGGCATTTCTAACTCACCCGAAACCAAGTTAACCCTCCCCGCAATTGCCCCCTGAATAGCTTCAGGTTGTTCAGCAATCTCCTTTGACATGAAATCCGGATATTTACCCTTTTGAGCCGCTCGGAAACTCCGGTTGGTTTTGACTGATTTTCGCTCGATAGGTTTACCATTAAAATCAAATAGTCTAAAAGACCCACTTTCAATCTCAACCACCTCACCAGATTCGAGATATACGACTTCTGAAGTGTGTGGAAGAAGTGCACCAATATCAGATGCCATAAAGGCTGAATCTTCGTTTTTACCGACGACGATTCCACCAGCATTACCAAGTCTCAAACCGACAACCTTGGTAGGCTCCGAGGTAGCTACAGCGATTACAACCGTATTGCCTATAAGTTGACCAACGGCCTTAACAAGAGAATCACGAAGACCATGCCCAGTTGCAAGGTGCCTACCAGCTAGATGGGCAATAACTTCGGAGTCAGTCTCAGAACTAAGCTCTACACCAGAATCGAGTAATTCATCTCTAATATCAAGGAAATTCTCGATAATCCCGTTATGAGCGATTGAAATAGAACCATCAACGGACGAATGGGGGTGAGAATTAGCATGGTTAACTACACCATGAGTGGCCCATCTTGTGTGACCAATTCCAACCAGCCCGAAAAGTTGATCACCAGTAACAGTACTATGAAGATTATTTAGAGAAGCTTTGTGATCTCCGCGCTTTCGTGTCTCTATGCTGCCAGACTCGGTAATTATGGAAATTCCAGCAGAATCGTAACCACGATACTCAACTGAACGAAGCCCATCCAACAGAATGGGAACAGCATTCACACTACCCGCATATGCAAATAATCCGCACAACTAGGTAACTTCCTTATCACTACTATGTACGTAATCCACAGTGTTAGGTGTATTCATATCGGTCACATCTGCGTACTCACCGCGTTGAGCTTCCGGAAGCATCCTTGAAATTCTCGACATAATTTCGGTCGTAACATCTGCAGCTATACTTCTCGGAGTTCCGACGTCTGAACCAATCACAACGAACGCCTTACCAATTTTCAATTTAAGTGTTGCAGTTGGCTTCAAAACCTTCAAAGGGTTTTGAAGGTTTTCGGAACCAGTCAACGAAACTGGAACAACCGGAACACCAGTTGATATTGCTATGCGGGCAAGACCATGTTGTGCCCGTAACAATCCACCATTCTTACTTCGAGTGCCTTCTGGAAAGATGATGGCTATTCTACTTTCACCCAATAACTGATGGGTGATCCAATTGAGCGCCCGGATATCAGCACGTCGCCTATCTACGGGAAAAGCACCGTATCCTCTCATAAGAGCCGATCCGATCGGGTACTTGAACAACTCCTGTTTTGCAAGGAATACCGGAGGCCGTGGTAGCGCTGCGGCCACTATTGCAGGATCGAGATTAGAAAGATGATTTGATGCAACCAGGAGCGGTCCGCATTTGGGAATATTCTCCTGTCCCTCAACAGTGAAATCTGAAAACCAGCGAAGAGTAAGTTTGAATCCAAAATTACACGGAGGGAACAACCACTGCCCCATCAGATAATTTCCCTTGATAACTCAACCATAAGAGCAACAACCTGGTTCAATGAAAGATCATCAGTATCCACCATGTGCGCATCGCTAGCAGGCTTTAAAGGAGAATCTTCTCGGGACGAATCAATTCGATCACGTTTCTCAATCGAAGACAAAATATCTGCCAAATCAACTTGAGTACCGTTTGCTATGAATTCGCTATACCGTCTCTGTGCTCTGGTCTCGGCTGAAGCAGTCAAAAAAATCTTGAGGGGGGCATCTGGTATAACGACCGTCCCAATATCCCGCCCAACCATAACAATACTGCCAGTAGTCGCTATACGACGCTGCTCGGCAACCATGATTTTCCTGACTGCCGTTATAGCTGATACTGGTGACACAGAAACATCAACTGCTGTTGAATGAAGGAACCGAGTTACGTCTTGTCCATTGACCAAAATGAGATTTTCACCAAATTCACCGTCAATAACCGAAAATTCCATCTTCCCAACTACAGCAGAAACGGCTTCGGGTTCATTGATATCGATCCCATTATTCATGGCATCCCAAGTGGCAGCTCGATACATGAGGCCAGTATCGAGAAATCTATAACCAAGTTGAGATGCAAACATTTTTCCAACTGATGATTTGCCGGATGCAGCTGGTCCGTCAATCGCTATAGCCGGTCGGACGCTATTCGGTGAGTGCAAATGATCTCCGTTCATTATCAGGGTTATTCAATACTCATATCGTAATCGCGAAATTGCCATTACGAATAGGATAACTGCATACTGTTAAGATCCCAATTATCCCGACATTGTAAGTGCCCTTTGCCAAACATTTATGCAAACATCAACTAATTCAAATTATGAGTAAGCGTGACTAAATGTACCTATTTACCTCAAACGGAGAATCCCCAGCATGAACTTACTAGACTGGATATTTTCAGGAATATTCGTCCTCGCTGCTTTATGGGGCTACAAAGCCGGGCTGGTGAATCTATTAGTGAATGCAGTTGCAATCTATGTAGGGTTATTCTTCAGCGGATTATTCGCAGGAAGAATTCTCTCTTTGATCTGGAATGGAGTTCAAAGCGAGGCGATTTCCACTGCTATCGGATACGTAATCATTTTCATCGGTGTGTTCCTAGTAAGCCGCATAGCCATATCGATAGTCAACAAAGCAACAAAGCCGATTTCATCTCAGATGGGTTGGGGTAACAAACTAGGCGGAATTTTGATCGGGCTTATCGCCGGCATACTCATCGCTGGCGGACTAATGACCGCTACCGCTAGATACACATACGTCTTGCCGCAGAGCACCTCAAATCAATCCTCAGACAACATCCAGTCACTGGTCGAAACTGCCGCCAGAAGTTACGTCGAAGGAAGTATCCGTGAAAAGCTGGATGTATGGCTGATAGAATCGCAGATAGTTCCCTCGCTGTTGAATTTACATGGATTTGTAATCGAGTTCGCTCCTGATGATTTCGGTATTTCGCTGGACATTCTCGAAAAACGTATCAACAAAGCAGGTATTTGATAACTAGTGATATTGAGCGACCAGATCGATGGTCTAGCAGTAGAATCTGAAGTCGGCAAACCGGATGAGTCAAAGCACAAGAGCGCCAGTATTGGTGCTAAATCAGAACTATCAGCCACTGAATATCTGTGATATTCGCAGAGCAGTGAAACTTGTGGGAAAGGGAAAGGCAGAATCAGTTCAGGATACTGGTGAGTATGTCCATACCGTTACGGACATTTTTGAACGTCCAGACGTAATCCGACTTGTTTACATGGTCAAGCGCCCACTCCAACGTCGAAAGATGTCACGCAATGAAATATTCACGCGTGATAATCAAACATGCCAATACTGTGGAACTAGTGCGCGCGACATGACAATTGATCATATTCGCCCGAGATGCAAAGGCGGTGAATACACTTGGATGAACGTCGTAACTGCATGTAAGAATTGCAATCACCGTAAAGCAGGTCGGACACCTCAGGAAGCGGGAATGAGGTTGCGCAACAAGCCTTACGAACCACGACCAAACCCATATTCTTTTCTCAAGCCTGAATCCCTTAAAAACACATGGTTAAAGTTCGTCCCATGGCTTCTTCCAGAATCTAACCCAGTGGTCAGTTAAAAAGAAACAACGATCATTGGGAATAAAGGCACAGGGCCAAAGATCACCCCGAGGCAAACTGTTAACTTCCATCACCCGATTCAGGATTCAAAGATGGAATTTTTGCAGGGTCAGCCCACGGTAAATCAAGCATCATTACTTCCAGTGTCAACTGTGGTACCGCATTAGCTTCCAAGGCATGACGAGCGTTCTCGATTGCCGTCACAGCAGCCGATATCTGTTCTTCAGTAATCTCAGTCGCTATTTCGGAGAACAGATCAACCCACTCTACATTGATTAGGTTGTCGATTAATTTATGACGCATCATAGCTACATCACGCCACCACTCAATCCAGCGCTCCATCTCATAAAACACAGCCATGCGATCTCGCCAAAACTGACCTGCAGTCTGACGAGCGTATCTAAACCGAAACTCTATGCTTCCGGTAACTATCTCAGCAAATCGCAGTATCGCCTGGTTATGAGCATCAATTATCGTGGGGTCATTTATCGCATCAATCGCCCAGCCTGGAGATCCGCGCGCAAGCCTCGAAAGCAGCCGAGCATGTGCCTCGTCAGCTTTAAATTGCTCGATGAGTTTCGACTCGATCACTTGAGGCTCAACAGGTCTAAGTTCTAAGAGTTGGCACCTCGATACAACTGTTTGCGATAGTGCTTCAGCAGTTGGAGACGTGAGCACGATAAGTACGTGATCCGGTGCCTCTTCGAGGATTTTCAAAAGCGAAGTTTCTGCTTCGCGAACCATCCGGTGAGCACCGTCGAGGATGAATACCTTCTTCATCCCTTCAAAAGGCTTAGTCGATGAACCAGAAATTACGATCTGCCGTATGTGATCAATCGAAATGGTTGTTTTCGAGACAGCTTTTCTCTCAGTTGATGCAGGAAGCTCAGTAGCAGGATCTATAACTTCCACATCTGAATGTATTCCTGCACGAATACGCTCAGCCTGATGTGACTTCGAAAGATCGATATCGGTACTTTGCCCGAACATATCCGCAACGGGTTCTGTGTTCACCATGCATGCCATGTCCAAAG
>NYZY01000050.1 GCA_002687335.1 Chloroflexota bacterium
CCTAAAGTGATATTCGGAGATTGGTTATCTTCTGGTTTGGTGCCAATGGGCAGAGCGATCATGTCTAAAGCAATGCCATAGGACTCGACCTTTTGGCGGTATTTGCTCAGTATATCAGTAGTCCATGTATCTGCATTGCCAGGGGGGAATCCGTTGATATGGCTGACACCCAGTTGCGCAAGTAATTTGTAATCATTATCACTGTGGATTGGATATTGGGTTCCGACAAACATTTGCCTGCGCCTTATTGAGATATTTAGTTGACAGATGGTTGTTGTGAGGTTGAAGTTACATGACCCTTAGCCAGCAGTCATCTGAATAGCGGGAAGAAATATGGCGGAGGGGACAGGATTCGAACCTGCGATGCCCTTGCGGACATACTTGTTTTCAAGACAAGCGCATTCAACCACTCTGCCACCCCTCCGCTGACGCCACGACTTCAAGTCGCACACCAAATATAAGTCTAATTGTAAATTCTGGTAATCCGAAACAGTGAAACTGTAATTTCTAATAGTCGACAATAACGTTCAAGTTGATAATCTTCGTATCGAACATTATTTGTGCTGTTCCGACGTGGCTATACATTAAATTAGCCGGTTTGAATTGTTGGAGAGTGATCATGAAACGGGTTCTTGAGTGGTCAGGAATGTGGATCGTTGTTGTAGGTTTTGTGATTGTAGGTTTGGGATTGGTCGTGTTGATAGCGACTGAAAATGCCTTCTTCTATGCTTTGGGATGGGTGGTAGTGTTGATTGGTGGAGGGGTCCTCTTCTGGTCGGTACTGCGTGATCGATTGCGAGCTCGGAAGACAGAGGATCTCGATGATGTTGGATTTAACTAACTGCGAATGTTCCCTATCGTATTGGTCATAGGGAGCTAGTCAACTGAGTCCATGTCACCCCAGGTTGGACCAGTTTTCGCTTCTACCAATAGCGGGACAGTTAAATCCATCGCTTCTGGCATCATAGTTGTTACCATCATTTGCATTTCCATCAGTTCTCCAGGGGCGATTTCAAATATTAGTTCGTCATGAACCTGAATGGACATTTTTGACTGCATTTTTTGTATTTTCATCTCGTTTGAAATATTAATCATGGCAAGCTTGATGACGTCTGCTGCTGTTCCCTGTATTGGCATGTTTACGGATACTCGTTCAGCTGCTGCTCGGTGACCGGGATGACCAGCGTTGATGTCTGGCAGGTACCGTCGCCGACCTAGGACGGTCTCTGCGTAGCCAGTTTCGCGTGCTGATTGTTTCGCTTGTTCTATGTAATTACGAATTCCTGGATATTTGCCGAAGTAAAGATCGATGAATTCCTGTCCCTGTTTCCTAGTCAGGTCTGTTTGACGAGCAACGCCAATCGGTCCAAGCCCGTAGATCACCCCAAAGTTTAGAATCTTAGCTATTCGTCGTTGATCGGCTCTTACATCCTGTACTCCGTACATTGCGCGCGCAGTGGAGGCGTGGATGTCTTCACCGTTTTCAAATGCTTCAAGGAGAGCTGGATCTTGTGACAGGTGTGCAAGGATTCTTAGTTCGATCTGCGAGTAGTCTGCCGCCAAAAATTGCCAGCCGTTTGCGAAATCGCTAACGAATGCCTTTCGAACCTTTCTGCCCAGCTCGGTCCGTACTGGGATATTTTGTACGTTAGGATCGTTACTTGAAAGTCGCCCGGTGGCTGAACCGACCTGGTTGAAGCTGGTGTGAACCCGCTGGGTATTGGGGTTTGCCAATAGCGGTAGGGCATCAACATATGTAGATTTGAGCTTTGTTAATTCGCGGAACTTTAGTACTGCATCGGCGATTTGGTAAATTCTATCGTCAAGTCCTGGGCTCTCCTGAATTTTCTCTAAAGCATTGGCATCCATGGACCAGCCTGTTTTAGTTTTTCGGGTTTTAGGCGCCCCTAGTTCACCAATTAGCAGATCAGCTACTTGTTGGTTTGAAGCCAGATTAAGTTTGCGCCCCCCGATTACGCTGGTTGTCGCCTGTTTGATTAGCTCGACTTCAGTTCCGAGTTGTTCAGACATATCTGCAAGCGCGGCTTTGTCGATAATCATGCCGTTGCGTTGCATCTCGATAATGACCGGGAGTAACGGGATTTCCACTTCTTTATTTATGTAATCGGCTTGATGGTCTTGTATCTCCTGCTTGAGATTTTCATATAAACGCCATGTAAAGTCCGCGTCCGATGCTGCGTACGGACCTGCTTGCTCAATTGGCACTTCCGCCATTGTGATTTGTTTTTTGCCAACTCCTATGAGTGTCTTAATCTCAGTCATATTCTGGTTGAACAGCTGCAAGGCAAGCTGTTTTAGACCGATGGAGCGATATCCGCACAATGCTGCCGCGATCATGGTGTCGAAGCCTAAGGCTTTTACATCAATGCCTGCAGTGGCCAATACCATCAAGTCAAAATTGGCATTGTGTGCGATTTTATTGATCGATTCATCTTCGAACAATGGGCGTAGTCGCGTAAGGCCATCAGAGAATGAGACTTGTGCGCCTTTATTGTGTCCAACAGGAACGTACCAGGCATGCCCTGTTTTTATAGCGAAAGAAAGGCCTACCAAATCAGATGTCATTGGGTTAAGGCCGGTTGTTTCTGTGTCGAATGCAAATTCACCATTTTTGTGAAGTTGATCAATCATTGTCTGAAGACTAGCCATATCCGTGACTATTTCATACTCGCCGAGTGGTTTCGGCGGGTCAGCCTGTGTTAGTGCCTCGACCGACACGGATGATGAGAGATCATCGATCATGTCTAGCTGTCCGGAAGCGCGCTTCGCAGAAGTTTCTGCAATATCGTTATTGTCAGCTTTCGTTTCGTTTAACTGAGTCGATTCGGATCGTGGCATTCGATTGGCAACTAGACGGAGTTCGTAATTCATTAGAATCTTGATTACTGCCTCACGATCAAATTGGCCGAATTTCGATTTTTCAGCGTCGAAATCAATTGGGACATCACGAACAATTGTCGTTAGAACCAGAGCCTCGGCCGCAGTTTCACGGTGCTCGTCAAGTAAGTTCATAGCCCGCTTTGCGCCCCGAAGCCCTTCGATCAGTTCGATTTGACTTAAGTTGTTGAATAAAGAAGGGAAATGCCCTAATCTCGCTAGTACGGTTCGGGCGGATTTCTTTCCGACTCCTGGAACACCGGGAATATTGTCTGATGAATCACCTTCGAGGGCTTTGATTTCCGCAACGTATTCAGGTCCCAGCCCATCGTATCTTTCAGCTACTCCCTCAGGGTCGTATGTGCGCATTTCACCGAAACCTGTGTACATGAGCAATGAGGTTTTTTCGTCGACAAGTTGTAACTGGTCAGCGTCACCAGTTAAGATCAGGGTTTTCATGCCTTTTTCGCTTGCTTGTTTTGAAAGCGTACCGATCAGGTCATCGGCTTCAAATCCATCATATTCATAGACCGGTATACCCATTGGCGCGAGGATTTCTTTGACAATTGGAATCTGTTCATGCAGAGCGGGATCAACTTCTTGTCTGTGGGCTTTGTATGCGGGAAAAAGGTCTTTGCGGAATGTTGGCGCTTTTGTATCGAACGTAACCGCTATATGTGTTGGATTTTGCTCACGTATGGTCTTCAAAAGCATTGTCATGAAACCACTTGCACCGGTGGTATTTTGCCCGGATGAGGTGATCAGATGATCTCGCATAGCAAACCACGCTCTGAAAACAATCGCGTGACCATCGATTAGTAAAAATAACGGGTCATCGGTTATTGCTTTAGGAGTCGTCATATCGAGGTAATAGAAAGGCTTTAGCTACAGTGGATTGACTGCCAGAGTCATTCAACTGTATAAGGTAGATAAATTATAGCTTGAACAGTTAGTTGTTCTGATTTGTTACACATTATTAGCAGATATCTTGTCTGGATAACTAATATGATTACTCTTTGAAGTGAATATCGATTACAAATAATCACTGCACTGGAATAGATTTTATTGTTTCAATTATTTTTGAGGATGCCTAATGCCTGAGTTAAATCCGCTCGGGACCCTGATTTCAACTGATGAATTTGCATCGTGCTGTAGTGGTGAGGATAGTGCAGAAATTACTCATGCACGCTTGGATTCAATCACCGAGGCTGTTAGGCATCGATATGGTGCGTTAGCAAAAACGGCGGTCGAACGGGCTCTTTCATCTGATAAGGCCTCTGATACGTTCTATACAGAAGAACAGCGACATGCTTTGACTGATGAAACGGCCGGTGCATCAGCTGGATGTGGAAATCCTGTAGGAATTGCTGATGCTAAACCTGGAGAGACGGTTTTAGATCTTGGATCGGGGGGTGGTATCGATTGTTTTCTTGCAGCGAGGGAAGTCGGTGAGACCGGTCACGTCATAGGTATCGATATGACTCCTGAGATGCTTACTCTAGCGCGGGAAAATGCGGACAAACTTCTAACTGAAAATATTGTTTTTAAGCTTGGGCATATAGAGTCGATTCCTCAGGCAGATAATTCTGTGGATCTTGTAATTTCTAACTGTGTCATAGCGCTTTCGGAGAAAAAAAGTCGGGTTTTCTCAGAGATATTTCGAATATTGAAACCTGGCGGTCGATTCGTGATTTCAGATGTTGTGACCGAAAAACCGCTTCCAATGGACGTTCGTAAGTCGGCCGCAGAGTGGGTCGATTGCGTCGGTGGCGCCGCTGTCATGAGCGAATATATTGAGATGATTGCAGAGGCAGGATTTGTGGATGTCGATGTACTGGAAAAANGGACTCGTTCCAGCGGGGNTGAANCGTGGCGTGATTTATTGATAAATTTGACTATTCGAGCATTCAAGAAAGNATGATGATTTCTCTGNGTTTCTGCCTGAGTATCGACTTGCATCATCATAAGTCATTTAGTGTTCCTCGTTCGAGGTATGTGCCATCATGCTGAATAACCCCTGGGCCCGTAATTATGAGAAAGATGATCACGTAGCTTTGGGTCGTGTTCGTGAATGGGCTGGAAATAAACTTGGCAGTACTGTCGACTATGGATTCGGTTATGGGACATGGGTATTCATTGGGAATGAGACAGTAATCAAGGTCGATCCTGAGGTTGGGCGCCCGGGTCGATTTAGTCATGAGCTTGCTGTCACAGCAATGGATATTCCAGGAGTGGCCACTCCACACGTGATTGAAACAGGGACGCTTGAAGGTAGGGCCTGGGTCATCATGAATCGGCTTGACGGTTCTATTGCTTATAACGTTTGGCCCGGCCTTGATGCCAAGGCTCGTGAAAAACTTGTCGCTCAACTGGCAACGGCACTAGGCAATTTACAAAAATTTCAATCTGATGCATCGATGCTTAACGCCACGACGGAAAATTGGAGTAGGCATGTACGCGAGTCGTTTAACAGGGCGCTGAGGTCTGTAGACGCTATTGTTCCTGGGAGGGTACTTTCACAGTCACAGGGAGCTTTCGCTCTCTGGGCTGAAGCGCTTGAAGATCGCCCTAGGGTACTTTGTCATGGTGATCTCTGGTTTGGGAATATTTTGGTTAACCATCAAGGGGAATTATCGGGAATTATAGATTTCGATCGAACTGCCTTGGCGCCGTCGGATTATGAACTGGACATGCTTTTGAGATTTTGGAATTATCCTTGGAATTTCGTGCCCGAACAGTTGGAAGAGACTTACAACGACCCACTCGATATCTTTTTATTGAAACCAATCCTAGAACTTTGCCAAGGTGACTTAAGTGAGGAGGTGTTGAGCGCTCGGCTTAGTGCGCTGGAACTGGTGTATCGCCTCAACCTTGTTAGTCGCTTTGGGTGGAACGATGAGAACGCTGAGATGTTTGATCGTGTTCTTGCAGGCGATTGGGCTAAGGGCCTTATTTAGAAATTTCTAGATAACTGTTTTGTATGCTTCACCTGTTTTGATTTTACAGCTATTCCATAGCTAATTCATAGGGATTGCCTACGTTTTTCCAAAACGCGAGAGACTATCCAAGCTTAGTATGTTTTTTTCCAGAACTTTTAAATATTTAGGTTTTTAGCATAACTAGTCAGCGACATCGGCTGTCGGTCGAGCCTCGAGTAGGTCGATGCCACCTCGGACTTGCCCGAGAGTATCGGCGATTCGTTCTTCAAGAGTGAATAAGACTTCTCTAGCGTAGTTGTCTGCACCTTTGCGACGTTCTTCAGCAGAAATCCCTGCGTCATGCAAAATCGTGTTCACTCGGCTTTCTGCGTCATCGATGAGTTTCTGTGAACGAGTGTTTGCCGCTGCTTCGATCTCGATCGCGTTTTCATTGGCCTTTCGAATGATTTCGGTATCCTGAACCATCTTTTTGGCTTCTTCCTGAGAAGTGGCGAGTAAGGTATTTGATTGTTCTTCGGCCAACTGACGGATCGTCGTTGCTTCCTCATCAGCGTAAGCACGAATTCTCCTAGCTTCGATTTCAGCTTGTTTGATGATAGCGTCTTTTTGTCTTACTACGCCTTCGGCCTCGGTTATCTCATCAGGAAGATGTTTTTTCGTTTCGTCAATGATCGCACTGATTTTTTGCTGGTTGACCAGCGTTCGTGCAGTACCAGGCACGCGTCCCTTAACGATCATTGCCTCGAGGTTTTCGAGTTGTGCCATGAGTGTCATTTTCGCCTCCATGTTTCCTTTTCAACTATTGTTGTCTTGCTTGGTTTGGAAGATCCTCTCAGACAGAGGCTCCCACACATTTTGTGGAACCAGTCCCGACACATCAGCGCCGAGTGCTGCCACTTCTTTTACTCTTGATGAACTCAGGATTTGGTATTCCAAAGCGCTGAAAAGACAAATCGTTTCTATGTCTTCAGCCATCCTGCGGTTCATTAACGCCATTTCACTTTCGTACTCGAAATCACTGGTTATTCGAAGTCCTCTTACAATGACATCTGCACCAATTTGACGTGCAGCATTGACGGTTAAACCTGAGTATGACTCTACAGAAACGTTTGGTACGTGAGTTACTGCTTCAGTGAACATTGATATTCGCTCGTCGATAGTGAACATTGTTCGTTTTGATGATATTTCAACAACACCTACTGTCAGGCGATCAACTGTTTTAGATGCCCGCTCAACGATGTCGACGTGACCGTTGGTTACTGGATCGAACGTGCCGGGGTATATCGCTATTGACATCTATTCAACACCTACGCCTGATAGCAATTTGTTTGACCGATATACCGACACTGCTGAATCACCGTAAAGCCGATGAGTCGACAACGTTAGGCCAGGGAGCATATTTGGTAATTTGGTCTTTTTTGAATGTTCAAGGAATGCAATAGCGCTCGGTGCAATTAATCCAGCATCATTTACACGCGTGAATAGAGGCTCAAACTCATTCAATTCGTAAGGTGGATCAGCGAAAATCAATTCGAATTCTCCTTCCAGTCTTCCGACTGATTGAAGTGCCTTACACCTGTGTACTGTTCCTTTTGACGCCAAATTATGTCGTTCCAGATATTGGTTAATTTCATTACAGCGTTTCAAATTTTGTTCTACAAACGATGCGTTTGCAGCACCGCGTTGCAGGGCTTCAATTCCTAAAGCTCCAGTTCCTGCATAGATATCGAGTACCTGGAGACCGTGAGATCCGGCCGGACCCAGCATGGAAAACATAGCCGAACGGACCTTTGAAGTTGTTGGACGTAGAGAACTGCCACCTGTATGACGCCTGAAATCCGAAGACCCTTTCTGTCTTTTTCTCATAGTGCCTTAGAATTCCGCATGGATTTCCTGATGAACTTTAGATGAAAAACGATTATTGTTTAGATTGCAGATTATTGACCATCGTCAGTTGTTACCGATTTCGGGTGTTTTACACGGAATCGATATATTTATGTGATGGGTAAACCATCTGACGCTGAATATGAAGTGGCTCTGCCTTAGAATAAACTGGTGCATCGACGAAAGTGCGTAGTTTCTCGATGTAAACGTACTGTCGAATGATTCAGTAAGCTGCCCGAACTGGCGGATGAGCTTTACTCAGTGAGTATTTGGTCTTAATAACTTACCCCCCGAAAATATGACGAGAGAAAACCAGGCAAATCAACCTAACGTGCAATCTCAGGCGGCTGGTGAGCGAAAACTTATTGAAGATCGTTTAGCCAAGACGGCTGAGATTCGCTCCCGTGGTCTCGACCCTTACCCTGCAAGATTTAATCGAACCCATACCTCTGTGGAAGCAGTAGCACTATTCCAATCTTTTGAGCAGGGTGACGATGAGTCCGATCATCAAGATAACCATATTGTTCGAGTGGCCGGGCGGGTGATGGCTCGAAGAGGGCAAGGGAAAGCCTCATTTATTGACGTTAGGGATGGTCATGGCTCGATTCAAATTTTCGCTCGCCAAAATACCATGGGGGATGATTCCTACGCGATTCTTGACTTACTCGACATTGGAGACATTATCGGTATAGAAGGTGTGGTGATACGCACTCGGAGA
>NYZY01000051.1 GCA_002687335.1 Chloroflexota bacterium
ATATCATTGGCTCTTTGTTCTGGCGTACCTGCAAATGTATTGTCTTTTAAATATATACTTTTACCCAAAACAAGATGGTAGCCCTTTTCTTCAAATACTGCTATGGCCAATTTCAAATCTGATTCATTCATCCATGAAGATGGACTCAAAAAGCCAATGGTGGCATTTGGTTTGAGAGCAGGTGGTTTAATCATGAAGAAACAGATTTATTATTTTATCTTGGAGCTGTTGATATGGCCTTGCTTTCCCGATATAACCATTCATCAGCATTGAAAAAGCCAAGGGTCCATATTTATCTGAAAAAATATATCCCGATAAACAACTTACCCCGGATAAGTGTCCTGTTTTTGCTCTGATTTTTGATTTGGAAAATTTCAATCGGCCTTTCAAGGTACTATTTGATCCGCCGCCTGGCAATGTAAAGATAAAATTATCCCTGTGTTTACTGGCATGCACATAGGATAGTAATTTAATCAATTGATCCGCACTGGTAAGATTATAACGGGAAACCCCGGAACCATCTGCAAGGCGTAAAAGAGTTGTATCAATGCCAGCAGAATCAGCAAGGAAAGACTTGATGCTGTTTAAGCCGTCTGCCCAATTCCCAGTTGTACTGTCATTTACTGCTAAGGTTTTTGTAAATAATTCTGCTGTTAGGTTATCGCTTTCTTGCATCAAATTATGGGCTGAAACAATTAGGGAATCTGAAATATGTACTGCGAGTGTATCGAGATTTCCAAACCTCTCGCGGGGTGATATAATTTTTACTGTTGTGCCATATTGCTTCAGCAATTTAGAAAAAATGGATCCTGAAAATGAGGCTGCATCATGGATATTGCGATAGAAAGTATCTGTTTTTGCGGTCTCAAGGATTTCACCACTGATAGTGAAAAGATTAGTTCTACTAGACCAGTTGCGATCGATCTTGAATTTTTCAAAACCAATCGTATCACTTACAGTGATCGATTGGTTGACCAGTTGTACATAATCAGTCTGCGGAAAGATAGTTACTTTGGCCGGCTGACCTAGTTCTCCGGGATCCACGTAAAAATCAATGCAATTATCATTGAGTGACATTGCACTGATGGGTGAGGCGTACCACCAGGCTCCTTCATCCCACATCCATCCTTGTCCATAATGAAAAGAATCCAGGAATGATTCATCCAAGAATAGAGTATCGACGTCATTGATGCTTTTTGCCGTTATTTCAGCCAGAGAATCCAGATGATCTATAATCAGGTCCGGATCACCACCACCTCTAAGAACCAAGTTGTTACCGTGTTGAAGTACAAATGTCTTAAATCTGTAATCAGAGCCAAGCTTCTCCAAGGCAGCGGCACAGGTGTAAAGTTTATTGTTGCTTGCGGGCAGGAGAAGTTTTTTACTATTTAGGGAGTATAGTATTTTCCCGGTTTCCAAAGACACTATTTTGATACCCATGTTCGCATCCAAACCAGATGATGAGATCAGTTCATTAATATTTTTCTTAAGCGTAAAACTGCCGCTGTTATCGTAAATAGCTTCAGGCGGTGAACAGGATATGCACCAGATCAAAAAGAGTAAACTAGACTGTCTGAAAAGTTGCATTAATCAGGTTAAAGATAAAATAAAATTGTCCAACAACCGGTGTCCGAATTCAAAGGCATCATGGGAGTTTACATTAGGGACGTTGTGATTATCAATAAATGCCTGTGTCGCTTCAATGTGGGTCTGGAATCCCCAGATGGGTTTTGTTTTACTTGCAAAACCATCTATGGCTACCAACTCGCTTACGGCTGTGATTTCAAAATCATCTGGGCATTTGGTTACGCCTTCCTGGTGGGAAAAAATCATTGGACCGGATATAGGTGCTCCCCAAAGCAAATTTTCCTTAAGGTCCACGTTTCTTTCACCTTGCTTTTTTTCCCCATTCCATAAAAAACCCACCGTACCTCCAAAAATGTGAGCTAAAAGTTGGTGCCCATAGCAGATACCCATCACAGGAATATTGTTCTCAAAAGCATCCAAGATTAATTCTGTAATAGCATCCTGCCAGGTATGTCCATCGTGTACTGACGCTGCGCTGCCCATGACAATAATGCCAGAGATATTCCCACGCACTTGTTCAATGCTGGTGAATCCATGCAGTGCGGGCAGATGATACGTTACGGGGAATGGTGCTGCGAGGGCAATCCGGTTGTAGGACTCAATTGCAGGTTTTATTACCGCGGGATCAATAACCATCAAGTGTTGATTTTTCATACTGGAAAATATATGATTATTCCAAATCTAAAGGAGAAAAAGTAGCATGTTTACCTTATTTAATATAGAGAATTTTTTCACTAACAAACATGGCGCTTTGTCCTTTTAGCAAGATAAAATAAGGTCCAGACGACATACGCTTGGATAGAAATTTCGGCAGGCGGATTGATAGCCTATCGGATTGGGAAAATTGTATTTTCCGTTCCCAGACAGTGGCGCCTGATATGTTGAACAGATAAATATGATATGTACCGGGATTCGCATTTATTTTGATGATCCCTTGTGAATTAAATGGGTTCGGATAGAATGAAATGGATGGATTATATGGGATTAAATTACTCTCGTAAGCTATACTTGCTGTGGAGCCTAATAGAAATTGAATGGATCGATCAAAATAATCAATTCTGCTTTCTTCCGGTAGCGCTTCAACTGGAACTCCTGTCATCAGGGTTGGAGGCTCCAGAGTAGCCATTGCAAGAATCCGTCCCGCAGTATCAGCGAGTACAGCCAGGGTATTCTCATTTTCCAGAGGTATATCCATGACATTTAAGCTATCGTATCCAATATCTGTCAGTATGTCATCCACCGAAAAGTTGCTGAAAGGATGATCCAGGCCAACAATTTCAGGTGGTGTGGGGATGGTACCAGTAAATGCAATACCAAGGGTATTATTAAGAAATGAATAACCAGCATCCGAAGAACTGATGGATTCTAACGCTTTGGGTCCCACAGTCCAAAAAGTGGAATTTCCCAGTATCTCAATCAACTCATTTGGCCATGATTTAACACGATCTCCCGAAAGAATGACCGGTACGTAATCATTTGAAATTTCAAAAGACGGCTCGATTGTAAACAACGTATCACTGATGGTTTCAATGCCCAGTTCATGGCTGTTGGCCAGGAGACCAACGTTTCCAGCAAATGGGTGCTGGGATAATCCGTTTTGATCGGCATAGGCATTGATAACAAGTAAACCTTGGTTGGACTGATCCCGCCGAAAAACAAAAACGTTCGATGGATCACTTTCATTGGGAAACGGGGCATTATCAACCGCGGTCAATTTAAAATATCCGGTGCTGTTGGAAAATGATTCAGCCTGGAATTGTGTCATATCCGATGTTATGTAAGATTCGTCGTGGTTGCTGTACCAGGTTTCCATATCGTAGCTGAAATACAGTCTGTAGCCTTCCAAGTCATCTTCCGTGTTTGGAAGCCAGTTGATTATGAACCCATTTCCATCTGTCAATATGGAAAGTAATCGTGGGGGAGCTGGAGGTTCCGTATCCGTTTCAACGACTTCAAAGCTGATATCCGAGGTATTCGCATTCAGATATTGGTCATACACATAGATTCGTGCGGTGTATTCGCCCAAATCCCATTGTGTAACGTTTAAGGAAGAATTACTGTAAAGATTATTGGAAACAATATAAAGATAGGTACTCGTGCTTGAACCGGGGAAATACACGTTCGTTATGTAGTTGTCCGAAACGGGAATATCATAAAATTCGAAGGGCAGGTGTGGACCAAATACGGATTCGCCTCCACTGTTAAAAATTTCATATCCAATTTTATAGATGCCGTTATTGTCGCCAATGGGGCCTTCATCGGTTCGGTCGGTGGATTTACAAACGATATCTACAGCTCCAAATACACGGTTATTCGAAAATTGGTTAGTGGAATTATCTGGATAAAATTTTACCCATTCCGTCTGGGGTTCATCATTGTCTACGAGTGGCGTTAATCCGCCGTCCAACCTGATTGCGTTAATCTCAGATCCGGGATACCCATCCTTGAAATGAATGTGATTCCAGGAATTGGTCCACCCCAATACGGTTTCGTAGGCGAAAATATTTTCACCTACATTTAGAGCGGGATTTGGATCTACATGAACATAGCAATACCGACCGACTCGGACCCAGGAGTTGATTCCGTAATCATTGACGGTTCCAATACTGGTCACCGTGCCGTTAATGACCGAATAAACGGCATTTCCCTGAGGGAGATGAATATCGACACCATCATGGAAGTGATCTATATTTCCGGCAGATCCTGCCCTGCATTCACAGAAAGTCCCATTGATCCAGTGCTGCTGATCAAAGGGCTGGCAGGGCCAATTGTAGGATTGAGAGAAAACAGACGTGACGATCCAGATCAAACTGATTATGATTAGCCGGCCCGACATGGATCATTGTTCCAAATCGTATTGGTTTACAATGTCATCCAATTGGATGAAATAGGTATCGGAATGATCAGGATGAGATAATTTGACATTTTTAAATGATCCACTAGAAACGTCATAGGTGGACACGATTTTTTTAGGAAGGTCCAAACGTATTAGGATTATTGTGCCGTATGTTATTGTTTTGGGAGATGGCAATACTGATTTTGCCGCAAGAATCAATAATGAATTTTTCACTTCCGCATAGTCAATGGGATGGATTTCCCGGCCATAATTGATGGATACGGGGTTCTCCGGGTCGGCAGGATCATATATTATCACCCTATTTTTATATACCAGGGTTAGTTGGTTATGTATCCAACGGATTTTTCGGGGCATTTTTCCCAGTGGTGTTGTGATTACGTTTTCCGACCCGGTAAGATCATATAAAGTCAAATAGGGGACAGGGTCAACACTTCCGTTAAGGCTGCCGCTCCCAACAACGGCCAGAATATTCTTTAGTGAAAATGACGCGAAATAAGGTTGGACCAAATCGAAGGAGACCAGAGGATTGGATTCAAGGGACGGTTCAAGTTGGAACAATGTTANGTTACGTCTGCTGTTNAGCCNTGCAGNCTGCATTCCCAGGAAAAANAGCTGATCNTTGTGNACCATACCGAGAATAACCTTTTCCATATTCCANGGNCTTTCATCNAAAAGGCTNTNTTGTCCAACCATCTTTCCGTTCATGGTAAAGACTGAATATGTTTGCGATCCGGACCAAAGAAAAAATACACGGTCATCATGAATTACAATATCCGGAAACCCCATATCATAGGGGACTTTTATCTGCCAGGACGGTTTGGTTTTTTCCATTCCCGAAATGGCTTGGAAATTTAGAATCGCCGGCTCTTTTCCTTTTTGAAAGATAGCTGAAATGACAAACAGTTCATCGGAATTGGGAGATGGTATGACTCTTGATATACTCCCGGCCGAAACATTGTAAATCGCATCTCCGTCTTTGTAAAGAGTCGAGTGATCATAGGATAGTATAGATGAATCATTGATGTATAAAAAAGACGATGATTGTTGTAGTGAATAAGTTTGTTCTAATTTAGCCTTATTTTGACTGTAAATAATCGTAGGTAGAATAAGAAATACGAAATTGTTTAAAATGTATTTTATAGCAGGGTTTTTCATTTTCTCAAATTAGTGTAAAATTATTTTATCCACACTTACGTCATTTCAAAAAAAAAGCCCTCAATCGAGGGCTTTTTTTTTGACTTTTTTGTCTATTTCATAAACGACATTTGTCTGGTCTTGGAAACGTTACCGTATCTAAGCTCATAGATATAGGTCCCACTTCCAACTTGCATTCCATTCTTATCGGTACCATACCAAACAACATAGTGTGAACCAGCCGCTGTGTATTCATTGTTCACCAGTTTCACAATTTCCTGCCCGAGCATGTTATAGACTGTAAGTGAAATAGTGTTGTTCACTGGTAAGGAGTATTCAATCCGTGTTGATGGGTTAAACGGATTGGGATAGTTTTGCGCCAGCTTATAGTCGTCGGGTGTAATCAGGGTAATGTCTCTGATGGACACCATTGTACCATCCCACTCGGCTATACGAAAAACGCGGTTTCCAGCTGGATCAAGCTCACCGGTGGACGTAGTATCGTTGACACCCTTGTAGGGGAGAGCCATTTCCCAATTTCCGTCATTATCGAAATCGGCCAAATTGGTTTTTAGAACTGCAGCGGTTGTGGCATCATCCATTGCGAAGATTCTATGTGTCCAATGCCCTGCAACTAAGGGGTCGCCCCCTGCCGCAAGCTCAAACAAGTTAACATCACTGACACCAGCTGCCCCACCTTGTACAATACCAAATCCACTGGCTGCATCGACACCAAGACCGCCATTGGCACCAAATTCGTGGATGATGGCAATTTCCGTATTACCGGTCCAGTCACCTGAGCCGCCTGTTGTGTCAAGGCTCGTGGCATCACCATCCGCATCCGTAATAGCGAATAGGCTGCCATCATAGTATCCAGAAACGTAAACTTCATCCTTGCCGTCACCATTCATATCTGCGGCGGAAGCGCCCAGAGTCCAATCATCACTAATCCCAAGTTTACGGTATGTTGTGTCGCCGATTGTATAAGCATTGGCTCCGGTAGCTTCAATAAAAAACATTGCCAGATTATTCCAGGAGAAACAGGCTGCTTCAAGAAGGCCGTCGCCATCCGTATCGCACATAATCATTTCCTGTGGACTCCCACCTCCCAGCAGATTATCCGTAACACCGTCTTTATCGACATCCCGAGGTGACATAGAGTATTCTTCTACAATAGCGGTTCCGAAATCACCGATGCCGCCCGAAACGGACAAAATAATGAACCGATCCCCATGGTATGGTGTTGAGCCGTCTTGTGTTCCCCAAGAGGCGCCAGAGCCATTGTTAGCCAGAAGTATCTCATCCATTCCGTCTGCATCAATATCGCCAACGGAGAAACCTTCTACCCGAGATTCATTCAATGAATCGTTAAGGGCATCATAAAGGTCCACCTGAAAAGCGGGTGCTGTACCGTACCCATTGTCTGTGGTGCCGTCCCACTCATAAATATGAATCCCATTATCAGTGAGATCTGGTCCTGTCCAGCGTCCTACATGAAAGATGATTTCACCTTTCCCGTCTCCATCCAGGTCTCCGGTATGTATGTCGCGGGGTGAAGAGTAGTCTGCGGTTATTTCGGCAGACGCCCACACAAAGGCAAATGTATCTGTTCCGGATTCTTCAAAGCAGAATACTTGACCGCCATTGTCATAACTGGTGACCCAGACTTCTTGCTTAGTGTCTCCGTCAAGATCGGTACCGCTAAGGATACCACGCCCAACATCGAAAGCATCACCACCGAACAGGGAATCTGTTCCGGTCACGGCTGGTGGAGCAACACCAGTTTGTACGAAACCTCCATCTGCAAAAGCAGAAGAGACCATAAAGGTAAGAATTAATAGATTAGTA
>NYZY01000052.1 GCA_002687335.1 Chloroflexota bacterium
GCCTGGGATAAGTCCTTGATAGTCGCCAACGCGAATTCGGCTATATGGTTCATCAAGTTCAAAATTTCCAACAGCATGATTTGAACTCGCAAAAATCACACGCTTAACACTGTTCGCTCGACACGCCTCGTAAACATTGTGGGTAGTTGATATGTTGTTTTTCAAAACATCAACCCAAGGGGTTTCAACAGGAGCATTTGCTGCAAGGTGTATTACCGCATCGATTCCAACAAATGCTTTTGACATTGATTCGTAATCTGAACCATCACAGATAATAGTAGGAACATCTGGAGCGCGGTCTGATTTCCGAGAATCGAGTCCTGAGAAGTCGAATTGATCGGTTAGTGCGCTAATTAATGTGAATCCTATGAGTCCGGATGAGCCTGTTACGAGAACTTTCATTATGATCTCCGGGTTAGCTTTTGTATTGCGTTGATCAGGATGAATGATCTGGTTAGCAATTCTCAGAGCGTTAAAATTGGCGCATTTTCAACTCGCTATTATCCTTTTAATTTGTATTCACCACTATGGGGTGTTTCACTTTTTAAGTGATTTCCTTGTGCGTTTTGCGTTATTACTTTCTGCTTGTTGAACATCAACTCCCTCGAACTCTGCCCAGAGAACTAGCGAAATCTGAAATTGAGCTTTTTACTATGAGAATGTGCACTCAGCAGATTTTGTAAGAGATTTTGCGTTGATCATGGTCGCAGCAGCTGTGGCCTTGATCCTTTTCCGCTTGATTCGGCAACCTCCGATTCTTGGTTATCTGCTCGCGGGCCTGCTAGTAGGTCCTTTCGCGTTACAGGGCAGATTCGTTAAAGATACCGAAACTGTGTCATTGGTTGCTGAAGTGGGATTAGTTGTGCTGCTGTTTTCCATTGGTGTTGAGTTCGGATGGGAACGAATTCGAAAAGTTGGACTACGTGTCGTATTGATAGGCGCAGTTGAAATCACGGGGATGATTTTGCTGGGTTACTTTTTGGGCCTTTCGCTTGGATGGTCTCCTACAACATCGATATACCTCGGAGCCGCTCTAGCTTTCTCTAGTTCAGCAGTCCTTGTACAGATTCTGAGAGAAAATGGGCAATTGATGTCTCTTAGAGGCCAGTTGGTTGTGGGTATATTAGTCGTCGAAGATTTTGTGGCAGTTATTATCCTGGCAGTATTTTCTGGATACGCTACCCAGGGTGATGAAAGTGCTCTGCAAGTATGGCCAATTGCAATCAAAATGGGTGTGTTTGCTGTTGGAGCTCTGGTATTCGGCACTCTGTTTGCTCCCCGCTTGATGGATTTGTTGGATTATCTGAAATCTCGTGAGACCCTTTTGATCGGAAGTCTGGGTATATGTTTTGGTGTGGGACTTTTAGCTAGAGAGATGGGGTTGTCTGCTGGAGCTGGCGCTTTCTTGATTGGAACGGTGCTTGGTGATACTCGACATCGGGATCAAGTTGCTCGACTTATTACTCCTGTTCGTGATGTATTCGCAGCGTTATTTTTTGTTTCTATTGGGATGTTGGTCAATATGGGCGACATACCTCAGTTCTTTGGGACTGCTTTGATTGTTACAGGAGTACTCGTGGCTGGAAAAATCTTTGCAGCCACTATCGGTACGCTTTTGACAGGGCACGATGGCGAAACCGCACTTCAGGTAGGCACATCTATGCCGCAACCCGGGGAGTTTTCATTGGCGATTGCGCGTTCTGGCAGTGAGTCAGCTGCTGTTGGGTTACAACTATATCCAGTAGTAACCATAAGCACATTATTGTCATCATTTATTTACCCGATTGTATTTAGGTCACATAAACCAATCGGTTTGTTTTTTACGTGGTTGTTGCCAAGGAAAATCAAGGAAGATTTAGCGGCTTTCACATCAACCATTGGAACGGCCAGAGGTGCAATCACTCCGGCAAAATCTGTACCACATGATTTTGTCGGTGATTTGCGTTCGCTTACGGTTAACTTTGGGATTATTGGACTTATCGTGGTTGCTGGGATACTGATTTCAAAGGCTGGAATGGCGTTAGCCGTTGAGCTGGGGATTATGCCAGACCTTGTTGGTGTAGTAATTCTCTCGATAGTTGTAACTCTTGCTGTTCCAGCTGCAGTTATCCTGTGGGGAGTTTTATCAAGAATCGGGACGACACTAGCTCGACGTGTATTTATTCGTTTGAAAGTCTCGGGCAATTTAAATGTGGCTGGTGACGTTATGATTTTCGGTGTTTCGAGTGCTTTCTTACTTGCCGTGGGAATCTGGGTGGTGACACAGTTGCTAGAAGTTATCCCTGTGTCAGATATTACGTCGCCTATCGTAGCGATTGTTATGATTTTCACTGCGGCTCTAACCGCTACCATAGCAATGAGAATCCACTATCAAATGGATAAGACATTTCGCAGAACAGTTTTAGGGGATTCTTCGGTGCATTCAGGTGATAAGGCTGAAGTTGGAGGGACGGAAAGAGATTAGCGATCGCAAAATGTCATGTTCATGTTTATGCGACAAAATCTTCATAGCTTTTGACCCATATACTTTTGCCACACTCAAGTCACTAAGCATCAGATGGATTGCCAAATATGACTCATGTATCGGATGAAATAATTGATCGATTTAGGAATGTGACATCTGCTACAGCCTATAGCGCTGTATGGAGGCTCGCTCCGCCGGATGGTCAAGAATGGTTTGCTTCGGCCAACTACCAGTTGTGTCTTATGCGCAGTGTTAAAGCTTTCACGCCTGGTAAGAAATTAGTAGGTCGAGCACAAACCCTTCGTTACCTTCCTGCGAGGCCAGATTTATTGGAGGAAACAAGGAGAGGTGCGGATTCTCCTGAATATCGAGCGATGGCTAAGTGCGGTCCTAACGATGTGCTGGTGATAGAGGCCCATACCTTTGATCAGTACTCGTGCACTATGGGTAATATGAAAACACGACAGCTATGGCATAAAAAAGCCGGGGGCCTCGTTACTGACGGGGCCATCCGTGATCTTCAAATGATCACAGATGAGTATGATCTTGCTGTTTTTGCGAAAAATCGTTCACCGGCAGGTAATTTGCCGTTTCTAGAGTCTTTTGAAGAGGGGCGGCTGGTCAATGTTGGCGGAGTATTAGTTATGCCGGGGGATGTCATTGTTGCCGATGATGACGGTGTGGTTGTGGTTCCAGCGACTAGGGCATTAGAAGTGATCGATTGGATTGACGAACAAGAAGAAGCAGAACAATTTGTAATTGGCCTGATTGACGAGGAACAAGTTCCACCAGGTAAGTACTATCCCATTTCAACTGAAACCAAAGAGCGATTCAGAAAATCGAGAGAGTCAGGAAAGTAATAGATTCACGGACTTGTGGTTTTTATAATTTGCCTCCGGCGTTCTGGTTGATGTATGTTCGTTGCATTGGCGTTGATATGGTAAACAGAACATATAAGAAATGACTTTTAATATTGCTTTAGTTGGTTGTGGGGGGATGGGACGCCGGCATGCGCATGGATACATAGAATTGCGTAAGTATTTCGATACCGTATCTATGTCCGCCGTGTGTGATATGCACGAGGATGTAGCCTCTGCGGTGGCGGGTGAAATCGGTGCTGCCACCGGGAATCCGCCTGAAATTTATACGGATTTCGAAGATATGTTGTCTAGTTGTGATCTGGATGGTGTAGCGATCGTCACCAGCACTCCTATGCATCATCGGTTTGCGGTGAAGGCCATGGAAGCTGGATTGCATGTAATCACCGAGAAGCCGATGGGCCTGACTCTTAAAGCATGTCGCCAGATGAGNGATGTGTCNATTNNNACAGGAAANGTNNTNGCTGTCGCTGAAAACTATCGNCGCGATCCGATGAANCGTCTTACAAAGGNGTTGATTCGNAATGGAGCAATAGGNGTCCCTTACTTNGCCANGGATATTGGNGTCGGTAGCTCTAACGGTGCCGTTATGCATAGCACTGTCTGGAGAGCTAAAAAAGAACAGGCAGGTGGTATGCCACTTGATGCCGGAGTTCACAATGCTGATATGTTGCTTTATTTGATGGGTCCGGTTGGCTCGGTATTTGCTGAGACTTCAATATTCGAGCCTCACCGTACGTTACTTTCAATGAACCAGGTGGCACCCGGCCTTGCGGCGATGTATGACCATCGCAGAGAAGAGGGATATTCGACCGGCGATGAGGTTGAGCAGACGGCAGTCGATACAGCTTTTGGAGTGATCAGGTTCAGATCAGGCGCAATCGGTCAGTTGGTAATGACTGATACATCTCATGGTCAGTCTCTTGGGGTTTCAACTATTTCAGGTAGTAAGGGAACGCTGTACAGACCGCAGAGTCGCTCTGGACAGTCTCCTCGCATCGTAACTGATGATGGCAATGAGGTTACCGGAGACGCTTTACTTGATTTGGTTCCAGAATTTGTTCTGGATAAAACTACTTCGGTCTTATGGGATGGGGTTCGAAGGATCAGCTCATATGATATGAATTTTCGGTTAATCGATTCGAAGATATTGGCTTATGAATACATGGATATGGTTCAAGCCGCTGAATCCGGAGGCCAACCTGAGGTTGGGCCTGAAGAAGGAATGGAAGCTCTAGCACTAGCTTACGCGTTGTTGGAATCGGGTGTTAAGGGCGAGCCTGTTAATGTCAAGGACATTACGGATGGTTCGATATCTTCTTATCAGGACGAAATCGATAATCAGATGGGTATATAGGTCCCGTGCAAAAAACGCGTTTAATCGTAAGAAGCGGAGTTGGCATATTCAGATTTTAGTCGCAATAAATCATTGGCCGGCAAGGTGTTGTTTACAGCGTCAATATTAGCCTCAAGGTGTTTTATGTTTGACGTTCCTGAAATTACAGTTGTGATCTCTTTAGGCTCAGCAGCGAATTGATACCCCTTGCATATTAGTTTTGATGAGTCTCCGCGCGAGAGCCAATCGAGTGCTTTACCTCCTGGTTTTTCTCCCCATTCATTCATACGTTCGCTTAGTTTTTCCGGACGCGTCAATGTTAATCGGACCGGAGCCATATTTAGCACAGATGTTGTCGTGGATCCGGCTAGTGGAAGAGCACGCTTGGCTGCCCATTGATTCATAATTCCATATTTGAGCATGACGGAATCCCAAACATCAGGATGCCGTTCCATACATAAAGACATTCCGTAATGTTTTGGGTCAGTGCTCAGCATTTCGGTCACTCCAAGAAGTCGAGTTTTACCTTGCTGTTGAAGTTTTTGTAACACTGGGATGAATATTTCGGATAGTAAGTCGTAGTGCTCGGGTCTGACTCCATGTATTTGGAATATATCGACGTAGTCTGTTTGTAATAATCTAAGACTTTGTTCAATAGAACGTATTGCTGTTTTTGGATCTGTTGTGATTCCATCCGGGCGTCGGTAGGACCATTTAGTTGCAATCAGGTAGGAATCTCTCGTGTGTCCTTTGAGGGCTCGGCTTAGCATACCTTCACTTTCGCCGTAGTCCTCAGCTGTGTCGAATAGGTTAACCCCAAGGTCGATGGCGCGACTGACCAACGCAGCTCGACCGGTATCGTCTAGCCCTGTTTTTTGGCCGAATTGAGATGGCCCCCCGGTACCGTAGCTTAGTAGCGAAACTTTGACGCCCGTTTCACCTATTTCTCTGTAATGCAATGACTATGGGTCTCAGTATTCTAGGATAGCGCGACCCATAATGTTGCCGTTCTCTAATTCGTGGCAAGCCTGATTGATTTCATCAAGTCGGTATCGCTTTGTTACTAATTTATCCAGAGGAAATTTACCTTCTTTGTGGAGGCGTAAATACATGTTGAAATCTTTGTCGGGATAAGTTGCACCTAAGGAACCGCGATACTGGCGCTGGTGAAACATGAAGTGACCTGGCCATACTGTCATCTCTGGACCAGGCATACCTATAAGCACAGCCATGCCACCGATGTTGTCCGCACCTGAACCACCGCTGCGAGTTGCAGGGAGTATCTGTTCATTTGTGACTCGAAGTCCAATGGCGTCAAAAGCGTAATCTGCACCGCCACCAGTAATTTCTATGATTGCTTCTACTGGGTCGACATTTTTTGCATTTACTGTGTGAGTTGCACCAAACTCTTTAGCGAATTTAAGTTTCTCCTCATCAAGGTCTACTGCAATTATTGGGTAGGCTTCCAAGATCGAGGCCATTTGTATTGCGGACATACCAACTCCTCCAACACCGAATATAGCGACTGATTCTTGAGGCCGAACTTTCGCTGTGTGAGTAACAGCTCCGGCACCAGTCAGGACAGCGCAACCTACAATGGATGACAGGTCTTTTGGAGAGTCATCTTCGACTTTGACCACGTATCCACCCCAGACGATGGCATCCTCCCCCCATGTATATGTTGAGGCATCTAGTGGTTGTTCGTTCCAAGTTACTCCTGCAGATGGAGCGCGCCATCGACCCTGCGTTGGTTCACGCGGTACCCAGGTAACGATTGCAGCATCACCTTCTTTGACATGGGTTACGTTCGAGCCGATATGCGTTACCACTCCGAAGCCCTCATGACCTAGGAGTGCGGGTGTGACGGTTTCAGGGTTGTGCATTTGGTGCAACTGCGAATGGCACACCCCACTTGAGTAGAGTTTTACGATAACCTGATCATCCTGCGGATCAGGAATGTTGACCTCATCGATTACTAGCGGTTTGCCGTGACCAGTATGGATGGCGGCTCTACTTTTCATGTTTCATTGATCCTTTTTTCCTAATCATCAACGAGTTCAATGTTTTGATGTGCAAAACTTAAAAACTAATTTGTTATCAGGGCATATCTACAAACCTATAGCCAGCATAATGCCATTCTACTCATTCAGCATCTATCCTTCACTATCTCAGTTTGAGCAGTGAACCCACATCAATACTGCAAGAGGTCAGTACTGGGAACATAGTTATATCTGGCGCACCACCAGCGAGTAGCATATCGATTGTGTCTTCTCCTAATTCTTTTCGCAGGCATTCGAGTTGTTCGTCTGAGAATACGGATTCTAAATCAAGAGAAGTTGTGGGAGTCGCAGTGTCGGAGGGTTGTTTGTCCTCTGATAATTTCTCGGATGTTGGTTCAGGGGTTACCTGTAAAGTGGTCGGTTCAGTGGCAGTTGGCTGTGGCTTTGCGGGCAAATTTTCTGGTTCTGAAGGAGTTGCTTTAGGGGCCACTTGCGAAGTTGCTGGTTTGTTTGCTTTGGGTTGGGGGGTTGCTGGTATACCAACTGCTTGGATTAGATCTTCTAGTGCTAACTCACATGCTTCGATAGCCACAGAAATTTCGACCAGGTCTTTTATTCCCAAAGAGCCATTTGATGCTGATTCCATTATCTGGATCGTTTTTTCTTCGTTTTCTTTTAGTAAGCAACTTATTTGGCTAGCTGATAACCCAGTGCTTTCAAAAGTTGAATCATCTAGGACGTGGCATTCGATAAGAAGTGGGAGATGTTCGGGGATTTTAGATAAGTCAAAAACATCTCCAGAGTCGTCAACCTGCAAGGCTTCTAACACGTCGGTAAGGTTTATTGGTCCCAGCTTATTTGCTGCACATTCAATGGCATTAATGCCGCCAAATTCGCTAAAACCAAAAAAAGACTCACTTTTCGAGACGTTTTCCCGTTCTTGAATGTTGAGGCACAATGCAGATTGTAATAGCACGAAAATCGAATCAAAAGCTATGTCTTGCGTGGTAATTGCCAAAATGATTTCAATCGGTACTCC
>NYZY01000053.1 GCA_002687335.1 Chloroflexota bacterium
AATTATTGAAATAACAAACAGATTTATAGAGCTTAAGCAAATCTACGAAGATACTGCACGTGAACGCAATGAAGAAGCTCCATTATTGAAGATATCCGGCGCTGTTGTGGATGAGATTCAGGGGTCGATATTTACGGTAGTACCCTTAGGTGAACAGGAAGCAGATCCATTTTCTGTAGATTTTAGTTTTGATCCGGATCGTACAACGGTTGATTTTCCTCAAAATCTGTTAGGCGTTCTGTCTGACACTGCTGAGAATCCTCAATTGCTGGCGGATACCAAACATTTGATTGAAGCAGGGAGCGAACTCGAAGTGCGGTATTCGATTATTGAAAATCAGCGGGTTGCGATTTCAATAAAGGTTAAGGAGCCACGGCTAGTTGAGGAAGTGGAGGCAGTTCTCAATCATGAGTCACTGCGTGCCTTCCATGGAGTTATTACCCTTGTCGAGCTAGATGACACCTTGGATAAAGCACTGGGAGTACTTATTGCAACTAATGATAATCAGCAAGCAAAGGTTGCAGCGAAGATAACCTCTGATACTGAAATCACCCTTGATGGTCAGGCAGCTGGTATTGGGTTGCTTATGACAGGGCAGCTAGTTGACGTTCAATTTGAATTTCCCGAGGTTGGTTCTCTTGGTGATATCACGTCTTATGGGGGCGGTTTGTGGGCGACGGCAATACGAGCTCGGTCATCAGCACCCGTAGGAGAGGATCATATCTCGGGTGTTGTGGAGGCACTTGATCTAGAAGTTAACGAGATAAAAATTCGTCCGACTGACGGTACTCTAATACGCTTGGTGATTACTGGAGAAGTACCAGTTATTCGCAATGGATTAAATGCATCAATGTCGGCGATTAAGTTGGGAGATCTCGTTGTAGATGCGACACGTATAGGAGTTGAGTCCGATTTATTGACTCGATTGGTAGTAGTGGCAAGGTCGAACGTAACGTTTACTGGGTCGATTACCGGTATTGGGTTAGAACCCCCACGTTTGCTGATAACGGGTGAGAATGGTCAATCATTAAATGTGCTTGTTACTGAAGATACTTGGACAATATTAGACGGTCAGCGTGTTAAGTTTGAAGAGTTGCATATTGGGTTGAGGGTAGTTAGCGGTGTATATACCGTGGCTGGCTCAAATGGTGCTTTTTACAATGTTGCAACTATGGTTTCGGTTGAATCTCCCAGAGTCGAGCGAGCTGCAGGCATTATCTCAAGAGTTAATTCCGTGTTAGGTGAAATAACCGTTCTGTCTGGCAAATCATCGGATACACGGGAGCTAGAGTTAATCATGCCAAACGAGCCTCTTGGCGTTAACTTGTTAAAAGATGGTCAACCAATTTCCTCTTTGTTTGAGGTAGAGCGCGGTGACCAGGTGGATATTGTCATATATGCCATTGATACAGGTGTGATTGAGAAACTTTCGGTTGTTTCTGATAATTACATTCGATCCCGAGGGAGCTTAGTCGCTATATCAGCTAATCAGAGATTTTCTCAAGTTAAGCTTGTTACTGGAGAACATTTTGATTTGTGGATAGGGCCCGAATCGATTATGTCCTTGAATGGTGGACGTATAGATTCGTTGTCCCCAGTAGTCGAGTTGATGAATGGCTCGAGAGGTGAGCGTCTGTATAAGAACGCCATGGTTCCCGAAGTTTTATTTATACGTGATTCTCTGAATTCCGATTTGGGCGTGATTATTTCGATCCAATTTCAGATAAAGGTCGATGATGATGGAGGGGGAGTTGATGGTAGCGGCGTAGAGATGGAAACGTCTGGAGTCATAGAAGTGATAAGGGGGAAGACTTGGGTAATTGACGGCAACGTGTTTATCGTAAATTTCTCGACAGATATTTTGGGCGAAGAGCCTGAAGTAGGGCTTGTAGCAAAAGCTTTATTGGTGAGCAACCCTGGGGGGACGTTTATAGCGCGTGAGGTGAATGTATTTAGGCGTCCGACTCGGGAGTGAAAACAGTTCTATTTCAACATGGTTGTTGATTTGTATTTATTTTCTTGGTTGGATTTAATTTATTGTCTGATGTCTTCGATTGGTTAGTGTTCTTGCCTTTGCCGCAACCCGACCTGCGGGTTCGAGGGTTAGCGTAAGTGGAATAGATATTAATATCGCCACAGCTAGAGTTGTGAACCCGATTCTGTATGTNCCAGAAAAGTCATANANAAAACCGACTATTGCCGGACCGGCGGCGCCGAANANGGCATTTACNGAACTGGTNAGACCTACTATNGATCCATAACTTGNGCGGCCGAAATAATCNCCGAGTATTGAAAGTCGAAGTGGAATAGAAGCTCCGAACCCTAATCCAAAAAANANAACGAAAAAAGGTAATGGCCATANACCTAAGTTAACGCCCCAAATTGATGCGTTGATNCCTGCAAGGCCCATCACTCCGACGGTTTGCATCAACATCGCGATCGTCAGCAATTTCCGTTTATCAAATTTATCGCCNAGGAAGGCCATNCCCGCCCTGCCACTAATATCACCGATTGCCACCGAACCTGCAGCTGTTGCGGCCAAGGCTGTTGTTAATCCATATTCTAAAAGTGCAGCGAAATGAAAAAGATTTGTCGAGCTGACCAATTGACCGAGACTTGTCACTATTGCTAGTTGCCAGAAAAATCGCAACTTGACAGCTTGGCGCATAGTTATGGCGTGTTCTCGTACCTGTTGAAACTTACTGTTTTGTGATTGATCGCCGTCGTCGGATATCCCGTCCGGTAACAACCCATGGTCTTCTGGACGACGTTTCATGACTAAAGTTGCAGGAAAACCAATTATCCAAAATCCTATTCCTGCCGCCATAAGCATCTCTCGCCAGCCGAAATGTTCGATCGATGCCACTAGCAAAGGCAGGGTGAGGCCTGCAACAGCTGAAAATGTCATCAGTATGGCTAATGCTCTAGCTCGCTTTTGTATAAACCAATTAGCGACTGTGACCACAAAAACGATGTATGTCCCAAAAGACATTCCAAGTGTTAGCAATGCGATAGTCACGTAGAAATGCCATAGCGTCTGCATTTGGCTCATTAATATGAATCCACTGCCCGTCACAAATACGCCAAAGGCCATCACCTTTCGTGGCCCATATTTGTCTAGGAGCACTCCTACAAAAGGAGAGATCATTCCGCTCTCACTACGCTGGAGAGACACTGCAGTGGCTGTAGCGCCATGGCTCCATCCGAATGTGTTAAGAATGGGGGGTACGAATGCTTGAAACCCGCGCCAGAAAATGGCAGAGGTGTACCACTGAACTAGACCGCCTGTTGCGACGATCCACCATCCATAAAATGGTTGCTTAAAGAATTTCATCTGTAAATTAGTTCAGTATCCTTAGTTTCGATGTAGATTGTTTTTGGTGTGGGTTACCGCTACCCGTTGTGCTTTAATTATTAGGTGAATGATAGTTGGTAACAGGGGTACAAAATAGTTCTTGAGCTTTCGAAAGAAGTAAATGAACACTTGCGTGGATCATTAAAGCTATTTTCCATTTATGGGATACCAGTTGATATCAATGCAACATGGCTAATTGCAGTTGTAATAATCACTTGGTCTTTATCCACCGGCGCTTACCCTGCATTTTTTCAGATGTGGTCGTCTCAGCAATACTGGATTGCTGGGATTGTCACGACGTTCTTACTGTTCGCATCTGTTTTAGCGCACGAGTTGGGTCATTCATTCGCTGCATTAACACAGGGGTTGAGGGTGCGCGGTATTACACTTTTGTTATTTGGTGGTGTATCTAGAATTCAAGGCAAAGCATCTCGCCCACGTAACGAGTTTTTAATAGCGTTTGCGGGACCGGCAGTTTCATTGCTCATTGGTTTAGTACTGGTGGGATGGTGGATAAAATTTCATCCGATTCATGAGCATCTGGTAACACCATTGCATGGGGTTATTTTTTTTACAGGATGGATGAATATTTTGGTGGCAGGGTTTAATTTGCTTCCAGGTTATCCAATGGATGGTGGCCGAGTTTTACGATCCGCTGTCTGGGGGTTCACCGGTAACACTCGCCTTGCATCAAAAGTTGCCTTACGCGTTGGGCGTGTTGTGTTTTATCTGTTGATAGGGGGGGGGGTTTGGCAGATTTTTAATGGCGACGTTGTTGGTGGAATATGGATAGGGCTTATCGCTTGGTTTCTCATGTCCTCTGCGCGCAATGAGCAGGAGGAACAGGCCAGTTCAGTAGTGCTAGAACAGGATCGTTTGAGCTTTAAGATTGGGAATATCATCACCCCTATGCCGCCAATGATAGAGCACGACCAACTCATTTCAGACGTGTTGACTGAACTACAGGTAACTCAACGAACCGATTCAATTCCTGTATCTAAGGGAGGAGAATTACTGGGTTTCATTACAGGTATTGATCTTGAGCGAATTCCTGTAGAACAACGGGGAAAACTCATTATTGGTGAGATAACACGATCTGAAAGCCTGCGCTTTTGCTCAAGATTTGACTCTGGACGCGATGCTCTCCATGCCATGGATAAATATGGAGTAATGCAACTGGTTGTAATGGATGATGGATATGTATTTGGCATTGTTACCCGTCAGGACATTACCAAGGCGGTGCAAGAATTTCCTTACGCCACGGATAGTTCTCAGCCTACAGATCAAACGTGACTGGTGTAACTTGCCATTAGTGTGTTTAGCTTGCTGTCGGTTTTGGTGCGCTGGATTCCACAGTGCATCAGCCGATACTAAGATATGATTTGCCGCCTGAGGCCAACATCATCACGTTGTATCCACTCTTCGTCAATCTTCCCATCGAGGATACGTGATAGGGCCATGCCTGTGTTAATGATCTTTGAGCCAGTTGGTGGGATCCCCATCCATTCACCTTCGTGTGTTCCGCTCATGGTCCATTTTCTAGTTACATGTAAACCGTCAGTAGCCGGATAAATCCGGACATTAAAATGGAGGTCTGGAAGTGCCAGCCGGAGGGATTTTATCTGTTTCTTTACCGAAGCAATCCCGATAATATCTTGCTCCAAAATTGGGTCATGTCGTACATGGCCTGGAGTCAGCAGTTCATCTACGAGATCAATCTGTCCTTTGTTCCATACGTCTTCGACGTAGCGACGAACCAGGGTCTCGTTTAGTTTTGTAGTCATTGGATAAATATATCCTTGTACTCAACTATCCGATAAATCGTGTGTGATTTTCCCTTCCTGCTCCAAAACCGCGTTTGTATTTTCATCGAGAAATAATCTAGCGTCGGTAAGGTTTAGCTCCAATCAGGATATCTTTCCAAAGAGACTTATCTTCAAGTTTTAGTGTTTTTACCGGAAAAGTTTATGAAATTGGCTGCCGTCTTCACTTGTTTATCAAGCTGAGCAGGAGCGTTATGTTTGAAGTCAATACGAAATCAGGCTGGCGGTTTATTGCTTGATAAGTGATCATCCATTGCACCGACTCACGTAAGTTCCATTTTCATGACCATTGCTGGACTTGAAAAAATATTGGATGCTTGTTGTGACCTGTCGGTTTGTATAGCGCCTCGATCTGAACCGTTATTTGCGTAGTTGCCGATAATCGTGATTCAAGTTATGGCATAACTATAAGGCAACGATTCCATAGCCAGCGTCCACTGGGACTATAGCTCCCGTGATTCCACTGGACATAGGGCAGAGCAAAAATAGAGCTGTATCAGCCACTTCTTGGTGGTTGATATTTCGTTGCAAGGGAGATCGCTCACGATGAGCTCGAGTCATATCTCGAAATCCGGGAATACTACGGGCAGCAAGAGTGGGCAAGGGGCCAGCTGAGATAGCGTTTACCCTGATGTTGCGATCACCAAATTCTACTGCTAGTTGCCGGACTTCATTTTCTAGTGCAGCTTTCGCAGTGCCCATGACGTTATAACCCGGGTATACGCGTTGAGAGGCATCAAAAGTAAGTGTAATCACCGACCCACCAGAGTCACCAAACAAAGGAGAAGCCTTACCTACTATGGGCATCAAGGTGTAGGCGCTGGTTTCCAGGGCCGTGCGGAAACCTTGAAGATTAGTTGACGAAAAATCCCCTCCAAGGTCGTTTCGTTCAGCGTATGCGATGCAGTGAACTACAAAGTCGATTTCTGCCCATTCGTTTTTGATGTGGTCGTATACGCTTTCTACCTGATCGTCCTGTGTGGCATCGCATTGCAGAAGTAGTGGATTATTAAGTTTGGCTGTCGTTTTTTTAACAGGTTCTTTTAAGCGTTCGTTGAGATAAGTAAACGCCAGTTCGGCCCCCGCTTCTGCTAAGCGTTCTGAGATAGCCCATGCGATGCTACGCTGATTTGCGACACCGAATACCACGCCCCGCTTTCCCGTGAGATCGATCGATACAGCCATCAGGGTTACTTTGCCTTCTCTTTAAACAGTTTTTAATGACAACAAATGTAACAGCCAGCAGACAAAAATTGGCAGATTTTATTCACTCCAATTAACGCCATTATTCTTATCAGTCTTTTACCAGTTCGTGTGGGATCCATCAGCGCGATGAGGATGTGGAGCTTCCCAAAAGGCAAATGGTTGTGTCAATTTACTTTCATCAACCTCGACTCCTAAACCTGGTTTATCAGGGACCTTATAGCCGTTTCCTTCGAACAATACCTGTTCTGTGAATATATTTAAATCAGGGTTTTCCGCACGTTCCATATTTATCTCTAGCCATGCGAAATTTGGAACAGCAGCTCCAAGGTGCACGGATGCCGCCGTGCATATCGGTCCAAGAGGATTGTGTGGCATAAGATCGATATAGTGTGCTTCTGCCCAGCCGGCGACCTTCATCGACTCGGTAAATCCGCCAACATTACAAATATCTACCCTTGCATATTGGGTGATTCCACGTTCGATATACGGTAAGAATTGCCATTTTGAAGCAAACTCTTCCCCTATAGCAAAAGGAACATCTGTGATTTTTCGCAGTGCTTCGTATGCTTCTGGGGATTCGTCACGGATGGGCTCTTCTAGAAAATCTAGTGTGTGCGAGGGCATCATTTGACAAAATGAGGCAGTCTCAGCCGGTGATAGGCGGTGGTGGTAATCGACTCCCATGATTGCCTGGTTGCCAAGTTGTTCTCGGGCTTTGATTAGCCATTCAACAGAATTGGCAATTGACTCGCGCGGTTCGAACAACCCGCTATTTTGAATATCCATGTTGTCATAAGACAGACGGAATGCATTTATGCCTCTACTCATGAACTCCTTTGCTTGGTCAATCATGTTTTGGCCGTAAGGGCCAGGGGTAGTAGCAAATACTGGTACTGTGTGGCGATGTTTTCCGCCCAACAGTTCGTATACCGGCACACCAAGTTTTTTTCCTACGATATCGTGGAGCGCAATGTCGATAGCAGAAATAGCGGCGGTAAGAGTTCGTCCACCTTCGAAGTACTGGCTGCGATACATTTCTTGCCATAAGGCTCCACGTTTCATAGGGTCTTGGCCTATTAGGAACTCTCGATAATGTTCCATGATGCCCTTCACCCCGAGTTCGCGACCGGAGAACCCCGATTCACCCCATCCGTGTATACCTTCGTCAGTTTCAATTTTTACCAGCATTTGGTTTCGACGACCCACCCAAACGGCATATGGTTTTATATCTGTGATTTTCATTTTGAATCTTTCGTGCTATTAATTATTTGACCTACCAGTTGGTATGCGAACCATCATTTCGCTTGAGGTGTGGCATTTCTGAATATCGGAATGGCTCTGTGAGAGATTCCTCATCTACTTCTACTCCGAGCCCTGGCCTCTCCAACACGGTTACCCGTCCGGGGGTAACTTCTGGTTGCACTGGGAAGACCTCCTTTGAGTAAAACCCGGTGCTTTCACCGGCCGACTCTCTTATTTCCAGCCACGAGAAATTGGCTGCTGCCATTGCCATATGTGAAGTAGCAGCCACACAAATTGGTCCTAGAGGGTTGTGTGGCATGAGATCGATGTAATGTGCTTCAGCCCATCCTGCTACCTTCATCGCTTCGGTTATTCCTCCTACGTTGCAGATATCTACACGTATGTAGCTCGCAAGACCGCGTTCAATGTAGGGTAGAAATTGCCACTTTGAAGCGAACTCCTCGCCAAGCGCAAATGGCATGGGTGTCATTTTCCGTAAGGTTTCATAGGCCTCGGGAGTTTCGTCTCTGATGGGTTCTTCAAGAAAATCGAGCGTGTGTGCTGGCATCATTTGACAGAAGGAAGCAGCTTCTGCAACTGATAGCCGGTGATGAAAGTCATTTCCAATGACTGGACGCGGTCCAAGCACTTCACGAGCCTTTATTAGTCCTTCTGCGGTTTCGGCAATTGCTTCACGCGGTTCGAAAAGGCCATCGGCTTCTGCCTCGTATGATCGGTGCAGGCGGAAGCAGTCAAATCCTTGAGCAATTATTCGCTGAGCGACATCGATCATTTCTTCTGGAGTACTACCTGTTCCACTGGCGAACGTCGGTACCCAGTTACGGTGTTTACCGCCTAAAAGCTCGTAAACTGGCACATTAAGTTTTTTGCCGACAATGTCGTACAGAGCTATATCGATCGCGGAAATAGCGGCCGTCATGGTTCGTCCGCCTTCAAAGTATTGACTGCGGTACATCTCTTGCCAGAGAGATCCACGCTGCATTGGATCACGGCCAATAAGGAACTCGCGATAATGTTCGACCATTCCTTTCACTGCAATTTCACGACTAGAGAGTCCCGATTCTCCCCATCCGTATATGCCTTCATCAGTTTCAACTTTTACCAGCATTTGGTTGCGTGTGCCAACCCAGACGGGAAACGGTTTGATATCGGTAATCTTCATGGATCATGAACCTTTGCGATCAATATTTGAAAAGGATTATCGTGACAGGGTGTTCCTTATAAAGGGTCTAGTCAAGACCGAAGTGGAGGATGAATATTGGTTGCTCGCGACCTC
>NYZY01000054.1 GCA_002687335.1 Chloroflexota bacterium
TTGAATTGTTTTGCTTCTGTAATGTCCTTAAATAGGCGGGCGTTATCCAGGGCAACGGCGCCTTGGTTACAAAGAGCAGACAATAGGTCTAGGTCTGTTTGTGTAAAGGCCTCCACTCCGTGTCGCGTTTCTTTATTACATAAAACCATATAGCCAAGAACGTTCTCCTTGGCCTGAATGGGGGCAATTATGACGTGATCTTCGCCTAATTTTTTCTGCAGTGAATTTTTATCTTCTGGCGTAAGAATTACTCCCGATTTTGAATCATCAATCTTTTTAAATATGGTTAGTTTTTTTGAAATAAGCGCATCGGAATCTTCCCAATTAAAAGACGAATTAGGTTCAAGAATGGGACTGTTTTCTTTTGGCATCAGCATCATTCCTTTAGATGCATTCAAAATACCCACAGACCGCCATAGAATTTCTTCTCCCAGTTCATCTACGTCTAAAACAGAGCTAATAGCTACGCTGATATCAAAGAGCGTTTCCAGTTCTAAGAGTTTTAAATTAAGCTGTCTCCCTTTTTCGTCAACATTTTGTATGAGTTCATAGTTATACAGTGCCTTGGTGAGGTGGTTAGCAATAATCTCTAATATTTTGATTTCGGCGCTGGTGTAGGCTTCTCCCATGAACTTTTTCCCCACACACAGGAGGCCGAGTAAGCGGTCTTTGTGAAATAGGGGAACTAAAATTTTTGCACTCAACTCTATTATGCACTTTTTTAATTCACCGGTGATCCATGACTGATTTTTATCTAGTTCAATATGGCCATATCGATGTTTCATAGATTGGCTTGAAAGGTTTTTAGGTGAAGAAAAGGGGGTTTGTTTTATTAACCCCTGTGATGCTAAGACAGAGAGTTGGTCTATATTGTGGTGGTATAAAAAAATAGCGCCTTTCGACGCTATAACGGTTCCCAGCGTGAGCCGAAGAACTCCTTTACTTACTGATGCAGATTGATCTGCGTCAATAAGAATCTCTCCTAATTCATCCAGGGATGCTAAATAATAATCAAGCTGGTCTAGTGCGCTTACTTCAACCACAGTAGATTAGACGCCTATGCCGTTTCCAACCGAGTCACTAGGTTTGTTTTTACCATCAACGCTGTTTAAACAGCTTGTGATTTCAATGGTAACGGTGACGTGGTCCCGTCTGATATTTAAATTAAAAACAGACATCTTATTTTATCTTTTGCTTTTACGTGTTTTTTTGTCATTATAACTATTGTGCCAGCTTCCGAGCCCTTCATTGCTAAAAGTTCCGCGTCCAGTAGGGTTGTGGTGGTAGTCCTTGTGGTCTATGATATTTTTTGCTCTTTTTTTACAACGACTACTGTTATGTCGTCTTGATTTTGTATCCCGTCTAACCACGCCGCACCAAGATCAAATAAGGACTGTTTTATTTCTTCCGCGCTATGTTTCCCATTTTCTCTAACGCAATCCATAACCGCCTTATATCCGAGCATGCTATCGCTTTTATTAGTTGCTTCAGGTAAGCCGTCTGAAATAAAAACAAATGCATCTCCGGGAGAAGTCCTAATCTCTAAAAGACTATATGTTTCACCTTTAAAACTCCCAAGCGGGAGCCCTTCCAATAAAATTTCATCCACATCGCCAGTGACAGATTTATAATGATATACCGGGGGCATGGCAGCCGATGTAAACTCCACTTTGTCCTCCCAAAACCTTGCTATACTAATTGCCATTTTATTTTTTCCAAGCTCTATGGCTTTAATAGTTCTATTTAACCCAAAGGAAACTTCGTTTGGGGCAATGTTTGGTGGCGTTCCATATAGCCCCGCCTTTGTAATAGAAACCATCATTCCAGCGGTCATTCCATGGCCCGTAGCGTCCCCAACAACGACGTAAATACTGTTATCGCGCTGAGGAAAAAAGTCATAATAATCACCGCCCACCTCTGTTGCGGTTTTAAGTCCGGCCGCGATTTCCAAATCCATTACTTTGGGGCAGTTTTTCGGGAGCATTTTCAATTGAAACTCTCTGGCTTCCTCTAGTTCTTGAACTCGCCGGCCTTCTTCTAGTCTTACTAATTGAGCTTTGTCTCTGCGCCGTACTGTCCCAAAAGCTGTCAGTGCAAAAAAACCAACGTACCCAGAATATGCCCACCAGGTTTTCCAAACCGGTGGATGGACAATAATTTCTGTGCCGGATGATGGTTCGCTCCAGACGCCATCGTTGTTACTGGCCATAAAAACAAACTTATATTTTCCGGGCTTCAGTCCCTGAAAAGATACCGTGCGATTGGTTCCGTTATCCACCCAGTTTTCCAGGTGGTTTTCTAGGGTATAACGATAACTGTTTTTGGTTGATTTTTGAAAGCTAAGGCCCACAAAGTCTATTTGTAATGTTTGTGTTTTGTAACCAATGTTTATTGACCTAGACGAAAAATCTACAGGGAGCTTGTTATTGCTTTTATCAATCGCGGTTGCGTTTGTGATGGCAATAAGCGGTTTTTTGTCATTTTGTATTATCTCTAGTGGGTTAATAACTGCCATTCCCGTTGGGCCACCAAAATACAGTTTGCCATATTTACCGGTAGCAATGGCGTCCTTGTAAAAAATTCTACCCCGAAGTCCGTCTGTGGCATTGTAGGCTTGAATATGAAAAAGTTCATTTTTTTGTTTTAATCTTGCTATGCCGTTACGGGTCCCCATCCACAAAAACCCTTCATTGTCGTTTGTTAAAGAAGTAATTGTGTTGCTCGGTAACCCGTCTTCGATGGTTATTCTTGTAAAGTTGTTTTCATGGACGTTGTACTTAAAAAGTCCCTCGCCACCGGAACCAATCCAGATATCTCCGTCTTTGTCTTTATAGATGGTTAAGACAACGCTAGATGCAAAACTATTTTTATCATTCGTGTCTAGTATATAGTGTTCTTTGAAAGACATGTCGGGTTTATTTACTTTAAATAGACCATTGGCGCTGGTTCCCACCCAAAACTCGCCACCCGAATCATCAAGAAAAGCCGTAACGCCAGACACGTGATTGTTTTGTAGTGATGGATTAAATATAAAGTTTTTGAATTTATTATTTTTAAAAAGGCAGACTCCATTAATGGAAGACAACCAAACTGTTCCGTCGAGATCTTCGTATATACACTCAATTTTTCCTTCAATAATGCTGTTTTCATTTTCATCACTGTGTTCGTATCTGGTAAAAATATTGTTTTCAACATCTAATACAGTAACTCCGTTGTGTTCAGATGCTATCCAAATACGACCATTCGACAACTTTTTAAACACGTTCGTCTCCATGGTCAATAATGAATTCACGTTTGTTGGATCTGAAGAATATTGAGCAATGGATTCTCCTGTATTGTGAACGTGATCCAGGCCATTTTCATGAGAGACCCAAACTGAATTGTCTTTGTCTATTTCAATGTGTTTTATTTTCTGTCCGCGAATGCTCTTTTGGTTGTTCGTTCTTTCCGAAAACGATGTAAATATATTTTTTGTTTTTGATAATTTATTAAGACCGTTATGTGTTGCAATCCACGTGTTTCCCTGTTCGTCAAAATAGACTTTATTTATTTTATTTCCAGAAAGGGTTTGGAGATCAAGCTGGTCGTGTTTAATGTGATCAAAATCGTTGTCTGAGTCTGCATAGCCATACATCAAGTAAAAGTTGGTCGTGTTAAAATACATTAGGCCGCCCGTTTGAGGAATATCAATCCACAGGTTCCCTTGGGTGTCGTTATAAATATCCGCCACATATCTTCCAAAAATTTTCGGATGGATAATGTCTTGAAAGGATGACATGCTTTCATCATAGAAAACCAATCCTCCAATGGTTGCCATCCAGAAACCACTCATGGGCGTACCTTTTTTAAAGGGCACAATTTTGGTTACCGCATGAACGCCTACCATTGAAAACCATTTTGTTCCTGCGTATCTCTCTATTGTCATTGTTTTTGTGTCAACCCTGTCTAGGCCAGATGGTGTCCCAACCCAAAGATTATTGCCATCAAGGAATAGAGTGTTTATGGTGTTTGACGATAAGCTTTTGTTTGTTTCTTTCGTGGTAAAAAACCTTATAAAAACGTCTTTGTCTCTTTGATAATAATTAAGCCCGTTGGTTGTTCCAATCCAAATGTTTTGTTTATTGTCAATAACGATCGGCGGGTTTTGATTTAAATTAAAATTATTGCTTGAAATAGACGTTGGGTCTAGGGGATTAAATCTATAGTTTTCTGTTTTTCCTGTGTTTTTTTCTATTCTAAAAATCCCGTGTTGCAATGACGCAACCCAGATAAAACCNAGTGAGTCTTCTNCNACATAAACGGGCCTNCTTTTAATGGGATGTCTTCGAAANGTNTTTTTTCCATGTTGATATAAATCAATGCTTTTATCTGTGGATGCCCAAACTTGGCCNTCCTGGTCTTTAAAAAGNCCAAAAACTCTATTTCCGGAAAGGGCTGTTGTNTCAAACGGGTTTGATCTATAAATAACGGGTTCATAGCCATCAAANCGATTTAGGCCTTCGTCTGTTCCTATCCAGATAAAGCCATTTTTATCGTCAGAAATAGAGCGAACAATGTCGTCTGATAGGCCATCTCTAGCCGTTAGCCGCTCAAATGTTTTTTCCCCATTTAGTAACGATAGTGTTACTAAAATAATTAGTAAGTAGCGATGTTTTTCTTTGATCAAAGTATAAACCGAACTGGAAGAGTAAACCGTACCCTTACTGCTTTTCCTTTGTCATATCCTGGTATGAATTTAACTTTTTTTAATACACGTAGCGCCTCTTCGTCACAACCGGCACCTAGTTTTTTGATAACGACTGGAGCATCAACTTCTCCTTCTTCAGTTACAATAAACTGTACGTAAACAACGCCCTGCACTCCAAGCGCTGTTGCTTGCAGCGGATACCGTAATTTATTTTGGAGCGTCTTAAGGCCTCCTTTTATTTCCGGCATTTTTTCACAAATAAGGTAATTGCCATCTTGGTCTTGGACAGATTGCTGCCCAAAAGCGGGCCCATCAATAAAAAGAACCGTCACCATTAGTAGTGGTACTGTCATGTTTTTTAGTATCATATATTCTCCAATAGTTTTTTAGCCCGGTTTCTCACAATTGCAAGCTCCCAGTAGCTAAAATTTGTGTTTGCGATATCTGTTAAAATTTCTTTTGCACCGTCTTTATCACCGAGAGCTTTTAACGTAAGCGCTTTGAAATATAAAAAGTAGGTGTTGTCTGGGTTTCCTTTCTCAAAGAATTGTAATGCGCCCTCTGCTTTTCCCTCCATAAGAGACACCATTCCCATAAGGTTGTTGTAGTCGTGCATAGCCGTTGGGCTGTTGATTTTTTCATTGATGTTTTTAACGTCATCCAGGTTTTTTCGAGCCTCGCTGTATCTCCCAAACAAAGCATGCATCCACGCCCTGTTGTATGCTGTGTTGCTTTTTTGGTTTCTTTCTGCAATTGGGTCGTTTTTTAGTTCGGCCATCCGTTGCCTGCTAAGGTCTATAGATAAAACAAGAGCATCGTTTGCTTCTTTTTCTACTTGGTTGTGTGCATAAAAAACAAACTTTTGCCAGTTAAGTATTGCTCTTCTTAAAAGTAGTTCGCCACCGAGAAAACCAAGTTCTTTTAGATTGTTCTCAAATTTATTTATATTCTCAATGGCGCCTATATAGTCTTCGTCAAACACAAATGACAACGTTATATAGTTATTTAAACCAAACTTTCCTTCTTTTTTCGGTGATGTTTGAACGGCTTTCTCATATCTGTTTCTGGCCGTTTCAAAATCCCCGCTAAACATATAGTTGTGACCAGAAACAATAAGGGCGGTTCCTTCGGCGGAAGACCCCTTTCTTTTTTGAATTGATTTCTCATACAAAGGTTTTGCTTTTTCAAAATGGCCGAGCTTCCTATAGAGGTTCGCTTTGCTGTGGTATGGATGACCAGATTTTGGCCTGATTCTGATTAATTCATCTATGTATTGCGATGCAATTTCAACATATTTTTCTTTGTCTGCACCAAGTTTTACAGGCCCGTTTTCAGAAAAGTGCAAGTCCCATAAAAAGGAGTTTGCCGGGTAATTGTTTTTGTTTAGGCTAATTGCCTTTTCAAAAGCGGTCCAAGATTCTGAGAACTCCCTTCTTGATTCGTGCATCACCCCTAAATAGTTGTGTGCTAAATAAGAAGTTGGGTTTTCTTCAACAAGTTTTTTTGAAAATACCAGCGCGGCATCTAGGTTGCCGCTGTTTTTGTTCTTCTCTATGTCTAAAATTAATCTTTCCTGCCTTGTTACTGTTTCTCTTAGAGAGTGGGCTCTTTTTCTTCTCTTCTTTTTTAGAATCTTGTCTGGGTTGTCATTATATAGAAGGGCAAGTACAAAGTTGCTGTCTATGGCTATGGATGAATCAAAATAGGCTGTTTTTTCTACATACCCCCCAGATTCCCACTCCACCAAGGCCTTGTGATAAAACACTAACGCCTTCTCTGAGTTAGTTGTGATGGGGAGTTCTACTATTTCTTGTTTGCTACATTGTAAGGCAATGCTAATAGACAATATTAATGTGATTTTTTTCACTTTTTTTCTTCTCTTTTTGCTGGTGATTAATAATGTGGAACAATATGACTATAATACAAAGTGATCATGCATCGGGTTTTTCCAGTGGCGTAATTCGAGCTGTTCTTAAAATAAAACATTTCGCTTTGTAACTTTTATTTGTTTGTGCCAAAAATCTGGATTATGCCATCCCATCTAAACCTTCGGCTTCAGTATAATACACGGTGGAATATTTTGTAAGTCCCATGATATTAAAGGTTTTTTCAACAATAGGCGCCAGGTTGTAATATCCCAGTTTACCATCCACATCCTGAAGTTTTTCAATAATCTCAATTAAAATTGACACCCCGATACTATTTACAACCTTCGAGTTTTCCAGATTGAGTAGGAAGTGTTTTTTACCGCCATCCATCTTTTCATAACAAACCTCTGATACTTTTTCACCGCCTACATTGTTCAAGTAACCAGTTGTTTCAATAACAACCACATCACCCTCTTCTCTAATGTTCAAACTAAAATCAGACATCGTTTCTCCTTTATAATCATTATTTCTTTTTTGTCATGGTAACGGTGGTGCCCTCTGGTGAGGATTCAAATTCTACCGTGTCCATTAATTCTTGTATAAGTTGTAGTCCCCAGCCGCGCTTGCGGTCTGATCCCAGTTTTTCTTCTATTTTTGGAATTTTAACATTCGCCTGATCAAAGCCCTTTCCCTTGTCTGTCACTTTTATCACTAGTGTGTCATCCTGAATCACGAAATGAATTTCTACATTTCCGGTGTCGCTTTCACTGTGTTCGAAAGCATTAATTGTGGCTTCAATGAGCGCCATGCCAATCTCGGCCGATTTTTCTTCATCCAGATCCATGTGTTTTGTAATCACCTCAGCTGTTTTTATGGCGGCTAATTCCATGTCTGGAATGATGGGTAATGTTAGTTCTACTTTAGGTGTTGTTTTTAGACTCATAATGTGCCACTTTTTGCTTTATTGATGGGAATTGGTTTATGAAAATTATAGCGCAACTTCATTAATCCAAAGCTTTACTTTTTCTTCACCACCACGATAGTAATGTCATCTTGTAGCGGCACACCATTGAGCCAGGTATCGCCTAGATTCAATAATGTATTCTTAATGGATTCAGGATCCTCACTTTTGTTACTTTTGATACAATCCATAACTGCTTCGTAGCCTAGCATTTCTCCTGCAGCATTTTCCGCTTCCGGGAGCCCGTCTGATAAAAAAACCATCGTGTCTCCAGGTTCAAAGGGGTGCTCTTCCTGAGAATAACGCTCACCCTGTATTCCGCCTAAAGGTAGGCCAACCTGGAGAATCTCTTTCACCTCTCCTGTGCTGGAGATACAGTGGTAGGCTGGCGGCATACCTGCTGATGTAAATTGTACTTGGCCGTTTTTAAAATACGACACATTCAAGGCCATGCGATTTGTTCCCAGTTCAATATTCTTAATCACCCGGTTCAGGCGATTGGTAATCTGGTCTGTGGGAATAGCGGGAATGCCATACAGCCCCGCTTTTGTGATGCTTACCATCATACCGGCAGTCATGCCGTGTCCCGTGGCGTCGCCTGTAACAACATAAATAGAACCGTCGTCCTGTTGGAAAAAATCATAATAATCTCCGCCAACNTCGGTGGATGTTTTTATCACNGCGGCTATATCAAANTTNGGTGTNTNNGGCATTTTCTTGGGCAGCATNTCCTCTTGAAACTGTCGGGCTAAGTCCAGCTCTTCTGATTTNCTNTTTTCTTCTATTTCCCGCTTGTGGGTTCTTTCGCGATACCCCACAAACACATAAATGCTCAAACCTAATAAAACCACATAAGACGTATAGGCCCACCAGGTTGCCCAGGGTGGTGGAAACACTGTAATCTCAACAGATGTTCCTTCTTTATTCCACACGCCATCATTATTGGAGCCTTTTACGCGAAAGATATAGTCTCCCGATGGCAAGTTTGTGTAACTAACAAAACGACGGTTCCCCGCATCCACCCAATCGGGGTCGTAGCCGTCCATTTTATAAGCGTAGCGGTTTTTTTCCGTTCGGGTAAAGTTTAGTCCTGTAAAGTCAAAAGAAACACCGCGGTCTCTGTAGGTGATACTGACCCTGTCTGGACTTGTTGTATTGAGTCCCAGTATTTCCGGAACTCCATCTTTTTTCACGGATGTGATGGCAAGAGGGGGTGGGGTGGGGTTTTTGTTTATTTTTTCGGGTTTAAAATAGGTTGCTCCGTTACCGCCGCCAAAATACACGGTTCCGTCTGATGCAAGAAGGGCCGCATCAGTAAGAAACTCATTGCTCTGGAGCCCATCTTGGGCATAATAACTTTCAAATGTTTCTTTGATGGGATTAAACCGACACATGCCGCCCTTGGTGCTAATCCAGAAATACCCTTCGTCATCTTCAATAATACCCGTCACCACACTATTGGGAAGACCGCCTTCGCTTTTATAGTACCTTTTAAATTTTTCTGTTTTTTGATTGAATTTGCACATGCCGCCACCCCAGGTTCCAACCCAAAGTGTGCCGCGGCTGTCTACGAGCATATTTACAATCATTGCATTGCTAAGTGATTCAGGATCCTTTGGGTCGTTGGAAAAATATTTTGTTTCTCCAGATTCAACATTAACCCTAAACAAGCCGGCGCCACCTATCCAAAGTGTTCCTTTTTTATCATCTTTAATTGTTCTTACGGCGTATCCAAACAGCCTGGTGGTGACGTGTTTTATTTTTTTCAGTAGTTCTTTATCTTTATAAGAAATTTTATCCAAGTTCGTTTCATTGGAAATAAATATTTTAGTTTCCGGTATTATACCCGCAAGGCGGCCGTTTCCGGCTGCCACCCAAACAATCCCTCGGCTGTCTTTAAATATCTCCTGAACAAAGTTCATGTTTTTTGGAAAGGTGCTTGCTTTTTTTGGATCGTGATTGAATTTTTCACTTTCACCTGTTTCTACATTGTGGATTAAAAGGACAGCACCAATGCCTTGTTCGGATGTTCCAATATAAACCTTATCCCCATCCACCAATAGACCGTTTATTCCTTCACCTGCCCGATGTCCAACGACTTTATTTATATTTGTCAGCGTTCCTGTTTTGGGCTCAAGTTTTTCTATAGAACCCATTGTCCCAATCCACACATCGCCATTTTTTGTTTCTACAAATTCAACCACATTAGGGTCTGAAAGGGCGTTTTTTGTATTAGCCGCATGGCGGATATGCCCAAATTTTTCAAAATAGGGATCGTATATACTGATCCCCTTTGTGTTTGTTCCCACCCACATGGCGCCGGCATTGTCTTTTAACAAGTCGTTAACACCGTCTGCTGTTAGCGACTTTTGGTCATCTTTGTTGTTTTTAATATAAGAAACATCGCCTGTTTTTATATTGACCCGGGCGATCCCACCCGTGTTTTTCGAGACCCATATTTCATTTTCATTTAAAAACTCTAGGTGGTTGGGGTTGTTGTTTTCTATCTCTTTAGAACCGCTTTGGTCTGTGGTAAAATATTTGAATTTTCCCGTCATGGTGTTGAAGCGGTGAAGCCCCCTTGGAGATGTCATCCATAAATAATCATCATTGTGTGGGTCTCTAATTAGTTTCCGTAAAAAACTTGATTCGGGGTTCTCCTTTGAGCTCGAATGGTTCGCTTTATAAACCTCAATAATGCCGGAATCAGGATGAAACATCGCTAGGCCCGTTCCCCCCATAGTGACCCAAAGGGTTCCGTCTTTGTTTGTTTCAAAATCGCTTACCCATGTTGTAAAGTCTTTATCGTTTATTGATTTTGAAAAATCTGTGGGCTGAGTTTCCTGAGAAATATCATATATGTTGATACCCCAAAGGCGCGGGTTGTCTGGCGGCCTCATAGACCAACGACCAAAGCCGTGGATTGCGTCTGATACATACCTGAGTGTGTAGGTACCTGGGGATAGTTCTATCTCATTTGCTTTTATTCGCTGTGTGTAGCCTCCCCCGGCGTGGGCTGCGGTTTTGTCTCCCTTCTTCCACAAAGACCACACTGTTTCACTTTTTTCATTTATGAGCCAACCAAAATCATAGGGGTTGCCCATACCGCTTAGAGTGTTGTATTCCATTTCTCCAGCACTGACTATCAACACCTTTTTTGATGTTGAAAGTGTAAATGTGTGTGTTGAGTCCACAGCATTTCCTGGTGTTTTAATGCTGGAGACTAGGGCTCCGCTTTTTTCCAAAACATCCACTTTATTATAAAAACCCTGAGTGTAGGCGGAGTCTTTGGCGTAAAAATATTTTCTCTCGTTTGTTTTTATGTTTATGCGGGTTAAAGAGCCGTCCAGACACCAAATGTGCCCCGTCTTGTCTTCACTTATTTTTTCCAAATTACCCCCTAGTTGTGTATCTTGTATTTGGTAAATAGGATATTTGGTAAATTGTGATGTCTCTGGATTGAGGCGGTTGATCTTTCCGTCTTTGGTGCTGGCCCAAATATTGCCCTTTTTGTCTTCATAAATTGCACTACCTTGGCCTTGGCTGATGGATGTGGTATCGTCGTACAGGTGTTGATATTGCTTAATGGTATAACCATCATATTTATCCAATCCGTTATCGGTGGTAATCCAAATAAACCCATTGCTGTCCTGGAATATGTCATAGACCGAGCTTTCCGAAAGGCCGTCTTTTTCCACGGTAATGTGGCGGAAATTAATATTTTCCTTTTCCGCTATGAGTAGAGAAACGCAAAATATAGTCAATAATAGTTTTTTCATTTATGTTGCCTTATTTTTTCTTGACCACCACAATGGTAATATCATCCTGGTTGCGTAATTCTCCAAGCCAGGCCGAGCCCAGATCCAGAAGGGCCTGCTTTTGATCGTTGGCCCCTTGGTGGCCGTTTGCCTTCACGCAGTCCTGGACAGCCTGGTAGCCCAACATCTGTTCTGTTTGGTTAGTGGCTTCCGGTAGCCCATCTGAAATAAACACCAGCGAGTCGCCTTGTTTAAATTCAAAATCAACGAGGCTGAAAGTTTCTCCCTGGAAACTTCCTAGCGGTAGTCCTTCTAAAAGAATCTCGTCTACGTTGCCCGTATCCTTGTGGTAGTGATATGCCGGTGGCATGGCCGCCGATGTAAACTCAACCCTGCCTTCCCAAAAGCGGGCCACATTTATCGCCATGCGATTCCAACCAAGATCAATGTTTTTAATAACCCTGTTGAGCCGCTTGGTAATGTCGTTGGGGGCAATAGAAGGTGGAATTCCATAAAGGCCAGCCTTAGTAATGCTTACCATCATGCCGGCTGTCATGCCGTGACCCGTAGCGTCTCCAACTACAACATAAAGACTCTCGCCGTTGTTTTGTGGAAAAAAATCATAATAATCACCACCAACTTCTGATGCCGTCTGGATGGTGGCAGCAATGTCTAGGTTTAGCATGTCCGGAGTTGTTTTGGGGAGCATGTCCAGCTGGAACTGGCGGGCTTCTTCCAGTTCTTCTTCCCGGTGCTGTTCTTCCATGGCGCGGGCCTGGAGCCGGCGCTGGCGCTTCACATAACCAAATATACCAAAGCCCGTTGTGGCAAAATACAGCATATAGGCCCAAACCGTTTCCCAGGGCGCTGGTAATATTTTTATTTTTAATGATGCTCCTTCTTCGTTCCACACGCCATCGTTATTTGACCCCTTCACCCTAAAGGTATAGTCTCCTGGTGGTAGGTTGGTGTAGCTGGCGTAGCGGCGAGTACCGGAATAGGTCCAATATTCATCATACCCTTCCATCATGTAGGCGTGTTCGTTCCGGGATGGATCACGATAGTCTATGGATGCAAAATTAAAAGACAGGTCTTTTTCATCGTAATACACGTTGTACGTTTCTTCAGAGTTGTCCGACTTGTGAAGGGAAAAAATAGAGTCTGTTTTTGAAAAAGACCCTATAATAACCGTGGGCTTGTTGGGGTTGTCTTTTAGGGTGTTGGGGTTGAAATAATTAATACCAGACAGTCCACCAAAAAAGAGCGTACCGTCTTTCATTTGGGCGTTGGAAGATTGATTATACTCAAAGTTTTGGATTCCATCTGCCATGCCAAATTGCCTGAAGCTTTCTTCGTCTGGGTTGAATTTTATAATACCAAAGTTTGATGACATCCACATGTGGCCGAAGTTGTCTTCATAAATACTGTAAATATATGAATTGGGCAACCCTTCTCTTAGGCCGTAATGTTTAAAATTGCCAGTATTTATATTATATCGCGTGATGCCTTCACCGTAGGTGGTGATCCAAAAAGCGCCGTCGCTTGCCTCATAAAGACTAGTTATAGACCCGTCAAATCCCGGTATTTTTTTAAGAGCTGTTTCGTGATCATACAAAGTATCAACCTTAAATGATGTGTTGGACACCTTAAGAAGCTGGTCCTTAACTCCCAGTTCTCTGTCCCAAGATTTATAAAACAGAAAAAATTTGCCATCTTTGCTTTGTGTGTTTCCTTGAATATTAATCACGCCTTTCATGCTTTTGTGTTTTTTGGCGACATCTGTCCAAACTATGCTGTCTTCCAGAACCGACACCCACCAGCTTTTTTTGTTCGAAAAAACCCAAAAACGGTTTTTGCTATCTAACATAAACTGCCTTATTTGTCCGGTTTCTTTAAAAGACGCGTTAGAAACGTCCCATGCGCTTTTAAAGTTTTGTTTGTTTTTATCAGAGACGAAAAGGTCGTAGTTGGTTCTTCCCCAAATTCGCCCACCTGCATCCTCTCGTATAAACCATAGTGATGTGCCTCTACCCTGGGTGGCGTTTTGAGGGGTGTGGTTTTGAACTTCTTTGGTTTTTATTTTAATATGTTCTACGCC
>NYZY01000055.1 GCA_002687335.1 Chloroflexota bacterium
CGGGTAAGTGCCAGTATTCCTGCCGCCTGTTTTAGTTCTTCTTTGTTCATCAAATTTTGGCACTGTGATTGTTGTTGCTCAGGTCGCTATTCGCTAGTGCTGATCATGTTGTTATTAAATAACCACCACTCAAAACTATCAGTTAAGGCTAGCCAGCTAGCTTCGAGTATGTTGGTTGACGCTCCAACGGTATGCCAGACATTTTTATCATCTGCTGATTCGATTACAACTCTAACGGCTGCACCGGTACCAACCCCTTCGTTTATAACTCTGACTTTGTAGTCGGTTAATCGGATAGCACTGAGTTCGGGATAGGCATCAGTCAATCCTTTTCTAAGTGCACCGTCTAGGGCTCCAACTGGTCCATCTCCTTCGGCAGCTGTGTGAATGATATTGGTTCCGACTCTCACCTTTACCGTTGCTTCAGAAAGCATGGGGTGTTCGGCACCGTCATTTCGCCATCCAGTACCAAATGATGAGCGTCGTTTATTTTCGACTATGACCATAAAGTCAACGAGTTCGAACGGAGCTTCGTAGTTGGGCAATGCCCGCCGAAGGACAAGATCGAATGACGCATTTGCTCCTTCATATGAGAACCCTTTCGATTCTTGATCTTTGACGTGTTGAACTATTTTGCGCGCATCGGCATTGTCGAGATCCTCATCGAATCCCATCTCTCGTATTCGATGAATAACGTTGCCGCGTCCTGATAATTCAGAAATTACTACACCGTTTTCATTACCGACAATAGATGGCTCTATATGTTGGTAGGCCTGTACTGATTTTTCAGTTGCCGCTGCGTGCAGTCCTCCTTTGTGTGAGAATGCACTCGATCCAACAAAAGGCTGGAATGGAAATGGTTGTCTGTTCACCCGCTCAGACACGAAGTTCGATACTTCTGTAAGTGTTTTCAACTGTTCATCTGATACGGCTTTTATGCCCATTTTTAAGTTTAGATTACCAATGATACTGACCATGTTGGCGTTGCCAGTACGCTCGCCATAGCCGTTAATACAGCCTTGTATTTGATAAGCCCCAGCCTCGACTGCTGCGATCGCAGATGCTACTGCAGTATCTGTGTCATTGTGTGAGTGGATACCTATTACGGGATCACCCTCCAAATCGTTTTTGATTTTGCTAACAATTTGGGCGACTTCATTTGGCAGCGTGCCTCCGTTGGTATCACAGAGGACGAGTCGTTCCGCTCCTGCATTCATTGCTACATTTAGTACCTGAGCTGCGTAGTCTGGATTCTGTTTGTAGCCGTCGAAGAAATGCTCAGCATCGAAAAACACTCGGCGGCCCTTTTTTTTCAGGTATCTAATAGAGTCCATGATCATCGATAAATTCTCTTCAAGTGAGGTTTCGAGAATATCCCGCACCTGATATTCCGATGACTTTCCTACGAGCGTTATTACAGGAGCGTTTGTATCCAGTAATGCCTGCAAGGTTGGATCCTTTTCGACATCGCCATTAGCGCGTCTAGTATTGCCGAAAGCAGCGACTTGGGCATGTTGGAGATCCAGTGAATTTACCCGTTGGAAATATTCGTCATCTTTAGGATTTGCGCCGGCGTATCCGCCCTCAATTACATCGATGCCAAGCTGGTCAAGACGCTTAGTAATAGCAAGTTTGTCTTCTACAGATAGAGAAATCCCTTCCTGTTGGGTTCCGTCACGAAGTGTCGTGTCGTAAAGCTCAACTTTGTTAGTCATGTCGCGCTGCAACTCCTGTGTAATACGCTTTTTTTGGATACGCTTTTTTGGATTCTTTTTCTACTCATGGCATAAAAAAACCCATCCCGATAAGGGACGGGTCGAAGTGACTCGCGGTACCACCCTCGTTGCCAATCCACAAAGTCTCTAATCGACTAAAACTGGCCACTTATTAGTGCATATCAAATATGCCTTAGTGTTTGATAACGGAACACTAATCCGATCACGCCTACTGGTGAATTATCACTTTCGGGCAATGGTTAAGGAGTGATATTCAGCCAAATCTTAGGTGCCCTATTTCACCGTTGCGGGCTCTCTACGACCTCAGTGTCTGACTTACTTGCTTCCTTTTAGCTGGGGGTAAACCCAACAACACCTTTAAGTATCAATCCTATCACTAGGGACACCTAAACATCGAATCTTTAGTAATAACGGAAGTCGCCCATTTGAATCCTTCGGAAGTTAGCGAGATACACAGATCATGCCTAGAATGTGAGTATTAGCCATTTACCTCTTCGATTTTTCGATCGTTGATTTCCTTGGAGGGTTCATTGGGCGAATTCGAACGTAACGATTTGGGTCTTGTTGATTATTTGCACTGCGAATCGATAGGAGAACCTGGCCAGAGGACCTTTAATATCACAGCCCGGAGTGATCGGGGTGAAGCTGTTATTTGGATGGAAAAAGAGCAGCTTTTTCAGGTGGGAATTTCATTGAAGCAGTTTTTGGCGACCCGCCAGACTCCTTCCAATCCGTCTATGTTCGATGTTCCTGATATCGTTTCTCGGGTTCCGTTACACGTGGAGTTTAAGACTGATGAAATGTCACTCCGACATGATGCTGAATCAGATGTTTTTACGATCGTTGCTACCGATGAAACTAGAGTAAAGATCACCTTTAGCTTCAAGCGATCTCAGGCTGAAGAAATTTCTAAAAGAACAATAAATGTCGTGGCTGCAGGTAGAAAGCCATGTCCGTTGTGTACGGCACCATTAGACCCTCGTATAGGTCATTTCTGTGTCAAGGTTAATGGATACAATCCCACCGAAAATCCAATTACCGAAGAACCCCGTGAAAAATAAGTACGGAAGTGAATCCATACCCTGCGGGGACGACGAGCGGATCGTGCTTGAAAAACTTTCTCAGTGGACTATTTCGGGGATTGGGTTGCATCCTGGTGGGTCTAATCACGTTTTCGTTGTTCGCTTAACTGATCCTGAAGGAGCCCAAGAACTTCAATCACCTCCAATTGAAGATGAGGGATCATCGATTTATGCGATATATAAACCACAAGCTGGAGAACGTCCGTTAAGGGATTTTGCCAGGGGCACTTTACACCTACGAGAGAAGGCGGCGTATCTAGTTTCACGTGAGTTAGGGTGGCCCAGAATTCCACCAACGGTGATCCGTGCGGGACCACATGGCGAAGGAAGCGTTCAGCTGTTCGTAGATGCCGAGAAGTCTCGGGCAAACCCTGAAAATTACTTTTCATTGCGGGAAAAGCGATTACAGGATTTTGGGGATATAGCAATGTTTGACACCCTCGTCCACAATGCTGACCGCAAAGGCGGTTCATGCATCCTTTCACCTGATGGATGCATGTGGGCTATTGATCATGGATTAACGTTCAACTATACAGCTCGTCGGCGCACGGTCATGTTCGAATTCAATGGATCAGAATATCCGCAGCAGTTACTTCAAGATATTGAATCATTAATCGCTGCCCTGGATATCAGGTCAGGTTTTTATATGGAGTTAGCCGAATTATTGACTCCGAGGGAAATACGTGGCTTATTAGATCGAGGGAAAGAAATGCTTCACAATGCTCGTTATCCGGTTTTAGATCCTGAGATCAATGTTCCCTGGCCGATGATTTAGCGTTTATAAAATATTTATGGTCCTATCTCTTTCCAAGCAAGATGCCAAACGTTTAGCTATTCGCGCCCAAGGACTCGATCATAATCGCATGGCGACATATAACTCCAACCATGCACGGAAGTTACAGAAGGTAGTGACCTCAGAAGATCTACGTCGTTCAATCCTTGCAATGGGATTACTTCAGATTGATGCTGTCAATGTGTGTGTACGTTCCCACTACATGCCACTTTTTTCTAGGCTAGGGATTTACCAACGAGAACTTTTGGATCAACTTGCTTATAAGAAGAAAGCAATTTTCGAAACTTGGGCTCATGCAGCTTGTTTCGTACCGGTCGAGCGTCATTTGCTTTTTCGTCAGAGAATGGCCCAACAGAAGTCGAAACCGCTGGTGGAAAAACTGAAAAAAATCCGCCCTGGCTACTTAGAAGATGTTTTAGCACAGGTTGCAAGTCGGGGACAGTTGAGCGCATCAGAGTTGGAGGGATCTGGTAAACGCAGGGGCTCATGGTGGGGTTATCAAGACGGCAAAATAGCGGCCGAATGGCATTTTTCACGTGGAGATTTATCGATAGGTGAAAGGCGGAATTTTACTCGTTACTATGATTTAACCGAACGAGTAATACCATCTGAACACTTAGACGCTGCGACTCCTTCTGTAACAGATTCGAACCGTGAGATGATGCGGCTGGCGGTTAAAGCTCATGGCATTGGCTCCGTAAGGGATTTTGGGAATTACTATCATCTGAAAGACGATAGTGCCTTAGCAGGACTTAACGAGCTGGTGGAGGAAGGCAGTATTCAGCGTGCCAGAATTGAGGGATGGCCAAATGGGATTGAGGCATTTGCGACGAAAGAAGATATCTCTTTAGATCAGACTGATGCACGTGCGCTGCTGACCCCATTTGACCCCCTGGTATGGAATCGGGACCGGATAAAAAGGATTTTTGATTTTCTTTATCGGATTGAAATTTACGTACCCGAGCGCAAACGACAGTATGGTTACTATGTCTATCCGTTTCTACTTGGTGAAGATTTAGTCGCAAGAGTGGATCTTAAGGCGGATAGAAACAGAAATGTTCTTGTAGTAAAGAGTGCTTTTGCGGAAGAAGGGTACGATTACGACCACATAGCATTTAGTCTTGCTGACGAATTAATGATGATGGCACGGTGGCTCAGTTTGGAACGGGTCAGCACCGGCCGTAAGGGTAACCTGATGAAATCCCTTAGGGCGGCTCTCATAAGTTGAGTTTATTTTGGTCTGGCAGTTTACTTCTACCAGATCTGGGTTGTTTTTGATAAGCACAACGAGAATAGTCTCTCGGATCATAGCCCGCGTTCAGAGCGATAATTTTCAATTGTTAAAAAGCATTTTAATTTTTGTAAATAAAGGCGGTTTTTTTGATCTTAGATTTGCAGCAACAAAATCGACTGTGCGAGGAGGCCCGCTCAGTATAAGGCCCTTCCATTTTCTCAGTCGCGTATAGGTCTGGGAATCGGTCTTGTAATTCTCCATCCACCCATCGAAATTGCTGAACTGTCCATCAGAGTTGAGGCGCATGATTTTACCTCCTGCTTCGCTGATCAACAATATTCCAGCTGCAAAATCCCAAGTGCGAGCGACGCCTGTAATAGCGTACTGCATTGATCCTTTTGCCACCATGAACTGTTCGTAGCATGCACTTCCTCCATCTCTGATTTCACCCCGATTTTCCATGAGCGACTTCTTGACATTAAAGGTTCTAGGTATCCATCTAGGGAACGATGCTAAAACGCCTGTGATTGGAACTCCGGATTCACTTGCTGGGTGAACATGTAATCTCGAATCGCCTATCCAAGTCCCGTGACCTTTTCTCGCGTGCATCAACTCAAACCCGTCATCATTTGGCCATGGGATCCATATGGCCGCTGCAACGGTTTCGCCTTTGTATAACGCAGCGATAGAGACGGCATAGATGTTGGATGAATTCACGTAATTTGTTGTGCCATCTATTGGGTCAACAATCCACAGCCATTCGCTAGCTTCTTGCTTTTCATCTGGCGGATCTTCTTCTCCCAATAGCATGTGCCCAGGGCACGTTTCAGCCATGATTTTTGCTATGAGGTTCTGGCTGGCTCTATCCACATCGGTCACTAGGTCTTTTCCTGTCCTATTTCCTTTGCTAGAAATCTCAAGAATTCCGCCGAATCGACTTATAACGTAGTTACCAGCTTCCATCGCAGCTCGAACGATGCATTGTTCAACGCGCTTAAGTTCGGAATCTGAGATAGTTTTAGATTTGATTGAGGCTGATGATTTAGTCAATCTCTGTTGACCCTCGTTTCATGCACGTATGCAGTAGTGTATTTTGTGCTGGATCGTCATTTATTTGTCGGTTCGAGTGTGTTGATGCTCGGGTAAAATTCTACGTGCAAAAGTTAACGGTAGTGCGCGTATATCGCCAGTGGATAGCGAGAGGAAAATATTTTGAGAGCAACTACAACACGGAAGTTTCATAAAGACGGCGGCCTAGTAGCGCGTATGTACTTTACCCTGTTCATGCTCGGAGTCTTATACGCGATATTTACTTTGTTTCTTCTCGCAGCTGGAACACCTTTGATGCTTGTCGCACCTATAGTCGGCGTGATGGTTGTAGTTCAGTACTATATGTCCGACAGGTTGATCCTCATGTCAACAGGGGCTAAAGAGGTTTCATCTGAGCAGGCCCCTAAGTTACATCTCATGGTAAAAACTCTCGCGGATCGTTACGAGATGCCCATGCCCAAGGTCGCGATAATAGATACTGCTGTTCCTAATGCATTTGCAACGGGTCGAAACCCTAAAAACGCCTTGGTTGCGGTTACAGTTGGAATCCAGCGGCGATTAAATGAGCGTGAACTTCAAGCAGTGATCGGTCATGAACTTGCACACGTCGCCAATCGCGACATGAGAATTTTGGCAATTGCTAATTTCCTTGTCACGCTGACGAGTTTTCTTATGACGATGTTGTTTTGGAATATGTTGTTCGGCGGCATGGGCGGTCGTCGTAATAATGGTGGTGGGATGATGATGGTCTATCTGGTGACGATCCTAGTATATTTTGTTGGCCAATTATTAGTTCTTGCACTTACTAGATATCGAGAATTTGGGGCGGATCATACTGGTGCCGAGATTTCTGGGGACCCGGGAGCCTTGGCTGATGCTTTGGAGAAAATCAGTGGCACGGTTGCAGGTATTCCGGATCA
>NYZY01000056.1 GCA_002687335.1 Chloroflexota bacterium
GATCAGTCTTTCGAATAGAGACTACAAAGGGTTGAGTATTCCTTCAAATTTTTCGAACTTACCGTTCACTATCGGTTCTGGCTGGACATTCAGCCAGTCGTCGAGAATTGATGAATAAGTTGAACGGAAGTCGTTGTTGTAAGCCATATCGCCACTTACCTGTTTGGTTGGCGAGAGACTTGGGTATTCACCGTACAAGCCTCCGTTCACCCGTTTTCCGATTAATAACGCGCCTCCACCGGAACCATGGTCGGTTCCATTGCCATTGTCTCTAACACGTCTCCCAAATTCGGAAAAAACCAGCATGACCACTTCTTCGTCTGCATTGTGTTGTCGAAGATCGCTGAAAAAATCGTCAACGGCACGAGACACCTGTCCCCATAGTTTTGTCTGGGTTTGTATCTGGCTTCCATGCACGTCATAGCCGCCATGTTGCGCATAGAACACTCTGGTTCCTATTTCCGCCAAATGGACTTGTGCAATCCCTCGCAGGCTTTGTGAAAGTGGGTCATCTGCGTATTCAACTTTTGACTTGTACTGGGTAGACACGTCACTAAGAGCCTCAATGCCAGCCATTGCATCAGTACCGGTTTGTCCAATGTGTTTCATGACCATTGCAGCTTCATCAAATTCTTCTGGTGTGTACATGCGTGTAAAGGCGTTTAATGCTCGACGCTGTGCTTTACCTGCTAGCGATGTCAGTAGTCCATAACTCTCTAGTTCGGTTACTGATATGGCTGGTGTACCACTCAAGTACATTGCACGTGGTAGGCCTGATCCGAAACTTACTCCCGTCACTACGTTATGTTTTTTGGGATCCAGTTCTCTTATAGTCCGCCCAAGCCAACCTTCGCTACTAAATTTATGTGGCTCTGCGGTGTGCCATATATCCATCGACCTGAAGTGCGATCGGTCAGGATCCGGGTATCCGATCCCCTGAATTATCGCCACATCACCCTTGTCATAAAGAGATTTGATTGCTCCCATAGAAGGATGAAATCCTACCTGGTTGTTTATGTGAAGAATTTCATGTTCATGTAGCCCGACTGTTTTTCGGAAATCGTAATAAAGTGTGTTTCCGTACGGTACGACTGTGTTCATGAAGTCGTTTCCACCTGAAAGCTGCAGTACTACCAGTGTCGGTGGCTTGGATTTTTCGTTTCCGTTGGCGTTAATAGACATTGTTGTCACTTTCTTAGATGCATTGCTGAATCAGCCGCAGGTCTTGTGAATACCGGATTGAATTATTCACAGCATCTGGTATTCCTTCGAAGTGCTGATCATGGTCAGTACTTCGGCTACTGCACTAGTGAGTTCTGATCCTTCACATTTGACGTCGTCATGTAACGACAATTCCTGCAGAAGGACTGTCCTTGTGGAGTCATCAAGATCGACGCATACAAACTCGCGTGCGCATAGATCTAGGAGATTTTCTCTGGTGATTGTTGAGTGCTCGGTGCCAATTCTGTTGGAAATTTCTATAATTCCAGGTGATTTGGTATCACTTAGCTTTTCTGTCGCGAAGTTCAATCTTTCCACCAGAAACGCTGAATCTATCCATTCCCTACCTGTGTGCCAGCCTTCAACTGTTGGAGGATTCAACAGTTCCTGTCCCATCATGGATGAAAGTTCTGCGAGCTTGGCGAGGCCGAATTGATGTGGACTTCGGTGTTGTCCCGCCAGCTTCACTGTGCCGACAATGAACTCTATTGGGCTTTTAACCCGTTTGAATCTTGCTGATTTGAAGAAATCAGAGTTGAACACGAAACGTAGCACGTCACGTATTTCGTACTTGTTGGCCAGATAGACGTCGGCTATCTGATCTACCGCATCATCGTCTATTTCATCCGCGACAAAAAACTTGTAAATTTCTTGAGCTACGAATCTGCTTGTTGCAGGTTGTTTAACAATGATTTCTATCACGTCATCGCCGTTGAAGTTCCCTGTTTCGCCCAAGAAGGTTTTTTCACTATCATCGTGGTCGGCACTGTTGTATGCAAATTCTGATGGCCAATACCCTGTTGGATAGCGAGGCAGAACGTGCGTTATCGTCCAACCACTGAAAGCCCGTGCACAGGATCTGACGTCTTCCTCGGTGTAATTCCCTCGTCCCATGCTGAATAGTTCCAGTAGCTCCCTGCCGTAGTTTTCATTCACAGCATTGGCGTGGTTGGTTTGTTGGTCGAGCCAATAAAGCATGGCTGGATCCCGAGATAATTTTTGTAAAAGAGTTTGAAAGTTTCCAAGACCGTGCTCTCTTAACATTTCACACTGTCCGGTCATCATGGGTCCGTTGGTTACCTTGGCCCACCCTGTAGCGAACACGCCGTGCCACATTAAGGTTATTTTTTCTTCCAAGGGGTTTTTAGTGTTGATCATTCTGAAAACCCATTTCACTGCCGACCAGCGTGGTGATTCTTCATCACAATGCTCGGAGTGAAAACGGTCTAATAGGTCTTCGTATGTGCCTTCGTTTGTTGTTGGGTTCAGAAGACTTTCGACAGTTTTTTCGTAACCAACTTTTAATGCTGAATCTATGTCCGAATGATTTGCACTAAACCCGGATCTTCGGAGCAAATGCGCAATAAGTTTACGATCTTCGTTGGACATAAGCGACTCCACTACGTTTAATGAATGATCGCCGGCATTATGGCATGAAATCTATACAAGCGCACCTGTCAACATGTCGACGGATTATTTGAACAGATAGCCTGCATCCAACGTTTTTATTTTTTCGACAGGCAATACTTTTCTATAAAAATACAAAGTGTTTGAGAAATATCTGATTTTCACAAAGATATTTGCGATTAGTTCCCAAGACTAAAAAAATCAAACTTGCGTGCGGTGCGGAAATTATTTAAGTTGATCCATGGCATCGCTTGAATTTTTTCCCGCTATCACAGGGGCAATTATCGTTGCGGCCTACTCCTGTATAGGGGTTGTGGGAGGACTCTGGTATGAGACTGGTTTTCTGCATTATGTTTGCAGCCGGCTGACCGTTTCTAAGTTCGTTAACCATTGCCTTCATGTAGGGTTGGGTGTGCCCGAAGAATGTCTTGTAGCCTGCGCAAAGATAGTTCAATCCATCTTCACCATCGGGTGTCTTAGTAAATCGCTGTTTGGGACAGCCGCCGTTACAAGCGAAGCGGAATTCACATTTTCGACAGTACTCCGGAAGCGTATCTCTTTTGTCGGTTCCGAATTTACGCTGTTTTGGACTTTCTGCCATTTCGCGAATGGTTGTATCTGCTACATTGCCGAGGTTGTACTCTGGATATACAAAATGATCACATGAATACACATCGCCATTGTGTTCTATGATCATTGCATCACCGCAAGTTTCTGCAAATATGCAAAGTCCAGGGTTTTGGCCCATCCACCCGGCTAGGGTGGTATCGAAAATTTGTATGAAGTACTGTCCTATATCCTTTCGTACCCACTGATCAAATACACCATTCAAGAATCGCCCGTATTGTTCGGATCCTACAGACCACTCAGTGACGGTTGCACCGTCCCTGAATTCTGGTCCAACCAGCTGCAGGAAATGGGCAGGTAATTTATCGGCTACTCGTTCGACGATAGGGATGAATTGCAGGAAATGACTGCCTACTTCTCTGGTGAGGAACTGGTATAGCTCTTTAGGGTGGTCCGCATTGTGTTTATGTAACACCGTAAGTGTGTTGAATTCCACATTGTGCTTTTTAAGCACTTCGATGCCGGTCATCACCTTGTCCCAAGTCGGCTCACCGCCACGTCCGACCCTGTATCGATTGTGAATATCTTTGGGCCCGTCTATCGAAACGCCAATGAGGAATTTTTCTTTTGCCAGAAACTCACCCCATTCGTCATCTATCAAGATTGCATTGGTCTGAAAAGCATTTGAAATTTGTTTTTTGCCGGCGTATTGCTTCTGAAGTTTTACGGCCTTCCGATAGAAATCGACTCCCATTAGCGTGGGTTCGCCGCCCTGCCAAGCAAAGTTTACGACCGGGATGTCTTGGGCCTCTATGTATTGTTTTACATAAGCCTCGAGCTCTTCGTCGCCCATTTTCCACTGTCCGCGGGCTTTGTCAGGATAGAGCTTTTCTTTTTCAAGGTAGAAACAGTATGTGCAATCGATATTACAAATAGCTCCGCTCGGCTTTGCCATGACGTGCACGGCGAGCGGGCGTTTTATTTTTGGTCGGTTTTGATGGATTGTGGTCATTGCTTGGGTTTGGTGATTTTACTGGATTCTACGATCGTGCAGGTATATGTTCACCAAACCATAGAATTTGTGCGGTTTTACCTAGAATGGCTGTTTTGTCAGTTTGTGAAAGCCCTAATTCATCGGTAAATAGTGAAAGGTTTTGTGCGTAGCTTGTACCCTTCGACCAAAGCGCGTTTGGAAAATTGGATCCCCACACGCATCTATCAGGAGTAAACGCATCGATCACCTGCTTCAAAAGTCCGTGCATGTCTTCATGCGGATACACTCGTACCGAGCCGTGAGTTCCACTGGTCAATTTGGCGTACAGGTTGGGAAGGCGTGACAATTTTTTCATGCAGTCGATAGTTGATCCGGTCTTCCTAGTCGAATTAAGCATCAGGCAGTGATCGATCACGATTCGTAGGCCATCGAGTTTAAGGGAAAGTGCTTCAATCTGCGGTACCAGATCAAGATCATCCATAACCATGCAGTTGACAACTATTCCCAGATCACGGGCTTTGGTCCATAGCCTTTCGACGTTGTTGGAGTTAATGTTTCCGTCTTTGTCTGGTGTGCCTCTCAAACCACGGACAAAATGATTTTTGACTGCCTCTTCAAGAATTTCGAGGTGTCGTTCATCGTCAGGATTTAAAGTCACAACCCCGGTAGCCCATTCCGCGAACTGACGGGTTGAATCCAAAATATAGCGGTTATCCCATCCGTAGAACGTGCCGGTTTGTATAAAAACAGCGCGTTCAACTCCTGTCGAATCCATTTTGATTTTCAAATCCTCCGCCGTTGCCGGCTCTCCAGGATTCCAAGGGTCACTAATGGTTCGATACTTGTTTCGATTATTTGAATAAATATGTGGATGAGCGTCGACGATGTGCATTTTTATTATTAGGTTATTGCAGGATTCAAGATTCTTCGTTTAGTTGCTGTAGTTGAGATTTAATACTTAATCGTTCGTGTGTCTATCGGTTGAATCTTTCCGGCCTGTAGGGTGCGAGTATTTCGGTTTCCACACCTGTAAGGATCTCCAGGGCAGCCATTTCTCCTATCATCGGTGCGAGAGTCACACCTGAATGGGTGTAAGTGATATATGCGTTTGGGGTTGATGTCAGGCGTCCGAGTACAGGGAGGCCATCGGGAGGCATTGGCCGTAAGGCGGAGCGCACTTCTTGGACTCTGAGGTCTCGTGTCGAAGGCAAGTATTTGGCCGTTTCCTGGATAAGCATTTCTGCATCTTCGATGGATTCGTCGGCAATTGAGCCCGCGTGTGTGCCGCCGTGAATCATCACCCGCCCATCAGTTAATTGCCGTGAGTTAATCAGGACACCGTCTAGATCTCTCGGACTATGCATTGCAGCGATTGAATTAAACAAAGGAACTGGCAATATATCGGTGATAACCGTTGCACCTTGAGAATGGATGTTTTGAAATTTAGATCCCAAAATCTTTGCAATCTTTGGCGTTTCGGCACCAGCAGCTATTACGACCGAGTCGCATTCATACGTGTCTTTGGTGGTAACTACGTGACTGATTGAGTCTCGGGATTTGATGAAGTTTTTTACCGACTCATTTGTATGTACGAAGCCCCCGGTTTGTCTCACCAATGACAGGCACCTATCTACGACTCTTTCTGGGTCTACATGTCCATCAGAATCTGTATAAGAAACAGAAGTAGGATTCCCGAAAGATATACCCGGTTCTATTTCAGCGGCTTCTTCAGGAGATATTTCACGAATTGAGTAGCCCCACTCCTGGAGTTCGGCCACTCTAGAGCGAAACTCCAGTGCCCCTGTTTCCGTGGCTGTCCAACGCATTTCACCTCCCCAAACCAAGCCGATATCTGTTTGGAGATCATCTTCGAACCTTCTCCACATATCCTGAGATCTACGGTTTAATTCGTGATATCTGAACGGATGTTTATCTCGTGCGTTTATCCATGCGTAAGAAACCTTTGAGGCTCCCTGTGCTGGTTGTTGGGATTCAATAACATCCACCTGTACACCACTTTTTGCAAGATGAAAAGCTACCGAAGCACCTACGATGCCTCCACCGATAACGATCGTGTGTTTTGGATGAGTCATCTCACAGAGTCCTTAGGCGAGAGATAAGTAACCCGGACTTGATTTCCGTGTTCCCATGGGACAATCCAATCCTCAGGTATTTCTAACCCGAATCCTGGCGCGTCAGATGGTATAACCGCTCCGTTTTCCGGTGTGGAAACCCCTGGTAAAAGCCTATCTCCGAGAGGCTGTCCAACATTTGTATGCATAAACCATTCTGCCAAAGATGATTCAGGCATGGACATTGCAAAGTGCTGACCCCATGCGGTATTACCACCCATGTGAGTAATAGTCTCTATTCCTGCAGCTTCAGCATTTGTGTATATCTTCAAGGTTTCTGAAAGCCCGCCTGTGTATTCGATGTCGGGCTGCAGGATGTCGGCAGCTCTTGATGAAATCAATTGGTGGAAACTTTTGCGTCCATAGTGATGCTCACCTGTTGCCAGCGCTGTCCAGGTCATTGCACGTTTTAGTTCGATGTAACCTTCAAGGTCCCATGGTGGCAGAGGTTCTTCAAACCATCTCAGTTTGTATGGGCGAAGTCGCTCTGCTACTCGGAGTGCTAGATCCGCATTGAACGACATAACTGGATTGAATGTCAGTTCCGCATCTTCGCCTACTATCTCCCTGGATTTCGCAACGTGCTCCTCAAGCTTTTTGAGCCCTTCAGACCCTTCTTCGTAAAAAAATGGGTTACTGATTTTGAACCTCTTAAAGCCAAGTTCTTTCATCCATTCAAGATCGTCACCGGTGGCGTACAGTTCGACCGCTTTTCGGCTGGGGCCACCGATAAGTTCGTAAACGGGTCTGCCAAGTAATTTACCTTTTAGATCCCACAGAGCTAAGTCGACACCACTTTGAGCTGCGGTCGCAATTCCACCCTGAAATCCTTCACTTGAACGCCAGATCAAATCATTCATTAATTCAATGGCCAGCGCGTTTTTTCCTTCTATGAGTGGGGCTATGAAGTAATCAATTAAAGACGCGCCGATCTGCCCGTGAGCGAAAGACCCTAGACCAAACGTACCGTTTTCAGCGGTAATTTGTACCCAGGCTTTTTTTGTTGTTCCTGGCTTATGACCGTCTACTCGCGTAAATTCTGGATATCTTGCAATGGGATTTGATCGTATTGCGTGGGTGTTCCATCCGGGTTTTGTATTGGGACCGGGTTCGATTAATGGTGTGTTTACCTGTACACAACGAACATTTTTTATCTTCATATCAGCTGGTGCTCCATTCGCTGATGTCGTCTTGTTCAATGTGCATGCCGAAGCCAGGGTCTGATGATGGAACTATCTTGCCATTTACTGGTATTGCGGTGCCGGGGATACGGATGGTGTCTTCGAGTGGAACACCGGGATCTGTGCCCAGCCAGTATTCTGCCATTGGGGATTCGGTAGCTGCCATTGCGAAGTGTTGTCCGAACGGATTATTGGCACCGCCATGAGGGATGGTAGCGATTCCAGCAATTTCTCCGATTGTATGTATTTTCATTGCCTCAGTTAGCCCTCCACCCCAATTTAGATCAGGCTGCAGGATATCTGCCGCACGTTTTTCAACGAGGTCAAGGAACGCGTGTCGACCGTGATGGTCCTCGCCCGTAGCGATTGCGACCCATGGTGCTGATTTTCGTAGTCTGGCGAGGCCGTCATTGTCTGTAGGAACTAATGGTTCCTCAAGCCACCGTAGATTGTATGGTCGCAAATGTTCAAGCAGGCGCTGGGCGAACTCGAAGTTGTAAGACATCACCGGATTGATCATTAAGTCGTGTTCTGCACCCACGCGTTCTCTTGCTTGAGAGACGTGATCGATCACAGCCTTGATGCCGGCATCTCCGTCGGAGTAGTGCGATGGGTTAGTGATCTTAAATTTGGTGAAACCGAGTTCCTGAGACCAGTCCAAATCGTCGGATGTTGCGTAGCACGTAATAGATTCACGTACCGGTCCACCGAGAAGTGAGTAAACGGGTTGATTAAGAATCTTGCCTTTGAGATCCCATAGCGCTAGATCAACCCCACTCATTGCGGTTGAAGCTGTACCTGAAGTTCCGAACCTTTGAGAGACCCGCACGATCAAGTCATTCAGGTGTTCGATTGCCATGCAGTTTTGGCCTTCGATAATCGGAGCTATTACGGTGTTAATGAAGGCGGATACGGGTTCGCCAAATGCACACTGCCCAAGGCCCCATGTGCCGTCTTCTGCGACTACTCTTACCCATACTGTATCTAGCTGGCCTGCGGGCATATCGTGAGGGTATCGCGAAAACCTAGGGTATAAATTTATAGGCATAGCTCGTTTAGCGGACTTATTCCATGACGGGCGACGTGGGTTAACCTCACTGGTTTGCTCCGGTAGGCTTACTCGTACGGATCTGACTGATTTAATTTTCAACTAAATTCTCTTTTGATGTGAGATACCAGACTAAGCGACAATTGATATTCGCCGAGGCGAAAGTCTACCAATACAAGCGGGAGAAAGATCGGTGATAACTCAATCAGTTAGCCTGGATCATTTTCAATCATCATGGTCGGATGAACCAGGTTATGAACAGCTGTTAGTTAATCGGATTCATCATTCAGGAGAGATGATTGAACTGCCCGTAGCGCGTATCCGTGGTGCTCAACCCGGACCCTTTCTTACAGTAATGTCTGGGATGCATGCAGGAGAGTACTCGGGGATTCTTGCTGCCCAGAAACTTATTTCAACTGTAGATCCGATGGAACTTTCAGGGACTCTTGTTGTTATTCCTGTGATTTCAACTCGCGCGTTCATGGAACGAAATATGCAGTTGAGTCCTATTGATCAGAAAGAGGTTCATTTTATTCGACCAGGAAATTCCGATGGGACATACAGTGATTTACTGATCGACACACTTTTTGAGGTGGTAAAAAACTCAGATTACCTTATTGATTCACACGCGGGAGAGATGGCCCAGGCCTTAATGCCCTGGGTTCCGATTCCCATTAAAGGTTCTAAGAACTTGACTGAGAAGTCACTCTCGCTTGCTCGTGGGTTTGATGTCAAATACATCGAACCGAGAAATGAGGAAGTTTCGATCCCACCGTTTTGTCTGGCTCTTCTGGAAGAAGGGATTCCTAATATATGGGTTGAGTGTGGAAAAAACGGTGTTCCTACTCCAAAAGATACCGCTACTCATTTAGAAGGCTATATAGCTGCTATGCAAACGCTGGATATGATTGATGGAGAACCGGCCCGTCCACCCCAGGAAGTCCTAAAAGGCCGACGCTATCAAATCAATGCGAATATGTCCGGCGTATGGCATCCCGCGGTCAATGAAGGGGAAATCGTTGAATCTGGTCAGTACCTAGGACGTATGACTGATTATTTTGGCAACACACTAGAGGAGTTTCATGCTCCACATCGCTCACTCATTTTGTACTACTGGTCAAGCCCTGCTATTAATGTAAATCGTCGACCTTTTGGATATGACTGGCATAGTGGTCTTGTTAGTTTGCTAGACCTTGAGTCATAATCTCACAATGTCTGATTTTCCTGTTTATCTTGCACACGATCACACCCAACGAGCGGAGGACTATTTGCGAGATCTTCAAGGTGGAGTTACCGGTAAGATCCTTCACCTTACAATTGACTCGTGGATTGAAGCGCCAACGAAACAAAAATACCTTGAAGCCTATGACAGTTACGATGGTTTTAGGCAACGTGGCCTTGATGCGTTAACGAAATTGCATGCCATCGCCGATGACCCTAGAAATAAGGTTTGTGTCATCCGAGAGTTTTCGGATCTTGAGATGGCTCGAAGTGCAGGTCAACTGGCTGTTATTGCGGGCAATGAAGGTGGCAAAATTCTGGGCTCCCACACAGGTTTAATCGATGCTTGGTTTCCCATGGGTTTGCGACATGTTCAATTTAACTGGGCCATGCCGAACTTGTTGGGTGCTTCACAGACACAAGAAGACGATCCGGATCAACCTGGTCTTACGCAGCTTGGCCGAGAGGCGATCGAAATAATGAACGCGCGGGGAATGATAGTTGATGTCTCACATTCTGCTCCTCAAACCATTATCGATGCGTTAGAAACTACTTCTAAACCGATATTGAATTCTCATTCTGGTGGTCGATCTATTGCGGACAAACAACAGAATTTGTGGGATGGCCAGATACGTGCCATGGCGGATAATGGAGGTGTGATAGGGATGCATTTTTGTTCAAGATTGGTACTTGGACAAAATGGTGTGCAAGCAGAAATCAGTGACGTTGTGCGTCAGATCCGCTACGTGTACGAAGTTGGCGGAATTGATGTGGTTGGGTTGGGTCCTGATTGGGTTTTAGGTGATCCTGCTAGAGATGTTCCTTATTTGCGTAACACCGATCAAGAAGATTTGACCTGGGCAAAGGGATTGGAAGATTCAGGTGAATTACCAAATCTGTGGGATCCACTATCAGCATCAGGTTTTACGTCTGCTGAAATTGAGAAGATAGCTGGTGGAAATATGCTGAGATTGTTCAGGGATGTTTTACCAGGCTAAGAGGGGTAGGTTGAAGTAGTGGGTTAACAAAAGACGACGTTAATACAGTTGATTTTTGCTGGGAGCGGCAAATTTGGTTCAGGGATAATTTCTCACACCTGCTATCTATTCATTTCATATGCCCATGCCTTGATCAGGTGATGTGCGATCGCGATAGGGCCGGGGATATTAACGTCGTCTAGCTTGTCTTCTAACGCTAGTTTTACGTCTTCCTTGGTGAACCATCTAACATCTGACATTTCGCCCGGGTCAGAGACGATTTCATCCGATATCGCTTCCGCATGACATCCGATCATGAGGGAAGACGGAAAAGGCCAGGGCTGAGATGAATGGTATGTAACTTTTCCGACTTCTAATCCGGATTCCTCTCGCACTTCCCGCCTGACACCTTCTTCTATTGATTCTCCTTGGTCCATAAATCCAGCAAGGCATGAATAGAAAGTCGAATTTGAGCGAGCGAGTGTCTGGCCCATTACGCATCGTTCACCTTTGTAAACAAGCATGATGGCTACTGGATCAGTTCTTGGAAAATGTTGCGTTTTACATTTACCGCATTCGCGCATTAAACCGCCGCGCTGACTTTGAGACTCAGTCCCACAGACAGAGCAGAACCTGTTCTGAGCATGCCAGTTCAGATTTGAACGGGCTTGTGCAAGGATTCCAGATTGTTCGTTAGTTATTGAAATGGCGGCTGAACGACCGTCTTCAAAATCAGCCTGTCCCATAAAACTTGAGATGTCAGATTGCTTTTCGACCAGAGTTACATCTACAGCAAAGCAGGGATTTCGTTCGTTATCGAAGCCCAGAAATATAGGGTCGCCGACTTCTTTAGCCACTTGGTTTAGAAATTGGTTGCCAATCCAGGCTAGTTCAGCTCGTTCCTTTTTGAGTATTAGTGGATTAAGCGTGTGAAAAGGCAGAAATTTGGCGTTGTCCTGCCAAACCATATTCTTGAGTAACTGTTCGTCTCGACGCTCAATGTCACCTCTATCTAACGGGTTTCCGGCGAATATGTGGGTATACGACACCTATCCAGTTCCTCATTCTTGTGACTTGGGCGTGGTTTTAGTTCATGTAGTTTTATCTTGACTCGATCACCGTTTGGCGTCGTTCGGGCAGCAATTGGATTAATCCTTACCTCCAAAGATTTCCAATTGTTGTCCTATGGTCGGGTAATTGTAAGAGGTATCGTAGCTAGTCATCATCCTGAGTGGCCCATGCATTGGTGGATTTGTTCGAACTGTTCCACCATCCTGGCTGGGCTTCGGGTGAATCGGCATCGATCTTGAATTCCTCCAATGCCTCAGGGATAAGTTCGATCCCAAGTCCCGGCCGACCATTAGGGAATATAGAGCCATTTCGAATGTCAAACATCGGTGTGATGACTTTTTCAAAAGTTTTAAACCATGTGTGCAGGCATTCCTCGCGATACAAGTTTGGAATGGCTATCGAAGCCTGGAAGGAGGCTGCAATTGCCACCGGACCAAGCGCGTCGTGCGGACTTACTCTTATGTATTGCGTTTCTGCCATAGAAGCGATGCGTCGGATCTCACTGATGCCTCCGCACCACGCAATGTCGGGCATTATGTAATCGACCAGCCTGTCGCGGAGGATTTCATCGTAGTCCCAGCGTGTAAAGTGACGCTCGCCTACGCATAGCGGGACACTCGTGTTTTCGCGTATTTGGCGAAGTGAGTTGTGGTTTTCCACGTGTGTAGGTTCTTCGAACCATACGAGGTCAACATGTTCTATAGCGTTTGCTGCTTTAATCGCTGACGCAACGTCCATTCTTGCATGAGCGTCTACAAGAAGTTCGTAGTTGGGGCCAACGGTCTCTCTTAGAGCTTCCATCCATTCGACGGCATCTGCAATCGCCTTAGGTTCCATCCGTTCGACCATGTTTGCGCCGTAGTACGTTTCACCCATTGTGCGCCGATTTGGAAACGGGTCGGTTTTGATTGCCTCATAACCTGCCTCAACTGTGAGCTTTGCCTCTTCTATCAGCACGTCGATGCCCTTACCGAAGCTGATGTCTCTAACGTGTGTGTAAAGAGGGACACTTTCGTGGACCGGACCTCCCAGCAGGTCGTAAATGGGTGCCCCCAGAACTTTGCCTTTAATGTCCCATAAGGCGATGTCTATTGCGCTAATTAAATGAGATATATAGCC
>NYZY01000057.1 GCA_002687335.1 Chloroflexota bacterium
CATAACACTCGCTGAAACACTTGTCGCCACTGTTGCAGAGGACGGCGTCATAATCACCTCAGGTGTACTGAAAACTCGGATTAACGACGTTGCTTCAGCTTTTGAATTTGCAGGAGGAAAAGTTCAATCGACTAGACAAATAGAAGACTGGACTATGACTTTGATAACAAGATCCAAATAATGCATCGATTCTACGTAACAGATATTGATACAGCGGGCCAGACAATATCGCTTAAAGGTTCGATCGCTCGGCAGATAAAAAATGTTTTAAGAATCAAAACTGGCGAGAGAGTGCGACTGTTCAATGGAGCAGGAGATGAATGGGAAGCAGAAATTTCTAGAGTAGGCAAAAACAAAATATCAACAACATTGATTTCCAAAGTAAAAACGATCCCAGAACCTTCGACTAAGATCACGATGATCCTCGGGCTGGCTAGACCAGAACGCATTGAGTTAGCTATTCAAAAATGCAGTGAACTGGGCGCAGTGAAGTTCATACCGGTAATTTCAGAACGAGTGCAGGGTGGCAGTTCAGGAACTCCTTCTCTGCAAAGACTCAAGCGATGGGAACGCATTGCCATCGAATCAGCGGAACTGAGTGGACGTGCAATCATTCCATCAATAGCACAACCCATATCGTTGATGGAGGCCGTCAACCAAGCCCAGATAAAGCAGAATGTCCTGTGTATGTGGGAAGAAAGTACCGATGAGTCGAAATCTCTTAAAGCCGCCCTGAAATCTCTTGAGAAGCATCCAGACGGTCTCACTGTACTAATCGGCCCACCTGGCGGTTTGAGTCAAAAAGAAGCACTTAGTATCCAAAAGACAGGTGCGCAGCTCGTCAACCTGGGACCCAGAGTGCTTCGCAGCGAAACCGCGGCTATCACAGTGATGTCAGCAATCTTGTATGAAATGGGTGATTTAGGCGGTTAGATAGCTTGAAGCTTATTCTCAGGCTGTAGTGTACGAACCATTAAGTCGTTTACCACGTCCCGGGCTGAAGCACCTTCAAACAATACTGCGTGCGTCGCCTTAGTTATTGGCATATCGATATCCAGTTGCTGGGCCAAACGAACAGCCGCTTGGGTCGTCGGGGCTCCTTCAAGTGTTTGACCAAGCTCTGCAACAACTGATTGCAGATCTTTACCCGATGCAAGGCCAAATCCAAGTCGATAGTTACGACTCAAGGTGGAATAACAAGTCACGATCAGGTCACCCATTCCACTCAAGCCAGCAAAAGTATCTCCGTTCGCACCCATCGCAATTCCCAGCCGAGTGATTTCATAAAGCCCGCGTGTAACATATGCGGCTTTAATATTTGCGCCAAGACCCGCACCGTCGATAAACCCTGCCCCAATTGCAACAATATTCTTAAGAGCTCCGCCCAACTCAACGCCCTTGACGTCTTGACTACGGTATACACGAAACACATCTGAACTAAGGATTGATTGGACAGACTCACTAACATTAGAATTTGGGAAGGCTAGCGTGGCAGAAGAGATCTTGCCTGCTGCAATTTCTGGCGCAAGATTTGGACCAGAAAGAACACCTATATTGTCCACACAAAACTCCGGCAATTCTTCCGAAATAACCTCCGACATACGTTTGCCAGATTCAATTTCAATGCCTTTGGTTGCACACACAATGCTAGTCACGGACGATAAAGCGTTGGAAACGTCCTTCAGGTTTTGACGAACACTTACCGAAGGTACAGCCACTATTACGATCTCAGATTCTGAAAAAGACTCATTGAGTGACGCGGACACGCTCATAGACGCTGGAAACTGGACGCCCGGCACTGATCTTTCATTTATACGCGCTCTAATAAGCTCTGCTGCCCGCGCTTCACTACGAGACCACAAAACGGTTTCATGTCCAGTACGTGCTAAAAGTATTCCTAGGGTGGTCGCCCAAGCCCCGGTACCAACAATTCCTACGTGTTTCACATAAGCAGTTTACGCGGTTCATTGCGCCCTGCGCGGATCAGGCTTGTTTTCTAGCTTCGATTCATCACCTTTTACAAGTCGTCCAATATTAGACTGGTGACTCCAAATAATAAGAATGGTGACTGGGATTGCAAAAAGAAGATACCAGTGATCATGATCCCATCCAACAATTGTCAATTGGAAAGCACTAAAAATTATCAAAGCACCCAAGCTCAAACTGGTTCCGATTATCGATCCAAGAGAAACGTATTTTGATAACAAAGCGATAACTACCCCACTAAGTGCTATCACCGCTGAAATTGGGGAAATAATAGCTAGTGCTCCCAATCCAGCAGCAACACCCTTGCCGCCTTTGAATTGGATATACACCGGGAACATGTGGCCTAAAACTGCGACTGTCCCAGCAGAAGCAATTAACCAAGCATCTGCTTCAAGCAGGTAACGCACGACACCTGTAACTAGTAGTCCCTTAGTAATGTCAGAGGCTAAAACAACTGCCCCCGCACGCGGTCCCAACGTCCGATTTACATTAGTAGCCCCTGATCCACCACTTCCATAACTACGAATATCGACGCCGCGCCACAAGCGTCCAATTATCACGCCCGAAGGTATTGCTCCGAAAAAATAGGCGCTAACTAACGCAGCTATTGCAATACTGAGATCATTCATCTTGCCGACTTTGAAACATCATCTTAATTGGCGAACCCACAAATCCAAATCTATCTCGCAATTGATTCTCAAGATACCTACGATAACTAAAGTGTATTAGGTCTGGGTTGCGAGTAGTGAATTCGAAAGTTGGAGGAGAAGATCTACTTTGCAAGCACCGGATAATTCTAGGACGTCTACGGCCGAACCCGGGCAAAGGATTCTCACCCATTGCATCAAAAACCGCTCGGCTCACTTCTGATCTTGGAATCCGTTTGGAAAACTCTCTGTAGACACTCATGATCGTTGGAAGTAATATCTCCACGCCGCGACCTGTGAGAGCAGAAGTAAACACAATGGGGACTTCAGGAATAAACTTGAACCGATTGCGAACTTCAGCTTGCACCTGAGCCTTATCTAATTTTAAGTTTTTGGATAGATCCCATTTATTGACTACGATCACTGCAGCACGCGAGGCATCATCGATATACCCACCAATATGTGTATCTTGCGAGGTAACGAATTCAGTAGCATCCAATACCAAGATGGCAACGTAACAACGTTCGATCGCACCAATGGTTCTAATAGCACTATATTTTTCGATACCAGGATCAGTTTTCCCGCGACGCCGCAGTCCTGCCGTATCCAAAAACGTAATCCGTTCACCTTCATAATCAAATAATGAATCAACGGTGTCGCGGGTGGTTCCAGCAACTGGGCTAACGATAGCGCGATCTTGACCAGTCAATGCATTAAACAACGCAGACTTTCCAGCATTAGGTCGTCCGGCGATCGCTACTTTGATAGTGCCAAGACTGATCGGTTCATTTTCAGATAAAGGAATCTGCTCAAAAACAGACTCCATAAGATCAACTATGCCAGTATCGTGATACGCACTAATAGGATGGGGTTCGCCAATGCCAAGCTCAAAGAACTCATGAATCATATCCTCACGCGAAAGGGTATCCACCTTGTTCGCTGCAAGAACAACTGGCTTCCCCACTCGTCGCACCATATCAGCCACATCTTTGTCGGCATCAACGACACCATCATTCACATCTACCACAACGATGATAGCGTCAGCCTGATGTAAGGCTATTCGGACCTGATTTTTAATATCACTCCACATCAACTCATCGTGAGGACGATCTTCTACTCCTGCCGTATCCACAATCAAATACCTACGTTGTCCCCATTCAGCATCCATAGAAACGCGGTCACGAGTTGTACCTGGAATGTCACTGACAATAGCAATTCGCCGACCCGCCAAACGGTTGAACAAAGTCGACTTCCCTACATTGGGTCTTCCAATTATTGCTACTACTGGCAAAGCCATTTTAATATCCTAGAGTTACTTCATTGGCTACTTAGTGCACAGTGCACATGTACAAAAGTATTTCAACCGAATTGAATACATTCGACCCAATGAAAACTAGACCAATTTTTCCATAAGAGCAGCTTGTGCCCAAAGACGATTTTCGGCTTGATTGAATGCTATTGACCTTGGATCGTAAAGTAGGCCGTCTGAAATTTCCTCACCTGGATGTGCTGGAAGATCATGCATAAATTTCACATTTGGGGATGCCTGATCTAGGATTTCTGGATTGACCTGATAGCCTTCAAATGCCGCTAGACGTTTGGCCGTTTCTGTTTCCTGACCCATACTTGTCCACACATCGGTATAAACAATATCGGCATCAACCACAGCTTCCAGTGGGCTGGTTACCTGATTCACACAACCTCCTGCATGTTTACCATAAACATTTGCCCCATCAAGCGAATCATTAGAAAGTTTGTACGCATCTGGCGAAGCAATCACCAAATGCCCGCCCAAGCCTGCAACTGCATATCCAAGACTCAATGCAACGTTGTTACCATCTCCTATAAATGCAACTTTCGCACCTGTGACACTTCCCAATTGCTCAGTAATCGTCAGTATGTCGGCAAGAGCTTGGCACGGATGTTCATGGTCAGTAAGAGCGTTAATCACCGGAACCGATGCGTTTGCTGCAAATTCTTCGATAGTAGACTGTAGAAACGTCCTAATTACGATAATGTCAGACATGCGCGACATAACGTGTGCTACGTCGGCTACAGGCTCCCGCTTGCCGAGCCCAACCTCTTCAGGGCCAAAATAAACAGGGTTGCCAGCTAATTTTTGAGTTCCGACCCAAAACGAAAGTTTAGTACGTAACGAAGGCTTTTCAAAAAGAATCGCAACCGATTTGCCGGCAAGTGCATTACTCGGCATACCAGCTTTCATTTCAGTTGCCCGATCAAGTACGGATTGAATGTCATGAGAAGCAATATCTCTGAACTTAAGAAAGTTATTAGACATTGATGTGACCTCAACTCAAATTTGAAATGAAAAAAGACGCACTGGCAGTCAAATGCTTAAACATCTTTCAACCGGTTTCACCGAAACGGAAAATACTTGTGTCCCGAGGTATAGCGTCAGGTTTCTCTGATCAAGTGTTGAAATTAGAATTTCTTTCTTAGCCAACCTTTATTCTAACCCGGCATCACACACAAAACTACGCAGGAGTAAATTTCAATAAAGTTTGGCCACCTTCACTATGCTCGTATACCGGTTTCAATAACATTCCTATGCATAAAGCTTCGGGTTCAGGGTCAACGCCAACAATGTTTGTCGGAATAATCACACCCTCTTGTAATCGTACGAGTGCTGTAATGTACGGTACGTCATCAGCAAATCCCATATGCGGAGCGGCGTGAACAATTGCGAATGTAAAAAGTTCCGCCTGGCCTGACACTTTCACCCATTCGATTCCTTCACTACCATTTTCAGGCTCAGATATTGAAAAATTACGCGGATAGAATTGAAATTCACCGGTTGTAGTCGAACGCTGAAGCCAAATTTCTTCATTTTTGAGCCCCACCCAATAGCGATCCGATTCCGGCTGTGATACCGGCTGTGGTTTTGATGTTGTATTCGCCATATCGTTATTGAACTCCAAGTACAACCGTGCCAGTAGAAGATAAGAGCCCGCCAGTGCCATGTGCGACCGCTAGATCACAATTATCCAACTGACGTTCGCCTGCCTGACCACGCAACTGGCGTACCGCCTCAACTATAGTGAAAATCCCATACATCCCGGGATGAGTATAAGAAAGCCCACCCCCATTGGTGTTCACTGGAAAATCACCACCGGGTGCGGTTCTTTGAGAAGCTACGAGGTCTGGGCCTTCACCTGGAGCGCAAAATCCAAGATTTTCTATACTCACCAGCACGGTGTAAGTAAATGAATCATAAATCATCGCAAGATCAAGATCTGAGTGCGTTATACCAGCCATCTGCAATGCTTGCGGTCCTGTATGTCGACCAAACGCTTTGGTTAAATTGGGCATCTGCGAAATCCCTGAATGATCATGCCCTTCTGCAGCTCCCAAAATAGTGACGCTACCATTTTTAGCGTCCCGTGCCCGTTCAGGAGTAGTAATAACAATCGCAGCTCCAGCATCTGTTACCAGGCAACAATCTAGTAAATGAAACGGCCAGGCAACCCATTTCGAGTTGTGATAATCGTCAAACGTCGCAGGTTTATCATAAAAATATGCCATTGGATTCAGATTGGCCCATTTTCGAGTTGAGACGGCAATTTCTGCCATCGCCTGACGGGTCCTATCCTCGCCGTACTCATGCATATACCTGCGCGCTGCCATTGCGTACGAAACAGGCGGACCAATGATTCCATACGGCGCCTCGTATTGCGCCATTGGGGTGCCGGGATTACGTGGAATCGGCGCACGATCCGACCGACCCGACTGACCGTGTGTAATCAACGCTACTTCGCAATACCCGGCTGCAATCGCGGCGAGAGCATGTGCAACATGAATTACAAACGATGAACCGCCAACAGAAGTACTGTCCGTATAACGGGGCTGGATACCGAGATACTCAGCAACATCCAAAGTAGACCACCCAGCAGTAAATAATGCATCAACGTCAGCAAGCTGCAAGCCCGCATCATCAAGGGCATTTATCGCTGCCTCAGAATGATGAACAAGTGGAGATTTTTCTGGAACCTTGCCCAATTTATTCGATTCAGCAACACCTACGATGTGAGCCCGTCCTGAAAGATTTTGAAGTTTTTGTTTATTTGGCATGTTCTCGTTAATCGAGCATTAGGAAACACGAATATGGAGGCATATGATTTTGTCTTTAAAATTATTGCATCGGAGAGTAGTTCGTTGGCGTGAGAAGTTGATTTCGAACATTCTTAACAATTAATCCGTCTCTATGAGAATCAGCAGTCACTTTGGCCCATTCGGGATCGTTGCGAAAACTATCCCAGGCCGTCATTCTTTGGTTGGCATCCTCAAATGCCACCATGTATGTCAATTCGTGGTTACTTTCACCAACGTCTGTAGTCCAATAGCCTATGCTTTTGATGCCATGCTTTTCAAATAACTTGATCGTATGGTTGGCAAAACGAGCATTGATATTCGGAAGCCTTCCAGGCAGGCATTCATATACGCGAAGTTCATAAAGCACGATATTTCCCTTTCACCAGTAATTTGGCGGCCTAAATTTCAGCTTGCATACCGAAATTCTGGATAGTTATTGATAACCCGTCAACCTATTACTCGGTTCGCTGCGTCAATCATTCGATGAAGTGACTGGTCATCGCGTAAATAATCAAGGCTGGTTCCATCTAGCGCCGTTAGCGCCACTTTACCTCGAGCAAGGACTTCAATATCACTGCCTGGAGTTAGTTCCAAGCCATCTATATTAACTTTCAGTCCAGAGAATATTTCATACCCCCCATCAGACTGTAAATCCACGTTCATTCTCAGATCAGAACGTGCGGGAACACAACCTTCCGCACCGTTTATACCGCTAACCGCAATTGTAGGAAAGTTAACATTGAACAAAGAGCCCGAAGGGGTTTCAGGGCACATTAACTCATTAGTAATCGCTGTTATAACGTTCGCAACCGTCAAATCATTGACAGGATCCATAGCGTCCATAGAAAAAGCACATGCCCTCACACCAAGTGCCGATGCAATTATTGCTGCCCCAAATGTTCCCGAAATGAACATATTCCTGCTCGTGTTAAAGCCAGGATTAATCCCCGAAACCACTACATCCACATCTTCTTTGAGAATGTATTTTGATCCCAAAATTACAGAATCAGCAGGTGTACCACTCACCGCAAAACAGTTCACTCCTTCGAGCTTACTCGATACCTGATCTACATTTACGGATTTGCGAAAAGATATAGAGCATCCTGTACCTGATTGATTATTCACTGGAGCAACAACTGTCACTTCGCCTAGCGATCTAACAGCTTTGGCAAGTGCCCAAATCCCTGGATTATCAAAACCATCGTCATTGGTAACAAGAATATTCATATGAGAAATCGTAGAGGTAGCCCAACCCAAATACATGTTTCGAACACCAGATTTTAGATCTGTTCAGATTCAATCACATTCACTCAATAACAAATTATCGATCAACCTAGCCCGTCCAATATTCACCGCAAGGAGAGCTCTGGCGGATCCAACAAAATTATCAAGTTCCTGAAAAGTGTCAGTATCGACAATGGCCGCATACTCTGTATGAGCTAGCGATTCGTCAAGTAATACTGATTTGAGTTTAAATCGAAGAGCGTTACCCGATCGCTCGCCAGAATCCCACATTAGCTTGACAGCGGTAAGAGCTCTAAACAAGACAGGCGCGGCTTTCCGTTCTAGTGGAGATAAATACGCATTACGACTACTTATAGCCAACCCATCGAGTTCACGAACTGTCGGTATGGGAATTATTTCGACACCAAGTTTGAGTGATTTGTTTATATGTTGGATGACCCTAAGCTGCTGGGCATCTTTTTCACCAAAAGTTGCTTTATTTGGAGAAATGATGGAAAACAATCGATTGACAACTGTAGCTACCCCTTCAAAATGTCCGGGGCGATGGATGCCTTCGAGTAATTTTCCTACTGGCCCTGGATCAATCAACGGAACAGGATTGCCATTAATCGGATATATCTCTTCGACAGATGGAACAAAAACAAAGTCCGAACCATTCTCGTTAAAGTTGGCAATATCAAAAGCTTCATCGCCCGGATAATCAAAAAAATCTTCATTCTCAACAAACTGGGTTGGATTGAGAAATAATGACCCTATTAGTACGTCACACTGTGGGCGCAGGACCTGCAAATGCCTCGTATGACCACGATGAATGCCGCCAAGTGTGGCAACCAGTCCAACTGAACCAGATATACGCCGCCGAATTTCCTGCATTTCCGCAACGGTACGTATTACACGCATAAATTAGTTGTCTGGCTCAAGGGCATTTCTAATAGGCGTCATGACACGTGACTCGTCCGAGAAAAAAGACTGTGCATCAGTCGGAAACGTACCAGCACCCACATCCTGTCCATATCGAACAAGCGCATCCTTGATAATCGGAGCCAGATTGGCATACTCACCCGAATGGCGAGGCCTGAAATCGGGATCAAGTCCCAACATATCGTGGAAGACCTGGACTTGCCCATCACAATGAACACCGGCACCGATTCCAATGGTCGGAATATTTAGTACCTTTGTTATCTTCTTCGCTAGTTCAGCAGGAATGAGTTCAAGAACAACAGAAAATGCGCCAGCCTCCTGAAGTGACAAAGCATCCTCAAGAACCTCATTAGCCGTAGTTTCCGTCTTACCCTGTACTCGGTAGCCGCCTAGCCTGTTCACATGCTGCGGTGTAAGTCCTATATGCCCCATTACCGCAAGACCAGCCTCGGTAAGTCGTCGAATTATCGGAGCAACCGATTTGCCGCCTTCGAGTTTTACGGCTTGCGCTCCACCTTCTTGAATTAGGCGAGCTGCATTGCGCAAAGCCGTTTCAGCATCAATTTGATAGCTGAGAAACGGCATATCAGCAACAATAAGTGGTTTGGTTGTCCCTCGAACAACAGCCGCAGAGGCGTTAACAATATCGTCAACGGTTACTGGAATTGTTGAATCGTAACCAAGAACAACGTGACCCATACTGTCACCAACCAGAATCATAGGCAGGCCTGCCGCATCGATAATACGGGCTGCCGTGTAATCGTATGCCGTCACCATCGGAATAGGTGCGCCACGACGCTTCATCTGTTGAATCTTGTATGTTGTGATTCGGCGAGCTGCCACTGTGTACCTCCGCGCCGGTCGACTGCCACTTGCTAGCCGCCAGGCCTTAGTTCACTTACTACAAATCATTATTACCTATTTTTAAGATTTTGGGTCAACCCGCAGTTCAATTTTCCTTAGAAAGTAACGATTTGATACCTTCAAACACAGAATCAGATAACCCGCCCTGCTCTTTGGCTATGTGCAATGACGCCAAAGCGAGGGCTGCGTATGCATTGCCGGTTGCTATAGATTTGTTTGCAGTGGCTTCTAGGTGCATCGTAATTGTTTCAACATCGCCGCGTACGAATGGCCCAGTTATCGCTTCGGGCAGTCCTTTTTCGTCGAGAGCATCAACCGTCGCTCTAAGAAGCGGAATTAATCGTCTTAGTGCCTCTTTACGCTCGATCCCCATAGGTTCCCACATTTCAGCTGATAATCCAGTGAGGCCTGAGAGAAGTCCGCAGGCCATTACCGCTGAAGCGTGATAAGCAGCTCGTTGGGATGACTCAATTTCAAAAGCCGATCCACCTAAATCTTCAGCAAGGGTACGCAACCAACCTAAAAGCGTGGAACTAGCCGACTCTATTGCAAATGACACCTCTTTCAGGCGCTCATACGAATCAATCGTCGGAAACGTTTGAAGAGGATGAAATCCTCCGGTCTGGGCTCCAGCAACGCGTGCTCGATCAAGGGGAGCCAATGACAAGGCGCCAGCGCAATGAACAACCGCTTGATGGGATCGCCATTTCACCCCTGAACAAATTTCTTCTATATCAGCATCAGGTCCAGTTATGAACACGATGTTGGCAACGTTAGCTGCTGTCTGGACGCTCTCAACAACTATACCGGTTGTAAGGTGCGAACTCAGCCATTCACGATGGGCAGGCTGTCTACTCGTGATTGCCGCAACGGTATACCCAGCTTTGTCCAGAGCGATTGCGAGACTTGAACCAAGTCGCCCAGCTCCTAAAACGGCGACAGGAGATTTTTTATTCAATACGGGAAGAAGGGTCATACAAATCTGGCCTTCGCTTCTTTCGCAGAAAGAACCCCACCCAATGTTTCAGCAGAATCAATAGCATTCATAATGGCCTCTGGCACCGCTTTTAAAGCAGCCGCATGAAGAGTATCTCCTGAAGTATGCTCTGTATGGGTTCCTGTTGAAAGGCCGAATATCGTATCTCCGTCATTTGCCGTATGAGCCGGTCGAATTGCAAGCGCGATTCCGTCTTGTCCTGCCATCGCCAAACGAGTAGCACCTACCTTGTCGAGCTTGGCGTCTGTCGCCACGATTCCTACAGTCGTATTCCTAAAAAAACCTGTATCTTTCGAAGGCGTTTTGATCATCAATTCAACCGAATTATCAAACCCGTTTTCAGTGAGGGGTCCGGCAACTGTTTCACCCGTGTCTGGGTTAACCACGTCCCCTATAGCATTCACAACCATTAGGGCTCCAACTGTTGCTCCGTTCGAAACTTCTACCGAAGCAGTTCCTATTCCACCCTTAATCGAAAACATCTGACCGAGCAGCTTGGCAGCGGTGGCACCGGTGCCAGCTCCAACAGATCCTGTTTTGAACTCAACTGATGCCGATTTTGCTGCTGCGTAACCATCATCGAAACCAGGTCGTACTCGATGATTAATAAATCCAAGATCAAAAATTACCGCAGATGGAACAAGTGGAATTCGAATCCTTCCCATTTGGATGCCAATGCCTTGTTCCTCAAGGTATCGAATAACCCCACCGGAGGAATCCAGACCAAATACACTCCCACCCGTCAAAGTCACTCCATTTATCCACTTAGCACCCGCTACAGGGTGAAGCAATTCAGTATCACGGCTACCAGGAGCGGCACCTCGTACTTCAAGTCCAGCGACGGCATTGTGTTCAGACAGAAGCACAGTACAGCCCGTACCATTCTCGAGATCCGTATGATGGCCGACTGTAATTCCTGCTACATCAGTAATACTTCCTGAATAATTCATTCCAATGATTTGACCTGCCATATTTCCAACACTAATCTCTTGCCAAAACCTGCGATTTAGCAGCTAAGCTAGGATAGCAATTGCATCACAATTTTCAACTTTAATGATGCCTTAAAGTCAGAGTATACGAACCGCAAAAACTGAGCGTATACTGAGTTGGAATGGACGTGCGGCGAATTTCGTAACCACCATCAAATGCCAGAACGCCGCAAGCAAAATTTCCTGCTGATAACAAAATAAGGAGTTCAAAACGTGCCTCGTGACTTCAAGGAACTGAAGCCCGCATACGGATTTGATGATGTGGCAATAACTCCAGGCGACATCACTATCAATCCGGAAATGGCAGATTTGTCGACGAATTTCGACGGAATCAAGCTGGAAATCCCATTTATTGCCTCAGCAATGGATGCTGTAGTAGATCCAAATTTTGCAATCGAAATGACAAAATCGGGTGGGCTTGCAGTTATGAATATGGACGGACTACACACCCGTTACGAAGACACCACCGAAATATATGAAGAGATAGCGGCGGCACCGCGTGAAGAAGCAACCGGAATCATGCAAAAAATCTACTCTGCACCTCAACGACCAGAACTAATCGCAAAAAAAGTAGAACAGGTGAAAAAGGGAGGCGGATCTGCTGCTGTTTCATTTGTCCCGCAGACGGCCAAGAGAATGGCGCCTGTGGCTGTGGAAGCCGGCGCTGACATGGTGGTCGTCCAGGGAACTGTTGTGACTGCCAGACATTCATCAAAAAGTCTGAAAGGCTTAATTTTTTCTGAACTGGTCGAAGATCTCAATGTTCCAGTACTTGTTGGTAATACAGTTTCCTATGAGGTCACAAAAGAACTAATGCAACAAGGCATTCAAGGCGTGATGGTTGGGGTGGGACCCGGATCTGTTTGCACAAGTCGAGAAGTTCTAGGAATCGGTATTCCCCAGGTTAGCGCTACTGTTGAATGTGCTGCTGCCCGAGACGATTTTTTCAAAGAGACCGGTAAATACATACCTATAATCACCGACGGGGGAATTCGGACTGGAGGTGACGTGTGTAAGTCTTTTGCAGCCGGGGCAAATGCCGTGATGATCGGCAGCCCGTTCGCCAAATGTGAAGAAGCTCCCGCCCATGGTTACCATTGGGGAATGGCCACTTGGCATGATTCGCTCCCACGTGGAACACGAATTAATATGGGTACCGAATACAGCTTAAATCAACTTCTATACGGACCATCATCACGCACCGACGGGACATTGAATCTTGTCGGCGCATTGCAAGTTTGCATGGGTTACGTAGGCGCTGAGAATCTCAGAGAAATGAACAAAGCTCGTATGGTCTACGCGCCGGCAATAAAAACCGAAGGTAAGATATATCAAGCAGCAGGTTTGGGTTCCTAAACCCTGATCTAACCAACGGTGCGTGATTTTGCTACGATCCACCCAATGTGATGGTACCTTGGTTTAAGAGACAATCACTTACATGAATTTCAAACGGCCACGCGGGACATCAGACATACTCCCTCAGGACCAACCTCATTGGTCTCATGTTTACTCGACTGCCAGTAAAATCGCCGAACAGTTCGGATTCGGACGTATCGATACCCCCACATTTGAAGAAACGAATCTTTTTCAACGAGGTGTGGGTGACGAAACGGACATCGTTCAGAAAGAGATGTATTCGTTTGAAGATCACGGCGGTGATTCGATAACGCTACGTCCCGAAGGAACCGCTTCTGTATGTCGCGCTTACATCGAAAACGGCTTACACAATCTCCCACAACCAGTGCGCATGTTCTATATGGCGCCAATGTTTCGATACGAAAGACCGCAGGCTGGTCGAGTGCGTCAGCACCATCAGTTTGGATGCGAAATAATCGGGGATTCATCACCTGAAGTGGATGCCGAAATAATCGAGCTCGGCTGGAAATACATCGATGACCTGGGAATAAAGGAGGTGACACTTCGATTGAACAATCTGGGAGACCCCATGGCCAGATCTGGCTATCTCAGTGATTTGGAGAAATACTTCACATCTGTGGCAAATCAGTTGCCGCAAATCGACCGAAAACGCCTTGAACGAGCCCCATTACGCGTGCTCGATTCAAAACATCCTGACACACAGTCACTTACTGATGCAGCACCAAGATCTGTGGATTACATAACAGGAGAAACCAAAGAACACTGGACTTCTTTACTGACACTACTAGACAATCTGAAAACTAATTATCCTGAATTTTCATATACGATCGACCATCGATTAGTGCGCGGTCTGGATTACTACAATCGCACAGTATTTGAGTACGAACCAATCGGTGCTACAGGACAGCAAACGCTTTTAGCTGGTGGAAGATATGACCCGTTAATTGGTATTTTAGGAGGTCACGAAACACCCGCTATTGGCTTTGGTTCAGGAATTGAGCGAATGATTCTTGAAATGAAAAAACAAAAAGTAATGGTAGCTCCACTTAAAGGTCCGAAGATCATAATAATCACGGTAGGGGATGCTGGGAAAGCGTCTGCTTCATTGGCAACAGAATTGCGAGCAGCGGGGATTTCTACAATACTAGCTCCTAAAAGGTCACTAAAAGCGCAGATGCGCTATGCAAATAATCAAGCAGCGGAAAATGTTCTAATCCTCGGAGACAGAGAAGTTAATCAAGGAACTGTAAGTTTGAAAAATTTAGCAGCGGACGGTGTTCAGAAAGAAATCAGTCGTGATGCTGCCACAATTGCCGAACACATACGGTCTAATAGAAAAATCTAGATATGCAACAAACAATGGAATCACGGCTGAATGATATCGCTGGTAGGCACCGTGAGGTTGAACATCTAATGTCGCAACCTGAAACCGCATCAAATCCGAACGCTATCCGTAGATTAGGCCGTGAATACAGCCAACTCCAGCATATCGTCGATCTATGGAATCAAATGATTCGAACACAATCGGACCTGGAAGGTGCAGAAAACATCATCACGGAAGAGGAAGATCCAGAGGTGCGACAGTGGGCGAATGAAGAAATACAAGAGATCCAACAGAAACTAGAAGTTCTCACAGAAAACATCAAACTCGAGTTACTCCCAAAAGATGAAACAGAACATGCGGATGCAGTCATCGAAATACGAGCAGGAGCCGGTGGAGATGAGGCCGGTTTATTTGCATCAGAAGTATTCCGTATGTACCAGAGATACGCTGAAAACCGCAAATGGAAGCTGAAGGTATTAAGCCAAAACGACACCGGCGTTGGGGGACTGAAAGAGGTTACATTCGAACTGGAAGGTGAGCGAGCGTACCAACGCTTACATCTTGAAAGTGGAGTGCACCGTGTCCAAAGAGTACCTGCAACTGAATCTCAAGG
>NYZY01000058.1 GCA_002687335.1 Chloroflexota bacterium
ATCCTGTCCAAAAATCATCCACTGAGTTTCCTAGGCAAGTAATTGCGCCCATTCCAGTGATTACAACTCTATTTTCGTGTGTGCTACTCATGTAATCGGTTTGGTATAACTTTTATGGTTACGAAGCCTCTGTTGTTTTCGTTCTCATCTAGACGGGTTTATGTCTGGATATATTTCAGGATTTAGATTGTGTTCGATCTCAATTATCTCAGCAGCTATAAACAGTGACCCCGTAGCAATAATTAGATCACCTGAATGAGCCATGTATTTTGCTCTGTTTAAAGCATCGATTGTGTTCCTGGTGGCTGCGGTTATGGTAATTTTACTCTCATCTAAAGTCCTTGCCAGTTGTAAATGGGTGAGAGACTTGGGATGTCTTGACTCTGTAACAATAATTTTAGGATTTAGTGGCATTAATTCCTCTACCAGACCTGCGGGGTCGTGCCCTGCGATTACCCCAATTATAAAAATGGTCTGATTTCGTTCAGGGAATAAATTTTGGATTGATTTGCATAGTGCTCGTGCCGAAGCATCATTGTGTGCACCATCGACGAAAATCGCATTCTTGTTGGCTGAAGCATGAGTCACCAGTTGATTTCGGGCGGGCCATTTAATATTTTTTATGTGCGCTGCGCTTGCGAAGAAATTTATCGGTAAAGCCTGAATGTTTACTTGTTCTAGCACAGCCATAGCGGTGCAAAAGTTGTCGATCTGGTGTGCCCCAAGAAGCGGCAAATGTGATCGTATAGTTTCTTTGCCAATGTTGAATTCTAACTTCACTCCGTCTAATCCCAGATCTTCGGTATTTATAATTTCCACATTAGATTGCGAATCGATCACATCACTTTTTTGTTCGTGGGCAGTTGAACAGATTGCTTCATATGCCTCTAGATTTTGAGGGGCCAAGACTACTGGTATTCCGGGTTTGATGATTCCTGCTTTTTCCTTAGCAATTAGTTCAATCGTTCCGCCTAGTACGTTTACGTGGTCCAGGCTGATTGGTGTGATCACAGAAACAAGCGGCGTGATGATATTTGTAGAATCGAGTCGACCACCTAAGCCAACTTCGATTACGCTGATATCTGCTCCAGCATTAGCAAAATGGCAGAATGCAATTGCTGTCTCTAACTCGAATACAGAGACGATTCCGATGTCACCGTCGCTTGTTACTTGCTCGACTGCTGGCCAAAGCTTGGTAATTAGACCTGAGAATTCGGTTTCGGAAATAGGGACTCCGTTTATTCGAAACCGCTCAGTAATTTTATGAATTGAAGGGGATGTGAATAGACCAGTTTTATATCCAGTGCCTGCAAGTGACCAGGCGATTAAAGCAGAGGTGCTTCCCTTTCCTTTACTACCTGCAACATGGATGTATTTTTGTCCTTGGTGTGGGTTTCCTAAGTAATTAAGAAGTCGCTCTACGCGCTTGAGGTGGAAATTGGGGGGGTCATTAGCGCGTGATTTTCTTTCAAAATCAGCGAGAGAAAGTAATTGTGATATCGCTTTGTTGTATTCCAAGGACATGGTTCGTTTGTGATCTTAATTGTGCGTCAATGGCATTAACATCAATCATACGTGCTACGACTTTAAAGTTTGTATTGTTAAAAATTGGTATCTTTTATTTGAAGTATTAGAAAAGCATGGTTGGTTTTCTTTATTCAATCGAATGTTAAATAAGAAACTTAGGAGATTCGTGAAATATCGGGACATTATTGAAAACGCCCTTCAAAATCATGGTGCTGATTATTGCGAGATCCGCATCGAAGAAACGGATAATACGCGGCTAACCTATCGGGGGGATTCACTCGACAGCATTGGGCAAACCAGTGGGCTTGGTGGAAATGTCAGGGCAGCCACAAGGGGCGGATGGGGATTCGCTAGTTTCAATAGCCTCGATGAATTGCGTTCGAAAGTAACCGATGCGACCACACAGTCTAGGGCTGTTGGTGATTCAAAAACCGAACTTGCTGAAGTTGATCATTGTGTAGATATAGTTCCACCACATATCGTTTGTGATCCATCTCGAATTCCTCTCGGGGAAAAGAAGCGAATTATGGATCACTATAAAGATTTGCTTTTGTCAGTTAACGGTATTAGTAGCGCCGATATTATTTATGGAGATACGAGTCGGAAAACCTTTTTCGCAAATTCTGATGGTGCTTACATAGAACAAGAGCAGGTTCATGTGATTTCGCGTATTTCCGCTCAGGCGCGGGACGGCGGAGATGTTCAGCAAGCTGGATTTAGCCTTGGGTCACAGGGGGATTTTAACCTTGTTATGGGTCTAGATGACCAAGTTATTGCTGCAGCGAAGCGCGCAGTCTCCTTGTTAGATGCTAAATCACTCGAGGGTGGGGAACGAACCGTCATCCTTGATCCCGTGCTCGCTGGGGTTTTTGTTCACGAGGCATTTGGGCATCTTTCAGAAGGCGATAATGTTTACGAAAATGAAAAATTGAAAGATATTATGTACATGGGCAGAAAATTCGGTGGTAAGCATTTGAACTTCACCGATGGTGCAGCCATACCCGGTTTGCGAGGCAGCTTCAAATATGATGATGAAGGCACTCTGGCGACCCTAACACCGTTAGTTCGCGATGGCGAATTGGTAGGGAGATTGCACTCACGTGAAACGGCAGCCAAGCTTGGCGAGCGACCAACCGGAAATGCACGGGCTATCGGTTATAACTTTCCGCCTATTGTTCGAATGACAAACACGATTATTGAGCAAGGGGAAGCTACTTTCGATGATCTTATCCAAGGTGTTGAGGAAGGAGTGTATGTTCGAAATTGGTACGGAGGTATGACTCAGCACGAGATGTTCACGTTTTCGTCGGGCGAGGCATACATGATACGTAACGGGGAGATCCAGGAAGCAGTTCGACCCGTTATGCTGACAGGCAACCTATTTCAGACTCTTAATAATCTTGATGGTGTCGGAAACGATCTGGATATGAACCAAGGTGGCGGTTGCGGTAAAGGCGGTCAGTCTCCCTTGCCGGTTTCCAACGGTAGCCCCCATATTCGCATACAGAAGTGCCTTATTTCTGGGGCATAAATCATTCGTAAATAAAAATATGAAAAAACGAACTTGAGAGTAGAACTTTGAGCGAGTCACTTTTAACTGCCGCCACTTCAAAATTTGGGCAGGCTGAGGTTTACCGAGTCGAGTCGGAAAGTCATCCGGTTTTATTCGAGTCGAATAAATTAAAAGAAATCATGCGACGCGACACCTCGGGCGTAGCTCTGCGGGTGATCGATGATAAGCGAATAGGTTTTACTTCGACTACAAATTCCGAACGTGAAAAGGAAATGTTGGATCGCGCTGGCTCACTGGCTCCATTTGGATCGGAGGCTTTTTTCAACTTCCCAGAGCCCACTGAGTATCCGACTGTCGATATTTTTGATCCGGCTGTGCTAAAAATTTCGCAGTCTTCGATGGTCGAAACTGGGCAAAGCTTGATCGAGCGTTTACTCGACGAATGGCCAGATCTTCTGTGCGACGCGCGTATTGGTTGGGGGACCGGTCGTGGACGGATAATGAATTCGGCTGGGATCGACCAGGCATACGAACAGACCAGTTATTATTGTTCTTTAGGTGTCCAATTAATACGCGGTACTGACATGTTGAATATTTGGACTGGCTTTAGTTCCAGCCATGTATTAGACGAAAATGAGCTTGATCGTTTGCTTCAGACTGTCAGGGAGTCGTTGCGATGGTCGGAAAATATCGTAAAGGCAACTCCGAGTACTGGTGATATTCCAGTAATTTTCACTCCACGTGGTTTCGCTGCAACTCTTCTTCATCCCTTACTTTCAGGATTTAATGGCAAAAATGTTGTTAATGAATCCTCACCGCTTTGCGAACGATGGGGAGAAAAGATTGTTGACGAACATATATCGGTTTATGACAACCCGTTGATAGGTGGTGCAAGCGGTAGCAGGCCTTTTGATGATGAAGGTGTTGCCAGTAGTAAGACCGCATTGATTGAGAATGGGATTGCGGGTCAGCCGCTTTTAGATTTGCAAACTGCTGGGCAGCTCGGCAAATTATCAACAGGTGCTGCTGGTCGTGGGCTGGCCACTACTCCTTCACCGACCTCATCGGTCATAGATGTTGCAGCAGGCGACACTTATTTTGAAGACATGATTGCAGGCATCAAAGACGGACTTATTGTTGAAGAACTACTCGGTGCTGGCCAAGGCAATGAACTGGGTGGTGATTTCAGGGCAAATGTATCGCTCGGTTATAGGATTACAAATGGTGAGATCGTGGGACGTGTTAAGGACACAATGGTTTCTGGAAATGTTTACAGTGTTCTCTCACAGGTTGAGTATATTGGCGATTCACCAGAGTGGATATTTGGATCATTGCGATCTCCTGCCATTCAATGTCGAGGCGTCGAAGTTGCTACGAAATCTGAATAGGAGATTTCGTAGTAACTGCGAGTTAGAATTTATTTATGGGTCTGGACGAATTCATTAACCAACTTCCCGAAGATGATCAATCGGCAATTAACTACGCGTCGCTGCCCCAACTTTCTCGATTAACGGGGCCTGAGGCAAGTGAATTCGGTCAACTTTGGCTGGAGTGGAGTTCTGAACGGGTTCTTAACATTGTTGAACGGATGGTCTCCCTTTGCGAGACTCAGCCTGATGTTGAGTTCGAGGTTATTTATAAGCAAGGCTTGAACCATCCTGATCCGGCGGTCCGTGTTGCTTCACTCAAAGGGCTTGAAGAGAGTGAAGATCGAGCGCTTGTAATACCGCTTAGTAAGATACTGAAGTCTGATCCTGCACCGGAGGTACGGACAGCTGCCACCATCCCGCTTGCTCATCTTTCGATGATGGCCGAGATCGGTAAGCTTAGCTCGAGATACAGAGAAACTCTTGAAGATACGCTCTACGGTGTGTTGGAAGACGAACAGGAAATTCAAGATGTGAAGCTTAAAGTCATGGAGGCTGTTTCGGTTTTTGCTGCTGAGCGTTTGACGACGCATATCGAGTTGGCGTGGGCTTCAGGGGATTTAAAGGCTCGGCAAAGTAGCCTTTTCGCTATGGGACAAACATCTGATCCTAAGTGGATTGGATATGTAATTCCTGACCTGGAGCACGATGCGGCTTCCGTGAGGTATGAAGCAGCGATGGCAATGGGCGAACTCGGGGACGAACATCATTTACGTGTGATGGACGCACCTCTTGATGATGAAGATTTAACAGTTCAACTCGCTGCAATTTCTGCTGTGGAACGAATTGGTGGTGATGTAGCTAAGGCAAAACTTGAGTTGAAACTATCCAGCCCAGAACCTCAGGTGGTGGAGCTTGTCCAGCAGGCCTTGCAGACGATGAAGGGCGAGGAAGATTTGGACGAGGTAGTGACACAGGAGATGGCACGCTCGATGTTTGGTTCCACCGACACCTTGCCTGGGATTGATACTGAAGGCTATGAGCCTGCCGAAATGGAAGGCTGGGAGAATCTACCCGATCCTAGTGAGGTAGATGACTTTGGAACTGGAGTTACTGATGAGGCTGAGGAACTGGGCCTCGATCGTGGCGATCCGTTCGATATTGATCTCCCGCCTGAAGATCCCTGGGACCATGAAGAGAATTTTTAACGTACTTTCTTCAGGCGATGGGTTTTTATTTTATGGTCTTAAAGTCTGCGGGCCTGCCTGAATGCGAGCTGCGCGGCTCCGAGTAAGCTGACATCATCTCCAAGGCGGGTCGCCGTTAAAGGAACACTTTCGCCGTATCCTGGCAGTGACCGTTGGATGACTGTTTTCCTTAGCTTGTCCCAATGTCGTTGTAACCCTTGGACTACTCCACCACCGATTACTAGTGCTTCGGGGTTGAAAACATTTATTAGCCCACCTAACCCGATACTGACATTTTCGATTGTTAATTCCACCACTTCCTGGGCTATTTCGTCTCCATCATCGGCAGCATCGAACACCATCCTTGAGGTTATATTACTAGGGTTGCCGTTGGCCATTTTGGCAAGGGGGCCTTCGCCGCTCCAGCGATCTTGGGCGATACGCGCTATTGCTGGTCCGGACGCGTTACCTTCGAAGCAACCGTCGCAGCCAACGTTACATTTATAAGCTCCTGTTCTTACAGACATGTGCCCCACTTCACCCGCACTACCAGAAGCGCCTGTGACCATTTCTGAATTCGCGATAATTCCCCCTCCAACACCTGTGCTGATCGTTACGTAGATGAGGTTTTCCGCTCCGAGGTGGTCACCGAATCGAGTTTCTGCAAGGGCGGCAAGGGTAGCGTCGTGTCCGACCCAGACTGGTAAACCCATTGAAGCGCTCAGGCGAGGTTTCATGGTTTTATCGTGCCATCCCGGAAGATTGGGAGGATGATTATAGGTTCCGGTGTCTGGTCGAATTGGACCTGCTGTAGAAAC
>NYZY01000059.1 GCA_002687335.1 Chloroflexota bacterium
ACGCGATTTATTGGTCCTGCAGCTATATCAGCTTTGATTATTCTTACTGATGTGGGTTGGGCGTACGTTTGGGCTGCTGCTGCCTTTGTTTTGGTGTTGTGGAGTACGGGAAAAATTGTCATACCTGAAAGTCAAGTTAGACGATCGGTTGGGAATCCATTTAATCAACTTGTTGAGGGATTTATTTATATAGGGCGTCATCGAGTGATTCTCGCATTGGTGCTGCTTGGGCTGGGTCCTCTGGCGATAGGGTTTTCACATCAAATCCTCCTGCCACAGTTGGTTGAGGAACAGTATGGACGTGGGATCGGTTTAATGGGTTTGTTGCAGTCCGTGGGTGCTATTGGTGGGCTTAGTGGAGGCTTGTTCATAGCGTCTCGGCAGGAGGTCTCGTACAAAGGCCGATTAATGCTTTTGGCGGCAATTTCGTACGGGATTGCTTTATTAGGTTTCGCAGGCGCTAACCATATGTGGATGGCATTTCCTCTGATTATCTGGATCGGTGCATCACAAACGTTATTTAGGGCTGGTAATACAGCAACACTGATGGAAGTATCGCCTGACCGGCTTCGTGGTCGGATTACTTCAGCGACTTTACTGGATACTGCATTGTCGCCGTTGGCAGGGTTGGCTGCGGGGTTTGCTGCTGACCTTTGGGGTGTCAGTTATGGATATATATTGCTTTCAGCTGCTTGCTTAAGCGTAGTTGCTGTCACCATGTTGATCTATCCGAAAATAAAAGATGTATAGTTTTCGTCCGATAATTGTGATCGGGAATAAGACGGGTTATCAACACAGCTGAAAGAAATAATTATTTATTCGCCAAGTTAGTAAGAGAACTAGAAATTACGTACTGTAGAGATTATATGAAAATAACGGACATCAAAACTTTCATTATGCAAGGGGGAAATCGTAACTGGGTTTTCTGCAAAGTTGAGACCGATGAAGGCATTCACGGTTGGGGGGAGGGGACTCTTGAATTGCATGAAGAGGCCGTTGAAGCCGGAATCAAAACCCTGGCTTTGAATCTCATCGGCCGAGATCCGACTGAAATTGAGAAAAATTGGCAGATAATGTATCGCCATGGTTTTTGGCGTGGTGGTGTGGTGATGGGTTCCGCTATGTCGGCTATTGATATAGCTTTGTGGGATCTCACAGGAAAAATTTACGGTTTACCGGTCTATAAAATGCTCGGAGGGGCAGTTCGAGATAGGGTGCGGGCTTATACGCATGCGTCTGACCTTCGTGGAGGTCAGGATGCTGTTGATCAGGGATTTTTTGCGTTCAAGACAGGTGGTTGGGATGTTGACGAGGAAAGGTTTTTGGAATCAGATGCCGTTGACGTTTTATATCAAAAAATTAAATCTATGCGTGAAAATCTCGGACCAGAGGTTGAGATCATGATCGATAACCATGGACGATCAAGACCTGCACTTGCGAATAGGCAGATAGCTGCCGTTGAAGAATTCAGCATCATGTTTTTCGAAGAGCCTGTGCCACCAGACAATCTCGATGCAATGGAGCAAGTGCGTAATGCTGGTCATCGCACGGATATAGCTACTGGTGAGCGGTTGTTTTTCCGTTATGGATTCCGTGACATTCTTCATCGGCGGTTGACTGATGTTATTCAGCCAGACATTGCTCACACGGGTGGTATTTCTGAAATTAAGCGTATCGCGCAGATGGCGGAAATTGAATACATTAAATTTGCACCCCATAATCCCAACGGTCCAATTGCGACTGCTGCATCTATGCATGTATGTGCGACTGTTCCAAACTTCCTTATTCTTGAGACTGCCCGCGACATGCCTTGGCACGATAAGGTCCAAACTGCCCCACTGCAAATTGAAGATGGCTTTTTTGTTTTGCCAACTTCTCCAGGGTTAGGAACCGATCTCGATGAGTCGGTATTCACTGAGCGACCATTTCATCCTAATAAGTACAAGCGTATTGGATCATGGAATGCTGAAGACAACTCGGTGAATGACGTGTAGGTGAAGTTGGGTTGTAATAAGTACTGTGATAGTAATGGGGTTTTGCAGTTCGGGGTTAATTGGCTGAATATCTCACTGTTGATTTGAAAATATAAAATAGTGATTTCAATAAAAGAGAATGAGGATATGACTTGGTTGGAGTAGCGATATTAGGTACAGGCCGACTTGGTGGACGATACATTGATGTGGTCGATCAGACCCCAAGAGCAGAATTAAAGCTAGTGGCTGAGCCACGCTCTGAAGCGGCTGCTCCCTGGGAAGATCAGTACCCGGACGTCGAGTTTGTTAATGACTATCATGTGGCACTAGATCGTGATGATGTGGATATTGTGATTGCCACTCTTCCGCATTGGTTGCACTATCAGGCTGGTCTAGATGCCGTACGGGCTGGTAAACATGTTTTTTTGGAAAAACCTCTTGCGTTATCTTCTGCTGAAGGTCGTGAGATGATTGATGCTGCCGTTGCGAGCGGTACAAAATTAATGACCGCGCATACTCAGCGATATTACCCTGCTGTTCAGGCTATGAAGAGGTTAGTCGATTCAAAACGTCTTGGGGATGTTGTTATGGCATATGACATGTGGCACAAGCCTTATGAGCCATGGAAGCGTCCACCCTGGATGTTGGTTGGTTCCAAAGGCGGTGGAATGGGTCAAATGGACGGTACCCACGAAATAGACCGGCTAATGTGGATCATGGGTGATGATATCGATACTGTCAGTGCCCAAGTTGGACAATTCACTTACCCGAAAGAAAATAATCCGGATATCGATTGTGATGATACTGCCATGTGCTTTTTGCGATGGAAGTCTGGACGGGTAGCGACCATAAGCCGTATGGCGTGGCGAGTAGGTGCGACTGAGTATGGTGGTGATTTCTTTTTTACGAATGGTATGGCTCGTTTCCGCCTCAAGTACGGTCAGTCAGAAGGACAAGAAACAGCCATGTATATCGCAGATACCGAGGATGGCATATGGAAAAAGGAAGCCATCAAAGAAGCTGATAGTTTTCTAGACGAGTTCACTGAATTTGTTGCGGCAATCGAACGAGGAGATTCCGATACGCCGATTCCGCAGGAGCATGGGCTTAGGGTATTGAAGGTTTTCGAAGCTACAGAAGAATCAGCGAGGACTGGTAGAGAAGTGAAAGTTACCTGATAGATAAATCGACTTTATGAATGAAATCACTTTCGAAGATTTTTCATAAGGTTTGATAATACGCTCAGGTTATGGGGTTACGGTATCCCCTTGAACTATACCTTCGTCTCGAACTATGTCACCAATATTTTGAGTGTGGTTGGCATCGTTGATGGTTTCGATTGACCAGCCATTTTTTCCAAACTTAAATCGTGAAATTGATGTGTTATAGATTTGAGTACGCTTTAGAAAATTTTGATCCATACCGGTGATGTAGTGAATTAGACATCTAAGCGTGATTCCATGGGAAATGATGGCGATTTTATGGGAGCCATTTTTTTTCAGCCATTCAGGGTTATAGATAATCTCATCTTCTAGCCAGTTTGATGCGCGCCGCTCAACCAGGCGTTCTGACTCTCCATCGGCAGGTTGAAACCATTTTCCTTTGCTCGCTTCCAGCAACTTTACTTCTGGGGTTAGAACTTCCGAGGCTTGCCGTCCGCGCCAGGCTGGGATTTGTCGTTCAATGATTGAATCCACTTTATCGAACTCTTCAGCTTGGATACTCATTCCTTCCAGCATGCCTTCGGTGGTTTGTACTGCACGGATTAATGATGATGAATAGATGCAGTCAAACCGAACCTTTTCATGTGCAAGTCGGCGTCCAAGCATTATCGATTGTTGATGTCCGCGATCCGTCATAGGAGCATTAAAATTCTTGCCGGCCGCTATTCCAGGAGTGATGTTAGATTCAGATTCTCCGTGACGTATGAAATAAATGTCGAATTCGACTTTGTCATGGATCAATGGGACAATCTCCATCTGAATAATTTGTTGGCGTTAAACTCAAAGCGCTACATTCACAATAGCATTGAAGATTGGCATTATGTTTTTGCCATGTGGTTTTAGGCTTGTTTCGAGCAAAGCTTTTCGGGAAGCCGCCCCAAAACAAGATTGTTAGTAGTAGGCTTCGTGGTTAAAGAATTAATGACAACCCAATTAGCTTGAATTTCGTATTTTAGAGAGGGCGCCATGAAACCATCTGATTTGAAAGCTGCATTGAAAGCCAAAAGACCTGTATTTGGATTTATGGTTTCCGCTACATCGAGCATGCGCTGGGAGCGTGTGTTCGCCGGTAGTACTCTAGATTTTGTAGTTATAGATTCAGAACATGGTTCGCGTGACCGCCAACTAATTGCCGATACCGTTGCCCAGATGCAGTCATTGGACATTACAGCGATTGTTAGAACTCCGAATACTGAAGAAGTCTATGTCGCCATGGCATTGGATGCTGGGGCGGATGGTGTGCTGGTTCCTTATTGCGAGACCGTAGATGAGGTTCGGCATTGTGCTGTAAAGCTGAGGACACACCCATTGAAGGGTGAGTACTATGAGCGAGTTGTGGATACCGGTGAATATCCAAGCGACAAATCTAAGAAATACTTAGCTGAACGCCATAAGGATCATATATTTATCATGGGGATTGAAAGTGAACCTGCCGCAAACCGAGTAGGAGAACTTATTGATTGCGCCGACATCGATGGAGTTTTCATCGGTCCAAATGATATGAGTACGTCTTTGGGCATTCCTGATGAGAGCAGTAATCCTATATATCTTGACACGCTCAGCAGGATAATTGCTGAAGCCGATAAGAGAGGCCTGCCTACCATGATTCACCAGCAGACTATCGAAACATCAGCTAAAGCAATTGAACTTGGCGCTCGGTTTATTATGCATTCGTCTGATGCCGGCATACTTCTAAGGGGAACACAAGAGGAGTTTGCTGAGCTTCGGAAAATTACGTCCAAGAAGTACGGTGTTGTAGACGAGGTTGAAGCAGAAGATACGCTTGATGTTGTTTAGTTAGGCGGATTACAGCGAACAGCAGTACGTCTGATTTGGTATAGGGCTTCGTTCTTTGATTTATCAAGTATCTGAGGTATCAACTGAGCGTGAACTTAAGGAATGATTCTGCGTAATCGGCACCTATTTTTTCCCCTAGCTTTGCTCGACGCTTTTTCATCCATTTTCCCGCTTCCTCTGGATTACTTATCTGGCTTACGTGATCTTGTAGCGCGGATATAGATGTTTCGACATCTTGCTCGGTAAGTGGATTCCAGTAGTTCGCGTTATCGCCATAAGTCATTACCCATACTTCGCGTACCTTGTGTGGCTCCAATCCTTCATCTTCTAATAATTCAGGGAAAGTTAGATGGTCTCGCGCAGATGGAAATACAGCTGATAGTGCTGCTTCTCCTGCCGCAAAATGGTCTGGGTGTCCGATGTAGCTTGAATTACCAATATCCCGACTTGGGCTGGTAGTAATCAGCACATCCGGTTTCCATTTTCTAATCTGGCGTGAAATGTCTTTTCGTACATTTAGTGTGGGCTCAAGGTATCCGTCGGGATAACCGAGAAACTCAACATTTTTTAATCCGAGTGTTTTACCTGCATTAATTTGCTCTTTAGCTCGAATTTCTGCAAGTTCTTCTGGAGTTATGGTTCGATCGTCTGTGCCTTTTGAACCATCGGTGCATAGGACATAAATAACATCCCATCCAAGGCGGCACCATTTAGCAACTGTAGCTGAACAGCCCCATTCCGCATCGTCGGGGTGGGCTGTTACTACCATAGCGCTTTTAAAATCTTCTGCGGTTGGCACGGATTATAAGTTTCCTGTAGGTTGCGGAATAGGTCGATATCTCACGAATAAGGCTGTCAATAGTAGCACCCTAGCAGGGTTAAACTCGCTTGTTTAAGTTAGTTGCTTTGAAACAAATTTTGTTACGGAACTGACAGCATGAGGTGAGGAGAAAAATGTGGAGTAGTGATCGGTGTCTGGTAGTGCAGCAAATTCGAATTTCATACTTTTAGCTGTGTGCTTGGCATTGTCAAAATGTTGATCTTTTTCTCCACAAAACAATAATGTTGGAGCTGTGTGGTTTGAAAGACGTTTGTTTGCTCCACTCCATTGCAACAAGGCTTCATGAGAGGCAGCAAGTGCGAGCGGATCATTGCCTGGTCGATCTCCATCAGGGTTTTCTATTGATTTTGTTCTGCCTGAACGTAGAACCCGTATGTTTCTCTCAAACCGGTCTTTTTCGGCTGCAGGTGGGCGTAAGTCCATTCCGCCAATTGCAAGGAGGCTGAGTCGGTCTGGATTAGATGCTGCAATTTCAAAACCTGTTCTACCACCCATAGAGAAACCTAAAAAGCCAAATTTATCAGCCTCCATATGGTCCGCGAGAGCCATCACCAGTGCTGCGCGTTTTTCTACCGTGTGGTCAGATGGATTATGTGAACGTGTTGATAATCCGTGTCCAACCGAATCGAATATAAGGATAGTGGCGTGAGGATTTAACGCATCTAGCCAACCTCCTCGAATCCAATCTCTACCCCAAGATCCAAAACCATGATGGAGAATTAATAAAGGTCCAGTTCCCGAAACTTCGTAGTTGATATCGAGTGAATTGAACTTAAGGGATGGCATTCTTAGATTCTAAACGGTTAGTCTTCGGCTTTTTCGGTCGTGGCGGCTGTAAAATTATCTGACAGCAAAAAATTTCAATCGGAGCATTAACACGATGTCACAACCGTTGGTTTCTGTGATTATGGGCAGCACTTCTGATCTCAAGATCATGCAAAACGCGGCCGATTTGCTTGAGCAACTTGGTGTTCCGCACGAGATACGGATAATATCTGCCCACCGGACACCAGATCTTATGTTCAAATTTGCAGAGGAAGCCAAGGATCGTGGGATCCAGGTAATAATAGCCGGTGCTGGTGGTGCTGCTCACTTGCCAGGCATGACTGCTGCCAAGACGGTTCTCCCTGTAATTGGTGTGCCGGTAGAAGCACACAATTTAAGTGGTTTGGATTCGCTTTTATCTATTGTGCAAATGCCTAGAGGGATTCCTGTGGGAACTGTTTCGATTGGTAGCTGGGGAGCGTTCAATGCAGGAATACTTGCCGCACAGATAGTTGGACTGAATGACCCGGTTGTACAGTTGAATGTAGAAAAGATGCGCGAGAAGGCTGCTGAGGCAGTTGAATCAGACACTTTTGTAAAGACCGACGAGTAATTAATGGAACTAGAATCGCCCCTCAATCCCGGTTCGACTATTGGCATAATTGGTGGCGGACAGCTGGGGAGAATGCTTGCGATAGCTGCGCGGCAAATGGATTACAAAACAGTCGTTCTTGATCCTGATTCTAACTGTCCTGCGGGTCAAGTGGCTGACAGGGTAATTAGATCTGAATATTCGGATTTAAAAGCGTCCAGTGAGCTTGCTGCCTTAGCCGATGTGGTTACATACGAATTTGAAAACGTTGACGCTGATTCTGTTTCTAGTGCTGAGAAACATAAACCAGTTCGTCCCTCGTCGACAGTGCTCCGCACCACGCAAAACCGATTGCATGAGAAAAAGGCCTTGTTGGAAGCCGGTATTCCCGTTGCTAATTTTCGTAAAGTTGATTCGCTAAAAGATCTGGAAGATGCAGCATCAGTTTTGGGATATCCAATGGTACTCAAAACAGCCACAGAGGGTTATGACGGGAAAGGTCAATCGATAATTCATGGTGAGCATGATCTAGCGATTTCTTATGATCAGTTAAATGCTCGCAATGTTGAACTTATCGTTGAACAATTCGTGTCTTTCAAAGCTGAGGTATCGACTATATGCGCTCGTACTGCCGATGGTATGACAGCGACATTTGACCCATCGGAGAACATCCACCGGAATCACATTTTAGACACGTCAATAGTCCCCGCACGCATTGACGAGTCGGTGGCGGATAAAGCTCGTATTATTGCTACTAATATTGCTGAGAAATTAGATGTTATAGGTTTGATTGCTGTTGAGATGTTCGTGACGCAAGAGAACGATATTCTTGTCAATGAGTTGGCGCCTCGTCCACATAATTCTGGTCACTACACAATGGATGGGTGTGACACCTCTCAGTTTGAACAGTTAGTACGTGTATTGGCTGGAATGCCAATTACTTTGCCGAAGCTTCATTCACCGACAGTAATGGTTAACCTGCTTGGCGAAATATGGGAGGATACCGGAGGTAATCCGGATTGGCAGCGTGCCCTTGAAATGCCAGGCGTGAGTCTACATCTTTACGGTAAGTCTGCCGCCAGGGTAGGACGTAAGATGGGACATATCAATGTGGTTGCTGAAACGGTTGAAGAAGCTCTTTATATTGCAGCCGAGGCTCGTGAAAGGGCATGGCGGCGGGCTTAGCTTAATAGCAAATCACTCAGACTCAGTTACTGTTACGGGCTTATTGAACTGAGAGTGATCGTAATCATTCACGCCAGCTTCAGTTAGTTCTAACATTCCGTTGTTGACTATGTAGATCTGGTCGGACATATCGATAAGCGTGCGGTCGTGTGTTGTTGCCACGACTGACATCCCTTCCTCGCTCACCATATGACGGAATAGACCAAAAATTTCTGAAGCGTTTACCGAGTCGAGTTCGCCGGTTGGTTCATCGGCCAAAATTACATCCGGACGCATAGCAACAGCCCGTGCAATGGATATACGTTGTTGTTCACCTCCTGAAAGTTCGTAGGGCCGGTGCTTTGCACGTCTTCCGAGACCGACCATCTCTAGGACCTCATTAGTGCGGGATGAGCGTTCTTTAGCTCCAACACCTGCTATTCGCATGGGTAGTTCTACGTTCTCGTATGCTGAGAGTAAAGGAAGCAATGCGAAAGATTGGAATACAACCCCTATTCGATGTCTCCGGAGTTGTATGAATTGTTTTTCATTGTAGTCAGACAGGTCCACCCCTTCGAACAACACCTGCCCTGACGTTGGATGATCAAGTCCTGCGAGCATATTCAAAAGAGTCGTCTTGCCTGATCCCGAACGGCCGACAAGGGTAATAAATTTACCTTTTTCAATATCAAGATTGACAGAACGGATAGCGTGGATTATTTCGCCTTCAAGCTGATATTCACGTGATGCGTTGATAGCTTGAATTATTGTGTTGTCAGTCGGTGATTCGGGGGCAGTTGTTTTCTTAGTCGCCCGATTCAAGGGTTACCTTTCCGTCTTTTATATCGACTCGAACCTTTCGTTCGATGCTGAGTTTGTTCAGTACATCCCTTGGTATCTGAACTGATCCGGCTGTATCAATTAGTAAGAATTCCTCAGTGTTAGCGGTTTCGCCGTTCAACTTTCGCTCATATGAAACCTCTCGAGTGGTCTCGGTGCTCGTTTTACCATCTTTGATAGCAATGGCTCTTTGAACGCTTGTGGCAATCGCTGGGTCATGAGTAACAATAAGGATGGTTGTTCCTAAATCTTGGTTCACCTTATTCAGGAGTTCTAGAACTTCCTTACCGGTTTGATCATCTAGTTCACCCGTCGGTTCATCAGCGAGTAGTAGTGGGGGCTTATTGGACAGGCCAACCGCGATTGCTACTCTTTGCTGTTCACCACCTGACAGCTCGGCCGGCTTGTGATTGGAACGGTCTCCCAGTCCAACGATATCCAGGAGATCTTGAGCGCGTTTTTTGCGTTCTGTTTTAGGTGAGCCTGCTATAACCATCGGGAGTTCAACGTTTTCCAGGGTCGTAAGATATGGAAATAGATTTCTAGAGGTTTCCTGCCAAATAAACCCGACTTCATGACGTCTGTATTTCACGACTTCTTTATTAGTCATCTGCAGCAGATCAAAGTCACCGACACGGATTGTTCCTGCGGAAGGTGCATCGTATCCCGCTAGTATGTTTAATAATGTGGATTTTCCGCTGCCAGATGCACCCACAATGGCGAGGATCTCACCTTGTTGTACCGTCAGTTCGAGACCGCGTAAAGCGACGACTTCTAGGTCTGCAGCTTTGTAAATTTTGAATAATCCACTGCACTCGATATAGGCGGAGCCTGACATAGTCATTTACTTAGCACCTCTGAAGTTCAGGAAATATCTCAACCGTCGCCCATCCTCATTACCTTGTGTATCGACATACGGTAGACAGAAATCAGGATTACGCTGATCACTATAAAGAATACTAACCCTAAAAGACTAAATGTGATCCCAAAACCGAACCAGTCTATTTCAATTGCCATGGGAGGAATTACTATTGAATTTGATGCTGAACTGGCGAGATATGGCATGATTGTTGTCCCCATGCGCACACCCATGAATATACCGATAGCTACGGCTATTCCTATCACTATTACTTGCTCTAAAACAACAAGGAGTAGTAGTTGTTTCATGGACAAACCAATAGTTCTTAATAATGCAAGTTCGTTGCGACGCTCATTGAACGAAATTTTTGCGTGAACAAGGAAACCTATTGCACTCACGATTAAGACCGTCAAAAATGCGATCCCTAAAAGTGCTTTCCATCCGGCAGCTACTAGGGGGTCGAATGCCACTTCCGAAAGATAAACTGTTCGATCGGAAATTGTTGATCCTACCCTAACTCTTACGGATGCCAGTTTCTGTTGAATATCGCTTACTGCAGGATCCCCGGGCGATACGGTTTCCAGTATATCTTCAGAATCAATTAGTTCCGAACCTTGCGTGGTCGCAATCCAAAATTCCTTCGGTTGTCGATCTCCTAAAATGCGAACCACGTTCAATCGTTCATGAAGAGCATTGAAATCAGCGATCAAAAAAGGCTCGTTGTTGATGGCCATGGTAGGAAAGTATTCGACAACATCGCGAATAGAAACTTTTATTGGGAACCCGTCAACTGATGCGTTTATGATTTCTCCATCGTTGCCACCAAATTGTTCAATAAATTGCGAACTTGCAATTACCGGAACAATCCCGAGTTCAGAGCCGTGGGCTAGCCCGCGATATTCACGAGGACCTGAAGTTGTCCACCGTAGGCGCGCTATTCCCTTTTGTTCTGTTCCATCAGGATTCGACGCGGGGCTCAGATTGTCACCGAGAGCTTCGCGAGTTGGGGTCATGATTCTCCAGTTCGTTACGGAGTCAAATGTTTCCACTGTAAGCAGTTCGGTTCCAGTGTGATTAAGTACAGCAATATCATCTATATCAATGGCTCCAGGGCTCAAGCCGTCCTCAAAGTTAATTACGCCAATCGAATGAAGACGGATCGGCGGTGCTGGTAGTAATCCTGCTATCCCTCGGAATCTGGCTCCTTGAAGACTTGAGCCAATACGGCACCATTTTGGGGGATCTTCTTCAATCACATGAGGGCAGTCAAAGCGGTATTTGTCGGTTGCTATGGGAGAAAGTTTTCCAAGAGGTACCGAAAAAAAATGTCCGTTGGAATCGGATAATCTTGCGATAAAAGTTGTTGAGGGTTGCCTGACCAATGGGAGTACACGGGCAGTGATCCACCTACTTTCTTCAGGAAGCTCAATGCCGGTTGAACTACCTGCATTGAAGTGGAAGGCTTTGGATTTCAACGAGTCAAAGCCAAAATCATCTCGAATCCAAGCGACATCTTCGATGGTTTCGAGGTCGAGACCAATGAGGTCAAATTTTTCTACATTAATTCCCGAACTGATAATTGCAGTTTCTCTGTATATCGGTGAGACAGTTTCCACGTCCTCACCTTTGCGAATTGCTTCTAAAACAGATCTCGACATACCGCCTGTTGTTGTGCTGATGCCCGTTAATTTCAAATCAGCGCCTGTTCTGTAATAAGCCTGATCAATGGCGCTCTGTTTAAGTGTTGCGGCAAAGCTCGCAGCGAATACACCTAGAGCTGCAGTAAGAATCAGCAGCAAAGATAAGCGGGAGTGATGTGCGGGGTTTCTAGCCATTTGCCAAATCCCGAGTATCAACGCAGGAGGCGTGATCGAAGACATCGGACGTTTTGATAAAACCTTACCCATTACATTCATTCCTGGCGGGTAAATGCGTATCAATACAAATCCAGCTGCAATTAGGAACATAGCCGGGACACCAAGAATTAATTGATTGACCGTCGTCTCACCGAAAAGGCTTGTCGCAACAAATGACCCTTGTTTGGTCAATTGCCAGAATAGAAACATCACCAGACCCAGAAAACCCATATCCAGGTAATACCTTTGAATCAATGCGAGTCGTGCTGGTCTAGTTCGAGTTACTCTGCTGGCAAGTAACCCGAGCCGAGTTGCCCGTAATGACGGAATGAATAGTGCAAATAATCCTAGTATTGCACCAAGGAAGGCCATCTGAAACGCTTCAAACGTAAGCCCCGCAGGCAGAGGATTGCCGTTATTAAGTTCGCTGTAAATGGGGAGTACGCCGATAAACTTGACCCCTAGCATCGCAATGAATGGTCCTGTTGAAGCTGCGATCACGGCGAGTATGCTGGCTTCGATGATAAACACCGCAAGGATTTGTCTGGATGTTGCTCCCCTGGTTTTCAAAAGGGCAATTTCGTTTTTCTGTGTATCTACAAGAAGTGATGCGAGTATTACTACGTAGTACAAAACCACAAGTACGATAAGGATTAGAACAATTAACATCGGGAGACGATTAAAAAACAGGTCTGTTTCAAACGCGCGTAATACTTGCGGGAGATCGGACACGAGATAGAAACCGTCAACGATTGCTTTCAGTTCTCGTTCTGTAGATTCTATTGTGTTTCGAATGGATCCTGTTTCTGTAGCCTTGATTCGTCTTGGGTCGACATCAAGCCACCATGAGTAATCGGAACCCATATTTGGAAAGTAAACGCCTACAGCTTCCAAAATTGTTTCTCTTGGAACGACAAATCGTGCGAATTGAAGCGTGTTGGTGCGAGAACTAAAAGCAGCGTTTTGAATACGCCAGTGGGCTGCATTCGGTTCAACACGTTCGTATAACCCTGTAACCAGAATGTCTAGGCGTTTATGTTCATCTTCCCAGTACGGTCTCGCTGGATAGATGTCGCCAACGTCAAGCTGCATGGTTTTTGCCGATTCCAGATCCAGAATGCCCTCGATTTGAAGTGGGTCATTAGATCCATTAATCGACGCAATTTTTGGGAACCTGCCATCGATGATATTCACTCGATCCTCCACATTAGGTAGAGTCATCATCGTGATTCGACAGCAGTCACATTCGATTAGTCGTCCATCTTCATTACCAGTGCGACCTATGGTTGTACGGCATGGGCAATCGCTTGGGGGCATCATCGGTGGAGGCAAATCAACGAAGAATGTCCAAGTTTTTAAGGCGAATTCATGTCTGTTTAGAAAAGGAGAGAACTGTTGCACGATTGAGCTATTCATTGCATCAACAATCGTGGCATCAGTCTGAGAGTTTGTAGGGATTTGGCCAGCTTCGACAAGCACGTCAATGTCTGTGCTGGTATGAGTGGATATCGCTCTTTGAAGGGCGACGTCCCGCAGGGCGTTGAAGAAAATAACGGAACTAGCCATTATTGTGGAGGCTAGAACTACTCCCACCACTACTGCAGAAAGAAGACGCCAATGAGCGAGTGTTCGCTTTACAACCAGTTGTAGGGAGTTATTGATCATGAAGAACCGGCTGAAGATTTTCCAATTTTATTCTGTCTAATGTGAATTAGATGACGTGATCAGATTGAGTGTGCCACGCTAACAAGGATTGTTGTAAATATTTTATTCGACTTAAAAATTTGAGCAAAGAGTTAATCAGAATTTGTGAATTGCCGGCTTCAAGCTCATTCTTAGATGTTAATGGTAAAAGATTATTGGGCTATAGAGTTTTCCCCTTGATACGCTGGAAAGCCGCATTTTATTTACTAAATTTGGCGCTACCGTTCAAATGCTTTTTTCAATTGCTCGTGAAATAAAGTTTGTAGTTTTACCTGCTTTAGCGGTGATTTTATTTGCCTGCTCAGGCTCCGACGCTGTCGGACCCGATCTTGAAGTAGACGCGACAATAACAGGTAAAACCTCAGGCCAAACGCCCATTAATGAACCCCCTGTCAATGCATTGTCGACACCTGATCTGGTTGAGTTGCTTAAGCCATCGGTTGTTCAGATTGCTGTGAACTTTGATCGTGGTAGAGGTGTTGGAACGGGAGTAGTTCTTGATTCAACCGGGTTGATACTCACGAACTGGCATGTCGTTGAAGACGCGAAAATGATAACCGTTGCGTTTGATGACGGATCTATCGTCGAAGGAGAATTTTTTAGACGTGATCCGCAGCTTGATTTGGCAATTGTGCGTGTCGATCATTCAGGTTTACAACCTGCAAATTTTGGTGATTCTGAACAACTTAAGATCGGAGAAGATGTTGTCGCGATCGGGCATGCTTTAGGCCTTCGTGGAGGGCCTACGGTAAGCAAAGGAGTTGTTAGTGCTCTGGATAGAACTTTAGTTGGTCATCCGCGAGGTGATTTAACAGGTCTGATTCAGACCGATGCAGCGATCAATGAAGGCAACTCTGGTGGGCCACTGGTAAACATGTTCGGTGAGGTTGTCGGGATTAATACCGCCAAAATCAACATCGGCGATCGTATAGGTTTTGCGATCAATATGAATGCTGCTAAGGCTGCAGCCTATAGTTTGATCGCACAAGGGCCGGTTCCACCACCTGGATTCTTAGGTGTCGGAGGGATTGATGTAACACGAGCGCTAGCATGGGCCATCGGTCTTCCGGTTGGTGAGGGCTTTGGAGTGACTAGTATTGAGCCTGGGTCTCCGGCTGAGGAGGCTGGAATAGAACTTGACGATATTATTGTTCAGATGAACGAGACAGTGATCACTGATGGGCAGGACTTGACTGAATTTCTCGGGGAACATCCTAGTGGTAGCAACATTAAGATTATGGTTGTGCGTGATGCTCGATTACTTGTTTCACTTCAGGGCGAGCTGTCTGACGAACCAGAGAGATAGTCAGTAAATTAAAGTTGGATTAAGGGATACTTCATCTTAACTTTGGTTGAATAGTGCAAAATGACCGGGAGTCGCGGAGCATTTCCTTAGAAAGGCAGATTAATAAGGGTATGGTCAATTCAGAGTTGAGTGGGAAAGTTGCAATTGTGACCGGTGCTGGGCGCATGCGAGGTATTGGACGAGCTACTGCCGTGATTTTGGCCCGCATGGGTTCTCACGTGGTAGTAACCGGTACTGGTAGGAATCCTGAGACTTTTCCGAATGATGAAAAAGAAGTTGGATGGCGAGATATCGATTCGACTGTTGAAGAAATTCAGGCTAAAGGAGTTCGTGGGCTTCCTCTGGTCGTAGATGTTTCAAGTGAAATTGATGTTCGACGAATGATCGAGTCGACGATCGAAGAGTTCGGTCGTCTGGACATTATGGTTAATAATGCAGCGGCTCCCTGGGGCCCAGACCGAGTGCCGGTGCTCGATCTTTCGGCTGAGGTATTTAAAGATGTTATCGATATAAAGCTTATGGGGACGTTTTACTGCTCCAAAGCTGCTGCTGGGCAAATGGTGAATCAGGGTGATGGTGGCAGAATCGTCAATTTGTCTTCGACAATGGGCAAAAGTGGTCATGCGAACACCAGCGCTTATAACGCGGCTAATTTTGCTGTCGACGGTTTTACGCAAGCTCTGGCCAAAGAGATGGCAGAGCACGATATTACAGTTAATAGCGTATGCCCTGGGTTGACGGAAACTGCCAGGATGGATCCAATGGGACGTGAAGATCGTTGGAATGAACGGTTGAAGGGCATTCCAATGAACAGAGTTGGGACTGATGAAGAGATTGGTGAGTTAATAGGGTTTCTTTGCAGCCCTCGAGCCGCGTATATAACTGGGCAGTCTATCAATGTGAACGGTGGAGCCCTGACTGAGCGTTAGATATCAGCTCCCTCAAATGTAGCGACTTCGACAAAATCTTCTGATTCAGTGTCCCATGCGAATTGTTTCGCTTCGACGATTTGGTCATTGTTTATTCCGATTACGATTTGCTGGACAGGATAGGCGGGACCACTACCCCATGGATCGACGGCATTATTTCGATCAGTCTCCGAAAAATACGCACGGCCATTAGGGTGTGAGTGGTAGATGATCAGAGGTCTTATGTCGTCTTCAAGTGTTTGATTCAGTGCAAGAAGATCCTCATCTGATATTACGAACGCAGTTTGTGCTGTTCGGTCCTTGGCTGTGGGGTGGGTTTCCCTATCGTAGGTATTCACAGCTTTTCGGACACCATTTGCAGTGCGAGAATTTTTTTCTCCGGTAAGCCACCCGCAGCATTCGTCTGGAAACGATTCGCGAGCGTGCGCAAATATTTCTTGCAGAGAAGATATTGGGACGTTTACTGGATCTGGAGGTGTCAAGGAATCAACCTTGTCCTATAACGATATTCATTAGTATTTCACCCAATTTTTTACTTGTAATATTCAGTGATGTGAATTCAGGTCATCACAATATACCTAGCATATAAACAAGCATCGTTGTTTGCGATAGCAGAATTATCGTCCTCTCTGCCCGTAAGGCATTATGAAGAACAGAATAAATTGATTATCAATTCTTGATTTACAGGATTAGTGAGCAGCACATGAGTGCCCGGGTTATCGGCATAATCGGACATCGGGTTTAATCCTACCGTTGGGATTGTGCAACGATTGTTAGATTGCATAATCGATCTTGAGAAAACTTGATTGCCTAGAATTTCTAAAACCGGATTGAATAGGCGTAGTAGAAATCTACGTCGTTCGCAGCGTGATGCTCTTGCACGTATCGGGTTATCAACGGCGGCTGCACCCATGTCAGGTGAACTAACAACATGTATTGCCTACATGTGTCCGTGGGCCCATGCATGCGATACGGCTACTCCACGTCCAGCGGTGGTTCCGGAACGCAGATGTATACGAAAGTTTCCTGATGAACAGCGACCAATATCAGGATTGTCAGATATTGCCCTCGATAATTTGGCAAGATACAGGGAAGAAGGTATCCGTCTTGAAGCCGTTACGATCTCGATTCTAGATGAATTTCGCCCTATGGGTCCGACATCTTCACTTGGCCGTAAGCGTCCTGAACGTCCGATATATGAAGCTGGAGTTCGCGGCAAACCATTTATTAGTTGATTTGTCGTTTGGACTTTTTAATACTCAATGCTTTATAGCACCACAAGCTAAACCAGATTTAAGCGACTGATTCATCTGAGTGTAGTTTAGTAATTTGATCTTTACTGAAGCCCACGTCCATTAGAATGTCATCGGTATGTTGGCCTAGAGCGGGGGAAGGGATTTCTTCGGGCATACCGTCCCCGAATCTTACTACCGGACCTGATGTTCGTATTTTTTTCCCGGTGTGATGATTCATTTCGATGACGTATTTATTGGCTAAAACTTGTTCATCATCGATCATTTCTTCCACATACCGAATCGGTTCGCAGGGTATATCGTGGGCGCGCAGCTTTTTGAACCAGTGTTTAGTAGATTTGCTTGCGAAGATCTGTTCGAATTTACTTACCAGGCGTTTGCTCTGGGATATCGCGTCTGACGTAGTATCGTCATAATCCGGGTTGGTCACTCTTGGGTCTTTTAATCCAAGTACATCCAAAAGGCGTTTTCTAGCGTGCACAGCGAGCGTTCCAAGGGCTAGTCCGCCATCCAGAGTCTTGTATGCGCGGTAGTAACAGTGGTAGATCGATGGCCTTACGGCCTGTTGGTAGCTTTTTTGAATTTCTTCGTAACTAGCACTCTGTTCAACTAAATCTGGGTACACAGTTTCATGCCATATCTTCGCGGGGGCTGGAACTCCGTCGATATCTGCTATGCGTAATGTTTGCATGCCTATAGCATTCCCGAGGAGACTGGTTGAAATTAATTGCCCTTTACCAGTTTTACCTCTTCCGATAATTCCAGCAAGGATGCCGTTCGCTGCTGCATAACCTGTAGAAAAATCTATGAAAGATGATGACCAGACTACTTCGGGTTGGCCGTTTTGTATTTTGCCTTCACTTGCTACAGCTCCTGAGTATCCCTGTAATATCAGATCGAACCCCGGCATATCGGCCA
>NYZY01000060.1 GCA_002687335.1 Chloroflexota bacterium
AACGGCTGATTCAACCAGTTGGAGCCTGGCTCCAGGTGATTCCTGTTCTGTAGCTTTCACAGTTGTCTGTGCCCGATGGACCCCTGGAGCAGGAGCGGATTCTCCTGTCCGAAGAAATAATCTTTATGTGAATTATGATTGGGCTCAAAAAGCCTATGATGGCGAAGATAAAAATCGCAATAATGTTTTAGATGAAGGAGAAGACGCTAATAATAATCAAATTATTGACCGTTATATCCTTCCTGCACCACCCCCATCACCAAATATGGAAATCGTGGTGGAGTCCAATAAGATCACACTTTACTGGCAGAATAATGCAGAGTCATTTTTAGATCCTGTCAGTCAGGTAGCTGATTTTGAAGGTTATAAGGTGTATGGCGCTCGAAAAACTGCTAATGAAGCCTTGGGAGAATTTACCTTGCTATCGGAAAATGATATAAAAAATGGCATTGGTTACAACACTGGTTTTTCAAGCATCCATATCATCAATGATTTTGGTGAACCAGATAGTCTGGAAATAAACGGCAATTATTATCATTATAAATTTGTCAATGAAGGTATTAAGGATGGATGGTTAAATTACTATGCGGTTACAGCCTATGATAAGGGTGACCCGGAAGCAAATCTGGAGAGTTTGGAAAGTTCTATTTATGCCAATCGTATCTATGTTTACTCTGGCGAACCTATTGCCGGCAATGATAACTGGCATCCAACAGTATACCCCAACCCTTACAAAGGTCAGGCTCTTTGGGATGGGTATGGTAGCCGCAATAAAATGATATGGTTCAGGGGTCTGCCTGTGAAGGCCGAGATCAGGATATTTTCTCTGGCGGGTGATCTAGTGGAAGTGATCCAGCATGATGAACTGTATATGGGCGGGGACATTGCCAATGTTGATGAAAGAAAGAAACCTATCATGTCCGGCGGCGAACATGCCTGGGATCTGATTACCATGCATGACCAGGCTACTGCATCTGGCCTGTATCTGTTTACTGTTGAAGACAAAGATACGGGGACCATCAAAGAAGGAAAATTTTTAATTATTAAATAAGATTAGGGAGATAAAAAATGAAAAAAATGATATGGTTATTACTAACAATTGGATTCATTTGGGGACAAGTAGACTATACACAAACAATCCAGCCTATATTCACCGAAAGTTGTACCAGTTGCCATGATTATGGCCATAATTCCGGACTTAATTTGACATCATATGCAGGTGTTATGGCAGGTGGTAATACTCCCGGTGGTGTAGTGGAAGCCGGTGACCACGCCAACAGCTTGCTTTGGCAAAAAGTAGATGATGGAACAATGCCTCAGGGTAATCAAACCTTAAGTAGTGAACAGATTGATTCAATTGCTCAATGGATTGATGAAGGGGCCTTGGAAACACCTGATGATGTAACAGAGCTATTTTTTAGTGAATATGCAGAAGGATCCGGTAACCATAAATATGTAGAAATTTATAATGGGACAGGATCCGATGTAGATCTTTCATCCTATTCTGTCCAGGGAACAAATAACGGAACGGCTTGGGGAGATGGTGGAGAAAGGGATGTTACTCTCTCTGGTACCTTAGCATCTGGTGATGTTTATGTGATTGCTGCGGATGAGGCAGATGCAACAATTCTTGCCGAAACCGATCTTGCACTTGCATATGAAAGTCCAGTCCACCACAATGGTGATGATGGTATTGCTTTACTAAGTAATGGTACAATTATTGATGCAATAGGTGTGGAAAGTAACGACCCAGGCTCCGGCTGGGACGTAGCAGGAGTATCAGAAGCTACCATGAATCATACCCTGGTTAGGAAAGCAAGTGTTACGGAAGGTAATGGCGGTGACTGGGCCAGTTCCGCAGGAACCGATGAAAGTAATTCTGAGTGGATCGTTCTTGAACAAAATAATTGGGACTATATTGGTTCTCATCCACACATAGTACTGGAGAGTCCTATTGTTTCAATTACAAGCCCAACGGCAGGAGAAACACTATATTCATCTGATTTGACAGTTTCTTTTTCAGTAAATAATTTTACCGTAGCTGCAAGTGGTGGTGATGGGCACATACACTATTCATTGGATGGAGGAACTACTGTGATGCAGTATACAGTGGATGATATTGAATTGACAGATTTAACTGTATCAGCTCATACCTTTGTTATATGGCTGGTGGATAATAATCATGCAAACCTGGATCCGTATGCAGGGGACACAGTTTCATTTACCGTAGAAGAGCAGCTATCTACTACGCCAATTTATGATATACAATCTGGCGAATTTGCTGATGGTACACCAGTTACTATAAGAGGCGTAGTTACTGCAGGGACCGGTGAAACGCCTGATGCCAGTGGCGAAAGTATATATATACAGGATGGCCAGGGCCAATACAGCGGCATAAATGTTTATGCACCTGATGTCATTGTTTCCAGAGGAGACAGTATTGAGGTTACTGGAACAACAATGGAATACTATGGTAAAACAGAAATTGAAAATGTTTCTTCTGTAGTTACCCTTGCAACAGGTATCTCACTTCCTAATCCAGAGATATTGACATTGGACCAGTCAGATTGGGAGCCCTGGGAAGGTGTTTTAATTAAAATTCAAAATGTAACAGTTACACTTGATGACGCTGGTTACGGCGAGTGGGAAGTCAGTGATGGGACCGATAATTTATTAATTGATAATGCCATTGCGGGTATGTATACATATTCCCCAAATGAAGGAGATGTTATCGCCTATATCACGGGCCCTTTAAATTATTCTTACGATAATTATAAATTAATTGCTCGAGATGATAATGATATTGGCATGGGTGACGGACCGCCAGTAATAACAGGTGTATCTTTTAGCCCTTCATCTCCAACGGCAACCGATGATGTTACAATAACCGCAAGTATCATAGATGGTGGTACAGTTGCAAGTGCTACGCTTACGTATAATACAGGGGGAACGAACACTGATGTTGCCATGACCAATACAACCGGTGATATCTATTCAGGAACCATTCCTGCCCAGGTGGTATTTACTACGGTTTCATTTACCATTACAGCTGTGGACGATGAAGGTAACAGTAACACATCTAGCACAGGATCTTATTTTGTTATTGCTTCTGGTGGCCCAATAACCGCCATTTATGATATCCAATATACAACGGATTCATCAGGAGACTCACCCTTGAATGGTCAGGCGGTCTCCATCAGTGGAATTGTGACCGCTGAATTCTGGGGCTCAGATGATAATAGAACATCATCAACTTATGATAGTGATGATCACAAATTTATGGCAGTGCAGGATGAAAATGGACCCTGGCATGGCGTTGTCTGTTATAATTCTGATGGCTGGGATACATTTGATTTTATAACATCTTCAGGCCTTACAAATTCTGTTGCTGAGGGTGACAGTATTACACTTACGGGCACAGTTGATGAATTTTATGATTTAACTCAAATAAAAGATATAACACAAGTCATAATTCATGGACCCGCAGTGAATAAAATCAATCCAACACTGGTAACACCTGATCAGATAATGACCAATGGTACTGACGCAGAAGCCTATGAAGGCTGCCTGGTCTCCGTAGAAAACGCAATTGTTGACGATCCTGATTTAAATAATGGTGAATGGAGTATTACAGATGGGACCAATTCTGTTCGTGTGGATGATAAATGGGCCTACTACTTTTGGCCAGAAGCTGGTCAGGCACTTGCGCAAGTTGTGGGTGTAATGGACTATTCCTTTAGCAATACGAAGATTCAGCCTCGATTGGCCCGGGATGTTGTGGAAGCAGATGGTGAACCTGTAAGAATGCAGCGTATACAGCAAGTGTTGTATAGCGACCTGATTAAAGCTGCCGTTGATACTTCGTCAGATAAGTCCTATATGCTAAGAGATACAGTTACAGTTGAAGGTATTGTAACAATGCCAAACGGACTAAGCTATGCTGGGGATGGAGTAAAATTCATATTTGCAGATGTCCACGGTGGCCCTTGGAGTGCTATTCTCTCTTACGATCCTGATTCTTCCGCTTTTTCAGTGCTTTTTGAAGGTGACTTGGTACAGGCTACTGGGTATGTATATGAATTCAGTACATCAAGTTGGTCCGATCCACCACCTGCTGGATCAAATATGACAGAACTTTTTATCACACAACCAATCGATATTGTTGCCTTTGAACAGCCCTTGCCGCCCGTTAGCCCTGTGAATACAGGTGACCTACGCTGGCCTACTACAGCGGAACAGTGGGGCAATGTTATGGTTCGTGTAGAAGATGCAATCGTAACAAATAATAACCAAACAGAGATAGCCCCTCTACAGTATGAAGTGTTTGCCATAGATGATGGGACAGGTGAGGTATTAGTGGATGATGATTCAGACAGTCTTTATTCTTATTATCAATTAGTAAGTCCACCTCCGGTTGGATCACTGGTACAATCCATAGAAGGATGGGTCTATCATCATTACGGCAGTTATCTAGATTCTACAGCATATAAACTCTGTCCGCTTTATCTTGAAGATGTGGTCTTTGGGGCTGGCCCGCCAACTATCTTTGGTGTTAGCAGGGAGCCCTGTGCACCAATGTCTACAGATACGGAAGTAACTGTTTCCTGTGTGATCACAGATAATTCTAATGTTGTAAGTGCCGAGATCCATTATTCTATTGATGGCGGAACCTATGAGACTGTTTCAATGGCTTCCGCTGGAGATTCTACATGGGCTGGTGTGATCCCAGTTGCCAATAATAATAGAGTTAATTATTATATCATTGCCACAGATGATGGTATAGACCAGGCGGAACCAAAGACCCGCGTGTTTCCCTATAATATAGAAAATGATCAATTAGGTTTTGTGGTGACAGATGAGCTAACCATTGCCCATGTTCAGGAGACCACCTGGCTGTCTGGAACATCGCCATATAAAGATTGTTTGGTGACTGTATCTGGAACAGTGACTATTGATAGTTATGATTATACTTCTGGATCGTATCATTCATACGCAATGCAGAGCAGTAACAGCCAATGGTCAGGCATTTTCTTTGATGGTAGCTCTCTGAGTGGTTCAAGCATATCCAGGGGAGACAATATTACCATAACTGGAAAGGTGACAGAGCACTACGGTTCAACAAAAATAATAAATGTTACTGAACATACTATAAACAGTAGCGGAAATGAAATAAGTGCCGGAGCCGTGCAAACCATTGATCTAAATCAAAATGCAGATGAAGTAGAAAGCTATGAAGGTTTGCTAGTGTCAGTTACAAATGTATCAGTTGTTGATACAAACCGATACGATTGGTCGATTAAGGATGGATCACAGGTCCCCTGTCTTATGGATGACGATATGGCTACAATGGCAGCAGATAATTTCATGAGTGGTCTTACCATAAATCAGAACTTGGACAATGTGATGGGGGTTTTTAACTACAGTTTTAATACCTATAAGATTCAGATACGTGATCTGGCAGACTTAGGTCAGACCATGGGTGCGGATGATGATGTAAATATAAACCCATTTGTCTATCGGCTTGGTGATAATTTCCCCAACCCCTTTAACCCCGAAACACATATTCAATTTGAATTAGGTGGCCAGGAATCTGTAAAGCTAATAATCTATGATGGATTGGGGCGTTTGGTACGTACTCTTGTTAACGGTCAGAACTATAACCCCGGATTGTATTCGATAAACTGGAACGGCATGAACAATAATGGTCAACTGGTACCATCGGGCGTTTACATCTACCGTATCAAGGCTGGAAATTTTATTGCTCACAAGAAGATGCTACTGGTTAAATAAAAGTTTGTATGGTATGAAAAAGGGCAAAGTGATTCACTTTGCCCTTTTTATTTTCTACCCTTGAAAAAATACCTTCTATTCATTTTTGTCTTCGCTGGCTGGACCTGTAGCCGCTGGGAGTATGACGACCCATCAGAGATGGTACCGACGTCAGAACCAGAAACCTATTTATCTTTGGTTGCCACGGATACCATCTATGCCAGTATGGATTCCAGCGGCAGTATAACCTATACCATCGGCGAAACACCTAACCCTGGCATAGTCTGGGATACCCTTGACCAAGCTTTTACGACCATTACTACCAGCAGGCAGGTTCTCCATTGGTGGGGGGAAGATGCTGACGGACAGGTTAATGGTTATGATTATAAGTGGAGTTCAGATTCTTCCTGGACTTATACAGATCTAGAAAATGGAACCTTTTATGTCCCGATTCGCTCTGAACTGGATGTATTCAGTTTTGAGGTCAGAGCGGTAGATAACGAAGGTAATAAAGATAATACACCTTCAAGAATTGTGCTGCCAATTCGTAATTCTTCTCCAACTATTTCCTTCCGGCATCTTTCCAACCCACAGATCGCAGATATTGGCGGTGACACCAGCTATACTTTTCCCACACGAACTTTCAATTGGGATATATATGACCAGGATGGCAATGAAACTATTACTGATATTTTTTATGCCATTGATGATACTTGCAGCACCTGCTGGGTTCGATTAAATGGGAATCAATCCAGCCTGACGCTTACTGGATTATTGCCAGGTCAACGTACATTTTATCTGATGTGTCAGGATATTGCAGGAGCAAAAAGTCCTACTATCCAATTTCCTGATACATTGGCAGTAAGTGAGGCCCAGGTATGGGTTGTAAAACCTGTTATTGGTGATGTGCTGATTGTAGATGATTATCCGCTGGATAATCAGAATAACACTCTTGGTTGGTATGCCAGCCTGATGGATACCATAACCGGTGTAAATGGATATTCAATCTGGGAGATTGAGGATGAACTTCCATACTCATCTGTGGATATAAAAGCCAATCTCAATTATTTCAAGCACGTGGTCTGGTTTGCCGCCTACAACAATACAGCTACTGCAAATGACACCTATAATGCCGCAGAAGCCAGCCTGCTGAACTTTGTTATGGGAGGGGGGAACCTATTTATTAATCCCATTGATTTTGAAGACACCACCTTTGCCTGGTTTCCCTTGGATTCTTTAATAACGGTGAATCCCAATGGACGTTTACTGCCTGGCAAGGATCTCATATGTGATTTTGATACCACACTGAACCTGTCTATTTCTCATTTAATCGCTGTCCGGGTAAAAGGCTTCTGGCCGGATGAATCTGAGTTCGCCGAGATACGGGAAATCTATCACATGGCAGATCCGGAAAGTGGAGACAACTGGCAGGGGAACCCTACCGTATGTTCTATCGGCCAGTATCGGGTTTCGCCTACGGAATTATCCGGCAAGGTGGTGATCCTGACTTTGCCGCTACATGATGGATACCGCCCTAAACTGAATGGCAATGGATCTTCTATAAAATTGTTTCAGTATTTATTTACGGAGGAATTC
>NYZY01000061.1 GCA_002687335.1 Chloroflexota bacterium
AACATTTCCCCACCTACGCTGGAGTAGGAAAAATTGCTTTTAAAGGAGCGCGTTACAGACGGGATATTGGTGAAAGGGCTGTTTAGAACTGATGTCGGTAAATATTCACGTTGTTTTTGATTTTGATGGCACCCTTGCAACTACCTTCGTAGGTGGGGAAATGTTCCGTTGTTGTACATCACCAAACCGTGTGGCTGAGTTAAGTGGGCACTTTTCGGCTGGGGAAATCTCTTTACGCCAATATCAAGAATCTGTATTCGATATGGTCGATGAAACTACGTTTGAAATGTCTAAGCGCGCTGCGTTACATGGTTGCATCAGGAAGCGCACAACTGAGGTGTGCGAGCTTGTTTGGGATTCTGGGGGTGTCGTGTCCGTGGCATCTGCCGGGCTTAATTTTTATATCGAACCAGTGTTGGAAAAGGCAGGACTCGATCGTATCGAATTGCATAGTGGGAAAGTTTTATCTGAGCCAGGCGAGAGGCCCCCATTTAGATACGATTATCCTTCTTACGTAAAATCTTGTAGAGGTGATTGGGTTACTTGTAAATGTGAAGTGATTAACCGTTTGAAGAATAACTATGGTGGAAGTGAAGTGATATTTGTAGGTGACGGTTTGCTTGGGGACGCATGTGCTGCTGTCAATGCAGCCGATACCGTGTTCGCAACTGGCAAACTGCTGCGATACTGTGAAAAGAGCAAAATACCGGCAATAGAATTCGGTAAAGATTTTGGACCGCTACTTAGGTACGTGCATGCTAAGACGTTTATAACGGGAGCCTCATAGAACATTGATTCCACGATATTCGCGACCTGAAATGAACGCCATTTGGGCGGAAGACAACTCTTTTGATCTCTGGTTGAGGGTCGAAATTGCAGCGTCCGAGGCATGGACGGAACAAGGTGTGGTCCCCGAACAAGACATGGTGAAGATTCGATGTGCGAAATTTGATCGATCAATTTATGACAAGTGGTTTGAGCAGACAAAACATGACATCGTATCGTTCACACGCGCCGTTGGTGAAAGTCTTGGGGTTGAGGGTCGCTGGATTCACCATGGTTTGACTTCTAATGATGTGAAGGATACTGCTCTCAGTATGCAGCTTGTCCAATCATGTGATTTGCTAGACAAAGGTCTTGTTGGTTTATTGAACGCACTGCGCATACGTGCAATCGAGTTCAAGCAAACACCGTGTATCGGGCGTTCGCACGGTATTCATGCAGAGCCGATGAGTTTTGGATTGAAGCTAGCGCTCTGGTTCGGTGAAATAAAGCGGCATCGTGAACGCCTGATTGGAGTGCGATCACGAGTCGCAGTCGGCATGCTTTCTGGCCCCGTGGGTACCTTTGCGTCTGTACCACCTTCGATTGAAGAATCGGTCTGTAGGCAGTTGGGTCTTACTCCTGCCGAAGTTTCCAACCAGATCATCCAACGAGATAGACACGCGGAATACTTGCAGCTCTTGGCTCTCATTGCCGCAACCTTAGAAAAAGTAGCGACCGAGATCAGAGGTTTGCAACGGACCGAGGTTCGTGAGGTTGAAGAACCATTTGGTCAACCTGGTTATGTAACTAAAGGTTCTTCTTCGATGCCACATAAGCGTAATCCTGAACTTTCAGAGCGGATATGTGGTCTTGCCCGATTGATTCGCGGTAACTCTATTACGGCACTTGAGAATGTTGCTCTGTGGCATGAACGTGATATATCTCACTCATCCGCTGAACGTATGATTTTGCCCGATGCTTCGCTTGGTCTCGACTATATGTTGAGTCTGATGACGGGGATTATCGGGGATATGGTTGTGTATCCAGATCGAATGATGCAGAACCTTGAGTCCACCCGTGGTCTTGTGTTTTCCCCCAGAGTTATGTTGTTGTTGGTTGAAAAGGGTGTTGACCGGACGGACGCATATGATGCTGTGCAAAGAAATTCGATGAAATCATGGGAATCCGAGTTAGATTTTCGTGATTTAATTAAGACGGATCCAGTGGTGTCGACAAAGGTTTCACCTCAAGATCTTGATGATTTGTTTGACTATAGCTTTTACCTTGTCCATGTGGATCATATTTATACACGTGTGGGTATTTCAGAGACAATAATTGACTGAAGCAGTTTTTGAAACCAATCTGTCCGGACTCCTTTATCGAGGGAAGGTTCGGGATACTTATGATCTTGGCGATGATTGTTTGCTAATGGTCGCTTCAGATCGTATTTCGGCATTTGACGTTGTGATGGATCAACCTATACCGGGCAAAGGCATCATATTGACTGAGATGTCTTCGTTTTGGTTTGAAGTGATAGAACATGTGATGCCAAATCATGTGATTGCAACTGCTAATGATGATTTAGCGATGGCGGCTGTTGAGCAAAACGGAGCTTTGTTAGAACTTACACCTGATCTGGCGCGCAGATCGATGGTGATCAAGAAAGCTGACCGGATTGATATTGAATGTGTTGTTAGAAACTATATAGCAGGATCTGCCTGGGCTGAGTATCAACAGTTTGGGACAATGAACGGGCAATCTTTGCAGCGAGGGATGAAGGCTGCTGATAAATTCCCAGAACCGATATTCACCCCCTCAACCAAAGCTGAGTCCGGTCATGATATGCCAATGACTCCCCAGGAGGCCAAAGATCTTGTTGGCATAGAAATGCACAAGACTCTTGAAGAGAAAAGCATTGAGGTGTTTCAGGTAGCCCACGATTATGCTGCTGGGCGTGGGATGATTCTCGTAGATACAAAATTTGAGTTTGGATTAATTGATGGTGAGCTGACAATAATTGATGAGGTGTTGACTCCGGATTCAAGTAGATATTGGGATGTAAGTGATTGGATGCCTGGGCATTTTCCTCCTGCCTTCGACAAACAATTTTTAAGAGCTTGGTTGTTGGAAACCGATTGGAATCAGGAACCCCCGCCTCCTGTTTTACCGCAGGAAATCATTAAGCAAACTCAGCACCGTTATATGGAGTCTTACCGGCGACTGTCGGGGAAGTCACTGATATTGTAGATAGTTATGAATTTACTGGCACGCCAAAGAGCGTGACTTACGAGGTCGTATGGCAGATAAACAGCGTAAAGCAACAACACGGCCGGCTAGTCGCCGTGGCATGAGTAAAGGACAGATCAGGGAGGAGCGACGAGGTAGGAGCCGAACGCGTCAACGTCGTAAGCGGTCGTTGCTAATGTTCGGAGGAACTATTTTTGCCGTGATTTTTATCGCGGCTCTAGTTGTGTCACCGAATTGGAATCGTGAAGGAGCCGCTAATCTAGGGGTGAATACCGGTGGACACATTGCGCTGGATCCGGATGACGGACGTGGTCATATCGATGTAAATGCTCCATACTCAGGGACATATTCCGTTGTTCCCGCAACGTCTGGGCCTCATTGGGCTGGAGCAACCACGTCAATTGGGATTCCGGCGCCGGCTAGATGGGGGCGATATGAGGGCATCTTGCCAGATGAGGTTCTGGTTCATAATTTAGAACACGGTGGTATTGGACTCCACTATGACTGTGAAACGGAATGCCCTGAAATAGTTAAGGCGTTAGACGATATTCTGCCGAGAGACCCATCTCAGTTCATCATGTCTGCTTATCCAGGCCTGCCTAGCAAGATTGCAATAACGGCTTGGAGACATCATTTGTATTTGGATGAAGTAGACGTGGAAGAAATAATCCGATTTATCAAGGAATATCAGGATCGCGCGCCTGAAAGTTTCAAGCAGAATCAATATTGAATTTTTGAGCTTTGGAGCATAACCGATGTTTTTAGCAAAAATTCATGTTTTGCTTAAACCGACAGTAAATGACCCACAGGGTTTGACGATAGCGCGGGCTCTTGGTCGTCTTGGGTTTGATGCAGTTGATGCTGTGCGCGCCGGAAAATACTTTGAAGTCCAGATTCAAGGTGATGATAAAGCAAGTGCCGAGCAAGATGTGAAAGCGATGTGTGAAAAACTACTTTCCAACCCGGTGATTGAGACATTTACCTATGAATTGGAATCGGTCTAGGCAAATCACGCTGTTAAGTTCTCGTATTGACTAGTTCAGCGTACCTTTTGTACTTGGAACGGTTCCCGTATCTCTCGGGTTTAATCTGGAGGCATCACCCATCGCTCGGGCGAATGCCTTGAATGCAGACTCAATCACGTGGTGTTCGTTTTGACCAGATAATACCCGGATGTGCAAACAGAACCTGCCTTCTACAGCAATAGCCTCAAAAAAATGACGTGCGAGGTCTGCTGGGAATTCACCTACATTATTATCTAGGCCCATATTGACCACAGCGTAGCCTCGGCCAGAAAGATCTAATACAGCCTGAGTTAGGGCTTCATCAAGCGGACAAGTACGATCGGCCATTCGCACGATTCCTTTTCGGTCGCCAAGTGCTTGATCAATTGCCCGACCCAGTGCTATAGCGGTATCTTCTACAGTGTGGTGTGAGCCTGTTTCCAGGTCACCATTAGCTTCGACTTTTAGATCTATCAAGCCGTGCCGAGCTATCTGATGCAGCATGTGCTTCAGAAACCCGACTGGCGTAGCGACTTCAACTTCGCCTGTCCCGTCTAAATTGACAGTGACCGATATTTTACTTTCACCTGTCTCGCGAACAATTGTTGCTATTCGAGGCTTTTCTGGAGACATACACGTACCTTCAATATCAAAACTACTGAATCTATAAGTTCGATGCTAACTCTATAGAGTTGGACTAAACAATGTTTTTGAGGGCGTAGATCAGCTGGTCTGTTTGCTCTGGAGTTCCTGCACTAATGCGTAACGAGTCATTTAAGACGGTTTGCGGGAACTGTCTTACGAAAATTCCATGCTTGGCTAACCCTGTAAAAGCCTGCTCAGCGGTTCTGTGTTCGAATTTGCACAGCAGGAAATTTCCTTGAGATGGAAAGTAGGAAACACCATCTAAATCATTTATGACAGCTTCGAGTTTTTTACGTTGCTCAACTAAGCTTCTTGTTCGTTCCAATAGTTCGTCGCGATGCTCAAGAGCTGCCAGAACCGCTGCTTCTCCGGCAATATTGATGTTATATGGTTGTTTGATGTCCATTAAATGGGAGATTAAAGTAGCGGAGCCAATTGCGTATCCAACACGTAATCCAGCGATACCGGCCCATTTGCTAAACGAACGTAAGATCACCAAATTTTCATAGTCATCAAGTAAGTGCGACAACGTATTCCCAGAGAATTCGTAATAAGTCTCGTCTACACAAAGAACTACCCCCGTGTCTAAAAGGGCTCGCGCATCTCTTTCCCTAAGTAAATTTCCAGTTGGGTTATTCGGGGAGGCGAGAAATATTATTCGTGTTAATCTGTCAATTGCTCCTGTCATGGCTGGGATATCTATGTCCCAAGTATTTGTTCGAGGAACGGAAATAATTTTTGCGTCTGCCAGACGTGCAGCGAAGGAATACATGCCGAATGTCGGTTCACAATCAAGAACAGTTTGACCCGGCTCTACGAATAAGCGCATCAGGAGATCGATTATTTCATCGCCCCCTGCTCCTCCAATAATCCTATCCACCGGTTGTCCAACGTATTCGCTTAGTGCTGTGCGCAGCTTTTGTTGCTTTGGGTCGGGATATAGGTGCAAGGGTTGGCCTACAATTGCCGCAGAAACCTTATCCAGAGCTCCATAGGGATTCTCATTGGCGTTTAAACGGATTACATCTTCAGGCCTTATACCTGCTTTGCGTGCAAGCTCTTCTGATGGATCAACGCCGTGATAGGTGGCTATTTTCACCATGTGTGGGCGCATTAGAGATTGTAAGTTATACATAGGGTGATTGGTTCGTTGGCGGTTTATTCGCCTATTAAGTATTCACGACGGTATTCTGAAGCGGCTGCGTGTCCTTGTAAGCCCTCAATTTTGGCTAACAATTCGGCATGCTCTGAAAGTTCTAAGAATGTAGTTTTGTTAAATGTTAGTACCGGAGTAACCCGAATGAAATCGCGCGCTGATAAAGCTGATGAAAACCGAGCAGTACCTCCCGTCGGCATTACGTGGGATGGACCGGCAATATAATCGGCCATTATTTCTGCTGACCACTCGCCTACGAACAGTCCACCGGCATTCTTGACTTTATCAATTAATTCGTTCGCATCTGTAGTTAATATACAGAGGTGTTCAGGAGCAACGGAGTTCGCTACATCAATTGCTTCGGCCGTACTATTCACGATGACGGCCACTCCCCGATTTGTGAAGGCAGAGCGTGCTATGTCGGCTCTGGGGAGATTGTTCAATTGGCGATCAATTTCGGCTTCAGTATTGCGAACAATTTTTTCGGACAGTGCTACTAAGATCGGCATTGCTAGTGGATCGTGTTCAGCTTGTGCAATGAGATCCGAAGCGGTGAAACGAGGTTTTGCTGAATCGTCAGCGATCACCATAGTTTCGGTTGGACCGTACACACCATCAATTCCGACGTCTCCGTAAACCAGCTTTTTCGCAGCTGTAACCCAAGCGTTGCCTGGGCCACAGATTAAATCTACTGCTGGTACAGTTTCTGTACCGTATGCCATAGCAGCTATAGCCTGAGCGCCACCAATCGCAAACACCCGTGTTGCTCCGGCAATCTTTGCAGCAGCCAAAACAGCTGGATCTGGGGTGGAGTTTCCCGAAGCCGGCGTTACGACAATTATCTCTTCTACACCTGCGACTTGTGCTGGGACAACCGTCATAATTACAGTTGACACAAGTGGTGCGGTTCCTGCAGGTACGTATGCAGCTACAGAATTTAATGGGGTGATTCTCTCTCCTACATTCCGCTTGCTGTCACTCCAATTTTTTGGAAGGGCTTTACTCTGAAAAGCACGAACTTGTTTTGCTGCTAGCTCAAGTGCTGATATGGACTTTGGATCGAGACTTTGAAATGCCGAATCTATTTTGGATTGGGAGACTTCAAATGATTTAGGCGGTGAACCATCTAGGGCCGTGATGATTCGTCTCAGCCCTTGGTCACCTTCTGATCGGATGATTTCAATTATCTTGAGTGCAAATTCACTTGGCGCTAACTTGGTCTTAAAGAGTCCATTTCCATCCGATAAAGTAGACTCGACTGATACATTGCGCTCGCGCTGAAAATATTCGGCACCAGCGACCGCACCGATTATTCGCTTCACTGGTTTTGTACCGGTTCTGAAAAAGGCTTTATATTTTCAATCAGTCGTTTGTAGGAACCAATAAACTCACGCTGTTTTTTGGGCTGTGGTGCCATTTTGTCTTCTGAGTGCCCTTCGACTCTGGCGGATACCCTGTGATTGTCACTGGCTAGAAGAGTAGCATCGATTTTTTCAAGGATTTGACGGATGTGCTGTAATTTATTTTGGTCATTGGCCAATGTTCGAGCGTTGCCGATCATGACGGATTGAGATTCCATCACTGTTCCATCGAGGAGTATTCTCAGGTCGTTTTCGCGTAGTGTTGTGCCGGTTGCAGTGATGTCTGCGATGACCTCGGCATAACCAATCACCGGGGCCGCTTCTAACCCACCAGAAACATAGACCATCGAGACATAGTTAACGTCGTTTTGGTTCAAGAATCGTTTCACTAATCGTTGATACTTAGATGCTATACGTAGGTCACGGCCTTTCGATCTAAATTCAAGAGCGATATCTGCAAGATCCGCCATGCTTGTAACATCGAGCCACGCATCAGGTACTGCTATGACAAGCTTGGAATTACCAAAACCTAAATCTCCGTGAATGAGAACGCTTTCCCCGCGTTCCAAACGCGATTCATAAAACCGGTCCAAGCCGACGATTCCGATGTCTGCACTTCCACTATCGATTTGGGTAGTTATGTCTGATTGACGCTGGAACAGTACGTCGACTCCTGGAAACTGTGGGATGTCAGCTGTATACCTGCGAGAGTTGGCTCGTCGTATACCCATACCGCAGTCGGAAAAAAGTTTTGACGTTCCTTCAAACAGAGCACCAGAAGATGGCAATGCTAATCGAAGGTTACTCATCCGCTTTCCCCTTCAGACTGTACAGATGAGCTTGTTGCACCATTGTTTTTGTATTCAACTGCCGCTCGCTTGCCACTGGAACGTAGTTTACGAGCTTTATTGACGGCGGCCTGAACAGACCCATAATTGTTGGGTGATACGAAATAGATGTTAGTGCCTGAGTTGGTTTTGAATCGCTGACACGCCACTAACGCGTCAATGTTGTACGCAAAACCGAGCGAAGGGAAGTCGTAATCATATCCAAGGGCTCGGGTCAGTCCATCGTAGCGACCGCCACCGCCGAGTGTTTGGTGAGATTCGCTATTGTTATCGTTGGAGTAAATGTCGAAAATCATGCCGGTGTAATAAGTGATTCCACGCGCTAAGCCGAAATCTATATTGATTTGCTCTATTTGTACTCCTTCCACTTGTGCTGATGAGATCACATCGGTACAACTCGAAATGATAGCGGGGTCCACGCCACTTTCTGACAATACTTTTTCAGCGTTCTCTAGTGCTTTATTTGCAGCTCCATTTATCTGCGTAATTGCCGAGAGCATCTGTAGTGCTTTCTTGAAATTATCTGGATCGTCAGTCTCGGACAATTTTTTGGATAGTCGTGCCACAATGTCTTCTACAGTGCGCTGCCCTATGTTTTGCCCGAAAGGTCCGATAATTCCATTTGATAGCACCCGATCAATATTTTTCTCGATTTGTGTTCTATCACTGGAAGCTTGAGCCTCTCCGATGGCAGTATTAGTAACAAACCCCAGGGTTTCAGCTTTTTCGAAAACCGAATCTGTTCCGCCTTTATTGAGTTCCGAAATATTGTTGATCAAGAACAATTTGGCTCGCTCGGATAAATCAAACGCTCCAAGTGCTTTTGCAATGACGCCGACATGCCCCACGACGACTCTAGTATCTGCAATTTCCAAAGAATTGAGTCCTTCAAGCGACATTGCAATTATCTCGCCATCAGCATCGGGTGAAGATGGACCAATTAGTTCAGCGCCCAGTTGTGTGAACTGACGCGTTTTTATACCATCTTCGTCTTCAGGCCTTGCATACCGAAAAACCGGTCCGTCATACATGATGCGAACGGCGTTGCTATCTGTCATATCATCGATAGTTTGGCGAAGGATTGCAGCAGTGAATTCAGGTCGAAGACTCACTTGATATCCGCCTGGTTCGGTGAATCCGTAAAGCCGTGAAGATAGTGTGCCTCCAGACTTACGAAGATATAATTCTGTTTGTTCCAGGATTGGGGTTTCGGCTCGATCGTAACCGCGTAAACCGAAGACTGAACGTAGTTTCGTTATTACATTGTCGCGTTGCGCTAGTTCAGACGGTCCTGCATCCTGCATGTTAGGTAGCCGACGAATCGGCTCATAGTTAGAAGTCATTTTGGTTAAATAATTATGAATGGTGCTAAAGACATGGTTACGAGGATCCGATATTAATTCTAATCGAGTTTCTGTCGTCCGCCTCGATGTAAAAACATAAGTATTCTCATTTTCAAATATCGGTTAATCACTGAATTTAGTAGAAATGTCATAAAACTTTTAACTATCAGCATGCGGTATTAAATAATGTCCAGCTTTCCGTATAAACCATCCGTAGCCCATTGATATGTCCATGAGCAGTAAGAGTCCAGGCTATTCAAATCTCTGAACCGGAACGAAAAGAGTCGGAGTAGCCTTATTGCTGTTATGTCAAGAAGTCGTTACTTTGCTTTAATCGTTGAATTTCCAGATTCGTGCGGCGGTTTTGCCGAGGACCCAGTCGATATCATCATCCTTCGCAAATACCGGATGATTTCGAACGCCTTCCAGGGTGTTACGGTAGCCTTCACGGCCCGCGCTTGGAGGATAATCGCTACCCCACATCATTCGATCTGGACCGAATGCTTCGTAGGCCATCTCGAATAGCGGCGGTACGTTTTCAAATCCAAATTCAGGTCGTAGAGTAGTCGGCCTGGGTGTAATTTCTCCTAATCCCGGAATTTTGATAGTCGTATTGGGCCGTTGTGCACATTCGAGTGCAGATTTGTAGGCGTTGTAGGGTGGTTCGTTCATACCGACGCCAGCGAGATGTTCTATTACGATCTGAGTGTCAGGACAGGTGTCAATGATATTTTTGAAACTGGCGCTGGAAAATTTATCGTCGTTACCGAGTGAACTGACCACCAAGCCTAATTCTCCAGCTTTGTGCCATATCTCGATAACATTGGAGATATGACTGAATTTACCGTCTGGTGCGATGCGAATGCCGGCCGCGCCTTGTTCCCATAATTTTTCCATTGAGCCAAGTGGATCAGCATCATCTGGATCTATCATGACGACCACCTTGAATCGCCCGCGGCGTTTAGATGCTTCCCTGAACAAGTAGTTGTTGTCGTATGTTCCACCATGCTGGATTAGCACGGCAGCATCGACTCCCGCTTGATTCATCTCGAATTCGAGTGATTCTATGGGTAAGAACCAATTTTCCCCCGCGTGACAATGGGTATCGATGATCATTGTTGACCCAGTAATTGTTCTTGTTTGTTTAGAAATTTTTGGTTCAATTCCTGACCCAGATCCTATGTTGCAATTTCCATTCCAGGCATACCGACTCCGGAGCCCTCAGAAGTTACTAAATTATCTATCTCTTTTTTCAGATCGGACGACATATCCCAGTCGCCCCCGATGTTATCGGTTGCTTCGCTAGGAGTTACTGATCCTGCAAGCGCAACACTTACGGCTTCGTTTGCTAATACCCAGGCTATTGCAAGTTGTGGAATCGTTTTGCCATGGTCCGCAGCGATCACCTTCAATTTTTCAACTACAGCGACATTGGCCGCTAGGTTTTCTGGACCCCAAGAGTTGATTCCAAAGTTAGCACCACCACGACGCCAATCGTCATCGCTGAAAGTTTTATCAGCATTCCAAGTGCCAGTTAACAGGCCGTGGGACAGCGAACCATATGCCATGATTCCCATGCCATTTTCTCTTACAAATGGCATTACTTCGGCTTCGGGACGTCGGTCAAAGATGTGGTATCCGATCTGATTCGTGATGATTGGGCTGGTCTCCCGACTTTCGGCCATCATTTCGACGGAGAAGTTGGAGACACCGGTGTGTCGTATTTTCCCTGCTGCCTTCGCGTTTTCTAGTGCCTCCATTGGTTCCGAAAAGGCGCGATTGTGGTCGGGCCAGTGGATCAAGAACAGATCGATATAGTCGGTTTGCAGACGTTTCAAGCTTTCATCTATAGAGGCCAAGAGTCGTTTAGGATCTGAGTCCGAAACAGTGGCTGATCTGCGATCTGGGTTGTCTCGGACCCACTCTCTTGCACCCTTAGTGACGAGCACTACGTTATTACGAATGCCTTTGAGTGCCTTTCCCATCAGGTTTTCACCGTAACCCCAACCATACACAGCTGCCGTGTCGAACAGGGTCACGCCCTTCTCGTAAGAAGCGCGAGCCGCCGCGATAGCCTCATCATCATCAAAATCTCCGTACATACCACGACCCATCGGCCATCCCCCATATCCGATCACGGAGGTTTCTAATCCAGAGTTACCAAACATTCGCTTGCGCATTGTTGATCCTAACTATTAATTAACTGGCAGTTTGTACCAAAATATTCGCCTAGTCGAACGTTATATTGCCGTTGGTATCGACGTGTCTTACTGTTCCTTTTCCGATGAATGCTCCTGCTTTAATAGTAGCCGAGACTGTTTGCCCTGCCGCTATGTTCAAGGCAGTCCCATTCTTTTGGGCTTGTTTTATCCCACCGTTTCCAAAGCTTGTACAAGGCTCTAATCCAGCGTTGTAGCATCTTCCGTACCAAGGATAGCCATAGCCGCCTCCAAAATTTCGCCAATACCACAGGTATTTGAATGTCTCCACGGGATAACTTACAGCCCAACCAAGACTGGATTCTTCATTCAATAAGGCATACCAGCCTTCGGACATTTCAGTCATATATGCCATGTCTAATGAGCGATCTTCTTTTGGTGGAATGTTAATAAAATCAATAACAGACCCATCTTTGGCGTTCATATTAGGCCAATTCCCACTGAAGTTAGGCTCAAGTTTTGAGTTTTGATCTATGCTTTCAGGGTGGCTTAACAATTTTGATTTTGGCACGTACAGCTTTGTTTTATCTGACAGGATCGGCGGACCTATTGCTATATGTTCAAGCCAGACGATATCGAGATCCTCTTCTCCCTCGTTGGTCACAGATTCCTCGATTGTTAACATAGAGGAACCTGAAACGAGTGAAAGTGTCTTTGATACGTTCATGGGCATTCGAACACTTTTGGCAGCAAATCTCACACTAACTTCATCGTGTTTGTCTTGGATGATTTGTGCGTCCCAAGGAATCAGGTTTACATCGCCGTGGATTCCGAAATCTGCGCCATAGACCTGATCTGAATAGCCTCCGTGCGGAACGACGGTTTGCCATCCGCCTTCGTAATAATCCAGCCAGACGGAGCTTGGATCACCCGTAGGCGGAATTGTATTTCGTGGATCGCGTACCCCCCATGGACTTCGCCACATAAAATCAGTGTCAGTCGGTTTATATACGAAACTGTAAATGTCAGCGCCTTTGTCTGACAG
>NYZY01000062.1 GCA_002687335.1 Chloroflexota bacterium
AGAGGACCTGTCGGTTTACTACGAAACTGACACTGGAACGGTGAAAGCCTGTGACGACGTCACGTTCACTCTTAAGCAGGGTGAACGGTTCGCACTGGTCGGCGAATCAGGATCGGGCAAGACGACCCTAGCTATGGCTCTAATGCGATTGACCAGGCCACCAGGACACATAGCAAAGGGAAGCGTCATGCTCAATGGGCGTGACATTACAAAACTCACGGAAGACGAGATGCGTAAAACACGCCTTTCTGAGTTAGCACTCGTTCCACAGGGAGCAATGAATTCCCTGAACCCGGTAATGAGGGTCGAACGACAGATTACCGATGGGATTATCGACCACCTCGAGGGAGATGATCCGACACCTACCAAGGCAGATTTGCAAGAAACGGTACGCGATCTACTTACCCGCGTTGGCCTAAGACCATCTGTAGGTCGATTATTCCCACATGAACTATCTGGTGGAATGAAGCAACGTGTAGCAATGGCCATTGGTATTTCATTACGCCCTAAGCTAATAATCGCCGACGAGCCTACCTCGGCTCTTGATGTCGTCGTACAACGTCAGATCATGCAAACGTTGGGCCGATTGCAAGAGGGCTTGGATGCCTCAATTATGCTTGTAGGTCACGATATGGGGTTGGTCGCACAGTTTGCTGACACAATCGGCGTTATGTACGCGGGCAAGCTCGTCGAAATAGGTCCGGTCGAAGAAGTCTTTAGCGACCCTAAACACCCTTACACAAAACTTCTAATTGGTAGCTTGCCATCACTTCAGGAAAAACGAGAATTCCTCGGAATTCCTGGTCTGCCCCCTCAATTGATATTTCTTCCAGAAGGGTGTGCATTTGAAGATCGATGCCCATCTCGTTTCGAGAGATGTCAGGCAGCGATCCCTGATCTGATCAACCTTGGAGGCCGTAGAGAAGTGGCTTGCCATCTGTATGAGGAAGAGGCCAAGTCATGAGTGCATTCCTGGAGTTAGACCATGTAACCAAAACCTTCGGAAGCGAAGGTATGTTCGGCAGTGGCTCCGTAACAGTCGCTGTTGACGACGTTTCACTGTCAATTGATGAAGATGAATCTTCCATCACCACTGTAGCCGGCGAAAGTGGGAGCGGTAAAACCACTCTGGCTCGACTTCTTCTGGGTAGTCACGTACCCAACGCAGGCAAAATGCTCTATCGGGGCAAAGATTTCACACGGCTTACTCGCCGCGAACGCCGAAATTTCCGACGTGAAATCCAACCGATATTTCAAGATCCATTTGAGTCTTACAACCCCTTTTACAAAGTCGACCATGTGTTAGACGAACCAATTAAAAATTTCAGACTTGCTTCTTCCGGACCTGAGAAACAACAGATGATCGAAGATGCCCTTGAAATGGTCGGGCTGGTACCAGAAGAAACTCTCGGCAGATTTCCCCATCAATTGAGTGGTGGTCAACGCCAGCGTGTAATGGTAGCTCGTGCCCTGCTATTAAAACCCAGAGTAATTCTGGCTGACGAGCCAGTTTCCATGGTAGACGCATCACTCAGGGCAACCATTCTTGATTCGATTCGAAGACTCAATCGAGATTTGGGTATTTCTGTTATTTACATCACACACGATCTGACAACTGCTTACCAGATCAGCGATAACATAATGGTGATGTACAGAGGTACAGTTGTGGAAGCGGGGACCGTTGATGCAGTCATTCCTGACCCCCAACACCCGTATACAAAACTCTTGATCGAATCGATCCCACAACCTGACCCTAAAAACAGATGGGGTTCGGAACCGCCGCAACAAAACTGGGACACGTCTGACTTGCAGATCGCTGGCTGTAGGTTTGCGGATCGATGCCCTGCCGTAATGGATCGGTGCCACGACACAAAACCTGCGCAATACCTGGTAAATGATCACCAGCTCACGGCATGCCTCTTACACGAAGAGAATGGTGAGATGACCGACACAGACATCACCACCACTTTCCAGACGGAAAAAGAGACTATTAAGGCCATCCCCGCTAACTCATAATTTATGATAACCAAAATCACAAACTCCGAAGGTCGCGATATAAATCGCGGCGATTTCGGAGTTTGTGTTTAAACCTCATAACCAGTCTTGAGCCGACAAGATTAAGGCTGTCGGACCAAATGGAAATCAACACTGTCAGGATGATGGCACAGCGAAATCCGTTACAAACTCAGGTTTTCCCTGAATGTCCAGTTCAACCCGATAAAGGTCACCACCGCGATAAGTGCTCATATCGAACCCTTCGGGCTCCCAACCCGTCTTCTCAGGATCGCCGGTCCCAAAACTGGCAGTCGTAACATACAGCTCGTTAAGGTCCTTACCGCCAAACATTGCCGACGACGTTTGGGCAGCAGGAATCTCTACACGGCGTTCTTCCTTGCCGTCGGGATCGAATCGCACCACCATCCCTCCATACCATATCGCTGACCAAACAAATCCTTCCGAGTCAACGGTCATGCCATCTGGAATACCCCAGTTATCAGGAATGGTAGTAAACACTTGTCTATTTGTGATGCTACCGGTCGTCGGATTGTGATCCCATTTATAAATCTCGTGTTTGGGTGAGTCAGTAGAGTAAAAGGTCTTTAAATCTGGTGAAAATCCCATCCCATTACAGAGATCCAGGCCGTCATCAATTATTTCCGCCGAACCGTCAGGCTTAAATCTGAATAAGGTGCATGAGTCCAAGTGTCCACTTCCACCATAAAGGCTCCCGTCTGGGCCGACACTAATGTCGTTTAACTTAATGGGACGACCATCAACATCTCCGTGATGCAACCAATGGAAATCATCGTCAGAATTCCATAATTGAACTCCCTCCCATGTCCCGACAGCAAGTCCACCACCCTTGTTGCGAGTAACACCCGCAACGTTATAGCCCTGGTGAAGTAATTTGTTCTCCCCAGTAACGGGGTCATAATTCCAGAACTTACCTCCCTGAATATCAATCCAGTAAAGTGTCTGAGATTCCACATCCCAAACAGGTCCCTCGCCAACCAGTGCATTCTCGGCCGCGAGTTTCTCTACGTTTTCTACCATTGATAGCTCCTGTTGCTAGTACAAACACGTTCAGAATCGAATCCCTGTTTCAATCACTTATCCCCTTACAGTAACAAATGTGACCCAAGCAATGGTGATACTTGGTAAATTAGCCTCGCGCAAAACGCTTAATATCGGGTATATTTTCGCTGCAACACTATTTGTTTTTCAGAAAATTAGGATCCTGTCATGACATCTGACGTTTACTTCATGGACGCGCGAAGCGACTCGGCCGACACAAGCTTGATTGCAAAAACAGTAACTGTTTTCGACGCTGCAGGACTAGACGAACTAGTTGAACCTGGAGATGTAGTCGCAATAAAGCTGCATTGCGGAGAATGGAATTCCAGTGCCTACCTCCGACCGGTTTATGCCCGAGCGATTGCTGATCGAGTCAAAGAACTTGGCGGACGACCGTTCGTATGTGACACAACTACTCTGACTTATAGTCCATTTTCAACTCGCGCAACAGAGCTTGATCTCTTGCAAACTGCAGAGAGAAACGGCTTTTCATCTGCCGTCCTCGGCTGTCCATTCATCGCCGCTGATGGTTACGTAGGTACCAGCGATTACCGAGTTGATATCCCAGAAGGCTACCTACTCAAAGAGGCGTACGTAGCACAGGCAATCGCTGCAGCAGACGTTCTCATCGCTCTGACACACTTTAAGGGTCACGGCATGGGTGTTATCGGTGGGGCGTTAAAGAATCTTGGAATCGGAGCACAATCGAAACGGGGTAAGTTCAACGTCCACATGGGCGGTCATCCAAAGTATGGGGTAGGAGCCGTAGTAGAGTTCGACGAAAAATTCGTTGTTGACAAAGAAAAAGATATCGAGTGGGAATTGATCGAGGAAGCCTGTCCGATTGGACTCTTCGAGATACAAGAGGACAACACAATAGCCTGGGATCGAGACAAATGTATGACTTGTCTCGGCTGTCTGGGTGTAATGAATCCTCGCGGCATTTTCCAGCCAAACCAGATGCTATTTGATGCTACCGATATTGCTATCGGAGATGCAGCACTAGGAGTAGTGAAAACGGTCCCGAAAGTAGGGTTCGTCACGCTCGCAATCGATGTGTCTCCCAAATGTGACTGTGCAGGCTTCTCAGATATGCCAATCGTTCCGAACCTCGGAGTTTTCGCAAGTAAAGATCCCGTCGCAATCGACCAAGCCTGTGTAGACGCAGTTACCGATTCCCCGGGGATCCCAGGTTCCCTCAGTGACGAGATGGGTGTAGGAGACGCCGGTGAGCGAAAATTCGATCTGGCTGGAGCGGCCATAGAAGGCCTCTCCGAGCAGACAACAATAAACACTGCAGTGGTCAACGGTCTAGGCAGCAGAAACTACGAATTGCATCACGTAGAACCCGTAGGCAGAGAAAAATTCAGGTTTCCTTACGATGAACGGCCAACCCGTCAGCGATTTGCACGAATGTTTGAAAAATTCCAACCTTTCCCATTCGACCGCCACGACGGTCATGGCTTCGATAGACTGCCTGAGGTAGATATCGAGGCAGTCAAACCACACGATGGGCCGACCGTAGGGACTCATTCACACGCTCCTTACCACGGCGATGGAACTAGTCACGGGCCGAACGGTCACAGCGCCCCAGAGAATCAATGGCATCCTGGAGAAGAGGGTACGCGTTCGCATTCGACGACGCACGAGCACTGAGAATTAACGTTTAGGACAACACGACCGCATTAGGAGATTTTTTGAAAATGGCGAGAGCGCAGGATATGCTCGACGAAGCAATAACACTCATTACAGATGCAGGACAAAACGAGCTTGCAGATCGGCTCTCCGTTCAGCGTGAAAAGTTCTTTTTTACGTCGCTTGCGGGTGTTCCACTTGCTAACAAAGTAAAGAAGGCGGGCACCGCTTTAAATGCTGATGGATCACAAGCAAATCTTTCAATGGTCGAAGCACTAGTAACCGAGATCGAAGATAAAGCTGATGCTCCTGGAACAGTCCTGACCTAATGACATCCGTATTGGTTACAGGCGGTGCCGGCAGCATGGGCCGGTTGGTCTGCGGTCGACTTGCATCTGAAGGTCACACGATTCGAGCTTTTGACCTAGCAACTGCAAATTTCGAAGGGCTTCCTGATGGTGTTTCTGCCTTACCAGGAGATCTGACATCCAAAGTCAGTATGCAATCAGCGATCGAAAACGTTGACGCGGTTGTACATCTGGCGGCAATACTACCACCGGTAGCCGACCAGCAAATCGAATTAGCCCAACTGGTTAACGTGCAAGGCACAGAAATTCTCGTTAACGCGATGCAATCTAGTAACTCCACTGCAAGACTGGTGTTTAGTTCATCCGTGAGCGTTTATGGTAAGCCAACTACTGACGATGAAGTGTCCACTTTCATGCGCTATAACCCAGACGATAATTACGCCAAAACTAAAGCTGAATCTGAACAGTTAGTCTTAAACTCCGGTCTCGACTCGTGTGTACTGAGAATCTCAGGTGTTTCGATTCCTGTATTCCAAGAACCGCCTGACGCATGGCCTTTTCTCCCAGATCAAAAAATTGAATTCATACACAGAGACGATGCAGTGGCCGCGATCACATCAGCGGTAACAGCGGAACTAACCTCTACGACCAGAATCATCAACGCCAGTGGTGGTGACACGTGGCGTATGAAAGGATCTGAGTACGTCGCGGATTACTTCAAAATGATCGAGGTCAATCCTGATGAGGCTATATACCAGTCATCCAAAGGTCACTTCGCCTGGTATTCAGACGAGGGCGGAAACAAGCTACTCAGCTACCAGAACAATTCTTACCCTGATTATCTTGATCAGTTACAGGGCGACATTAACCGCCTCATGGGCGAGTAACCTTCGGAAAAAGCCATCGGGATCAAACCAAATCATCACCTTCCAGTCAAAATTTTCCAACTAGATAACCGGAGCACTAACCGTCAATCTTATTGACGATGACTCTCCGGTAGTAACAATGGAATAACTCTTACC
>NYZY01000063.1 GCA_002687335.1 Chloroflexota bacterium
AAAATCCAAAGGTTTGGTTGAAAGGGCAGTAGTCAGGGTAGTTACGCCCGGTACCGTTATCGAGCCGGCACTCTTGGATCAATCAGCTAATAATTTTTTAGCTGCGTCCGTTAGTGACGGGGTCCGTGCTGGGCTGGCTTATGTCGACATATCAACCAGCGAATTTATTACAGGGGAATTCAAGGCTTCGGATTTAATAGATGAACTCCATCGGCTGAACCCTGCTGAATTAATTGCTGATTCAGTAGCTACAGACCTGTTTCGTTCAGGTAAATCTTCTTCCACTGTAGTTCGTCCGTTAGATGAAATTCAGCTTGATTCAGAACTTTCGAGTGCACATTTATTAGATCACTTTGGAGCGACTACACTCGAAGCATTTGGCTGTTCAAACATGCCGCTGGCGATTGTTGCGGCTTCAGCTGTACTTGATTTCGTGAGTGAAACACAGTTTGGAACGATCCCGCAGTTAACCTCACTTCGTACGGAGTCGATTAATTCGTATATGCGGTTAGACGCCAAAGCTTTACGTGATTTGGAAGTATTCGATTCAGCTACGGGTAAATCGATGGCTCCGACCCTTTATAGGACAGTGAATCACACCAAGACCGCCATGGGCGCTAGGACTCTCAAGGGGTGGCTTACTCGTCCTTTGCTTGATGTTGCTGAGATACGGAACCGGCAGGGTGCCGTAGCCCTCTTTTCCGATAATTCTAGTGCTCGGATGAAGGTTCAGGAGTTTTTGAGGAAAATTCCTGACCTTGAACGGCTTGTAAATCGGGTCAGGACTAATAGTGCTAACCCTCGGGATCTGGCTTCTATTCGAACAGGGTTAATTGTTATTCCTAGTTTGATAACTGTCTTACCGAAAGAACTTCTCCCTGGTGGTGCGGTGATTGGTCGATTGCATTCCTCAACTACAGCGGTAGAACTACTCGAATCCGCTATATCCGATGATCCTTCATTAACGGTCGGAGAAGGATCCGCCATTCGTGAGGGATTTGACAGAGATTTGGATGAAGCTAGATCGCTTTCGGGAGATGCCCGGTCCAGTATCGCTGCGCTTGAGGAAGAACATCGGGCTTCGACAGGTATTAAAAGCCTGAAAATCGGTTATAACCGTGTGTTTGGCTATTATCTCGAGGTAACCAAAAACAATCTTGAATTTGTACCAGATGATTTCGAACGCCGTCAGACCCTTGTTAATGCCGAGCGTTTCGTTACACCCCAATTAAAAGATCTTGAATCAAGAATACTCAGTGCACGCGATCGGATAAGCGAACTGGAACGAGAAATTTTCAGACGGGTTTGCGCAGAGGTTGCGGTACAGAGTGAACGAATTATGGAGACAGCGAAAGCCATTGGTACACTCGATTCTCTTGTTTCTATGTCCCAGGCTTCGATTGACAATCACTGGATTCAGCCGGTAATTGATGACGGTACCGATTTGCAGATAGAAAATGGGCGGCATCCCGTTGTCGAAGCTTCGCTTGGTTCCGGACGCTTTGTCCCTAATGATCTCGATATTTCTAACTCCGATCGTCAGGTCGTTATTATCACGGGGCCTAATATGTCTGGTAAGTCAACATATATCCGACAAGCTGCTGTATTGGTACTTTTGGCTCAGACAGGAAGTTTTATACCGGCGTCCAAAGCTCATATAGGAGTGATCGATAGAATTTTCACTCGGGCTGGATTATCTGATGACATTTCCGGTGGACAATCGACTTTCATGGTCGAGATGGTAGAAACTGCCTCTATCTTGAACCAGGCAACTGATCGCTCCCTGGCTGTTCTTGATGAGATTGGTCGTGGTACATCTACTTACGATGGTCTCGCCATTGCTCGGTCAGTCGCCGAGCATATTCATAATTCACCTAAGCTGGGATGCAAAACTTTGTTTGCTACCCATTATCACGAGATGACCCAACTGGCAGATCAACTTCCTAGGGCTCACAATTTACGTGTTTCAGTTGCTGAGGAATCAGGGGAAGTAGTGTTCCTGCACAAGATAGTTCAGGGGGGAGCCGACCGATCATATGGGGTGCATGTGGCCCGGCTCGCCGGCATGCCGAACGATGTCGTCAGCAGGGCTTGGGATCTTTTGAAGGAACTCGAAGGCGGAGCTGAGTTTTCAGGATCTAACACTGGCTATCAGCTTCATATGCTTGCAGGAGATCATGAAGAGCGTAAATTGGACAAAGTCGCGCTCCAAGAGTTGAGAGATCTTGATTTGCAAAACATGACTCCGTTGGATGCGATCAATGCACTGGCTAGATTGCAAGAACATCTGACTGGGCCAAACGATTGATTTTAACGGGGGCCGAACATGGCCTGCTCATGGGTCTCGTCCCTCATGCTGCGTGATCAACAACCGAGATATTTTGTTTACCGTTTATCTGGTTCCATCTTCGTTGTTTCGACTGCTTGTCGAATCGTGGTTCTTATCTAGAAGTAATCCGGTTTTAAGTGCTGATATTTAAAGTGAAAGCCAGGACTAAATTAATTTGCAGCCCTGGCTTTCACTTTAATCTGTAGATTACGACGTTCAGCCGATGAATAGTGGGCCAAAGATCAATGACACTATTGCCATTAGCTTCAACAGGATGTTGATAGCCGGGCCGGATGTGTCTTTAAACGGGTCTCCAACTGTGTCACCCGTAACAGCTGCTGCATGTGTATCTGAACCTTTGCCACCGAAATTTCCTAGTTCAACGAATTTTTTAGCGTTATCCCATGCTCCGCCCGCGTTGGCCATAAAAATTGCCAACAAGAAACCTGAAACAATTGAGCCAGCCAGCATACCGCCTAGGGCTTCTGCTCCCATTATTGCTCCGATTGCAATTGGAGCAAGTATAGCGACGAGACCGGGGATGATCATCGCTTTGAGTGAGCCCTGCGTACTGATGGCCACTGCCCGTGCCGCATCCGGTTTTACCCCTGGCTTGCCTTCTTTAAGGCCGGGGATTTCGCGAAATTGCCGTCGAACTTCTTCGATCATTTCACCGGCAGCGGTACCGACTGCTTGCATGGTTAAACCTGAGAACAGGAAGGGAAGCAATCCACCGATTACAGTGCCCATGAGGACTTTGGGTTCCAGCAGGTCGAGTTTTGTGACCCCTGTTACGAGTGAGTAGGCTACCAGAAGTGCGAGAGCAGTGAGTACTGCCGATCCGATAGCGAATCCCTTCCCTGTAGCTGCGGTTGTGTTCCCTAGTGCGTCCAGTGCGTCTGTTCTCTGTCGCACATCAGGATCCAAGTGCGCCTGCTCCGCTATTCCACCTGCGTTATCAGCGACCGGGCCGTATGCGTCTGTTGCAAGCGTGATGCCCAGAGTTGATAGCATGCCGACTGCGGCGAGACCAATTCCGTACAGACCAGCGAGTTCGTTCGCCAAGAATATTCCGACTACGATTGCCAGTGCAGGGATCACGGTGCTGTACAACCCAACAGATATTCCTGCGATGATCGTCGACGGGTGCCCCGTCTCAGATTGCTGCGCTATCCACTTTACGGGATTGAATTCCCAAGACCCTATCTTGAGTCCTTCGTAAGATGTAAACCATTCAGTTGATGTGCCGATGACCTGTCCCACGATAATTCCCACTACGACCACCCAAAAAAGATCGAATTCAAGAGTCTCTTGTGAATTGATGTAGAGACCGGTTCCAATTAAAGCCAGGCCCCCAGCTCCAAATATTCCGTACCGCAGAGTCCATAGCAATTTGCCCATATCGGCGTTATCACCAGTTCGTATTAGGAACATTCCGAGAATAGAGGAAATAATGCCGATCCCGGCTATCACTAATGGCAGAACCGCCTTGGGATCTTCTAAAGAATACGATGCACCAAACATAAAGGCTAATGAGATAGTGGCTATGATCGAGCCAACATATGACTCGAAGAGGTCGGCGCCCATCCCGGCTACATCACCGACGTTATCACCGACGTTATCAGCGATCACGGCAGGGTTACGAGGGTCATCTTCGTCAAGTCCAGCCTCCACTTTACCGACCAGATCAGCTCCGACGTCAGCGGCCTTCGTATAAATCCCACCTCCCACTCGAGCGAAAAGTGCGATCGAAGACGCTCCAAAACCGAAACCTGCGATTACGTTCGGGTTTTCAAAAATTATCCACAAAACAGATACGCCGATAATTCCGATACCAACTACGGTTAATCCCATGACAGCACCGGTACTAAATGCGACTTGTAACGCTTTGTTTAATCCTGATTGTGCAGCGGTGGCAGTTCGAGTGTTGCCTCTAACCGCAATGTTCATGCCTATGAAACCGGCAAGTCCGGATCCAATTGCGCCAATTACATATGCAATCGCAGTCCATGGACCATCGGATGTCACTGCACCTCCCTCAGCAAGAGAGTTGATCGTGTCGTTATTTAAAATGTTGTAATCAATGAAAACGGCAAGAACCACAAAAATTGCCAAAACGAATAATGCAAGAATTGAATATTCCTTGCGCAGGAAAGCAGAAGACCCCTCCTGGATAAGTGCACCTATATCTCTAACTTCATCGTTGCCCTGGGGCTGTTTTAGAACCCGCATGGCCAGTAGGGCTGCAGCAATAAGGCCAATGCCTCCTGCTGCGACTGCAAGCAAGATCGTATCCATTTACATATCTCCGCGAAAAAGCCTTCCATCATCAGGCAGTGTTAAAGCCTTGGGAAGGTCCAGAATAAGAAATTGGGTAAAAAAACATATAAATCATATTTCGAAATTTGAACATGATTTACTCTCCCAACTTCTGTTTGACCAATGAAAGCTAGCATCGGGTTAAGAGCCAGTCAACGAAACGAGCTACGTATTAAGGCAAATGCAAACTTCTCTCAGGGGTTACAAAATGTACTTGCCTCTTCAATAATCTTTGATAGACGCAGGGTATTTATAGAATGACGTGTTTCTTAGGTGTTCTATTAGGATATAGCTGCTTTATCGAAAAGCTTGACTAAGCGCCGAGTAGCCGCTTCCACGTCTTCAGCTTTTGTGATCGCGCTCGCTATGCAAACTGAATCTGCTCCAGCCGCCAAGACTGCACCGAGGTTGGACTCGTTGATTCCACCGATTGCCACGATATGAGTTGACGTCGCAGCTCGAATTTCCGTTAGTGTTTCCAAGCCCGCCGGGCGAGTATCGATTTTGGTGGCTGTAGGAAACATGGCACCAACTGCCAGGTAATCTGCCCCGATTCTTTCGGATTCTTCTGCCTCTGTTACCAGAGCGTTAGAAGTTCCTATTATTTGTCTGTCATCTAGGACAACTCTACAATCTTCTACGGCGATATCTTTCTGACCCACGTGTAGCCCATCTGAGGCAACTATACGAGCTATGTCAGCGTGATCATTCATAATAAATAAGCTTCCCGCGTTATCTGCGAGTTGTTGGATTTCTGTTGCTGTTTCTACAATGGTTCGTTTACTTGAAATTTTATCGCGCAGTTGTACTGTTGAGGCTCCACCATTGAAAGCAGCTTCTGCGACCTGTAATACGTTCCGATTGTTTGTGTGTTCAGGGTCGACGATGACATAGATTCCCCGCATTCTCTCTACTATTTCGGATCTCATGCGGTATTTTCCTCGCTATTGCATACATTGAGCTGAGAATTAGGTTCATTTGAACGACCTGTACTGAGTGTGGGAATTCTAGCACTGTCGTACTGTCGTATTATCCACTCGTAATTCTTATAAGCTTGCACGACCCCAACGGTGGTCTGCTTGCATTAAGACTGGAGATTTACATAAATGACTGTTTCATGGCCGTCTCAAAAACATTTACTGGCTTGGATTGAGGGTGATCTCAATAACTGGGGCCGTTGGGGCACGGATGATCAAAAAGGAACCTTGAATCACCTGTCTCCTGAAAAAACTTTGGAGGCGTTGGCCCTTGTTTCAGAAGGTGCTGCGGTAAGTTGCGCCAGGCCAGTTGAATTCAAGGCCTCGGTAGATGTACCACGTCCTCCCCAGCATTTCATGGTTTCAGCTGGGGATACATACAGGAAAGGCGAGTCTTATGAGCGACAAGTCGCAATGGATTACTTTGGCATGATCTTTCACGGACATACCGTAACTCATATCGACAGCCTGGCTCACTTTTTCTGGAACGGTCAGACCTATAACGGACGACCGTCGAGTGTTGTGTCTACTGCTGAAGGGGCCACAGAGTTTGATGTGATGCCGTCTACAGGCGGGATTGTTACTAAGGGAGTTTTGGTAGACGCTCCACGTTTACGAGATGTCGAGTATATAGAGCGGGGAGATGGTGTTGGAGTAGCTGATATTGAGGCTGCGGAGCGTGAACACGGGGTTCGAGTTGAGAAAGGTGATGTTTTACTACTCAGAACAGGGCAATTAGGCCGTCGTGAGATTACTGGTCCGGTGGATATCGCTGTAGGGGGTTCATCTGGGCCGTCACCCGAGATATTACCCTTATTACAGGAACGTCAGGTTGCAGTCATCGGCTCTGACACAGGAAATGATGTAGCACCTAATCCGTACGACCTGTTTACCAATCCGGTTCATCAAGTTGGAATTGTCGGTTTGGGGCTTTGGATTCTTGACAATGCCTGGCTGGATGATCTGGCGAATGCCTGCCGTGAGCGAAGTCAATGGGAGTTTATGATTTCGATACTGCCTTTGAAAATGCCTACCGTGACCGGTTCACCAGTGAACCCTCTTGCGATTTTTTAGCTAAATCTTTTTATGACCCATTTGGATTTCGTCGAGGCGTTTGCGGTTACAGCAGATCCCTTACCGGTTTGAAACTTTGCCTGTGTATGGGAGATGCGCCCAGTTCCTTGAGCGCCAGCATGTGAATTTCCGTGCCATAGCCTTTGTGGGATGCAAATCCATAGCCTGGGTACTCCTGCTCAAACACGTTAGCCATCAACTTATCTCGGGTCACTTTTGCGATTATGGAAGCTGCCGCCACACTCTGACTGAGAGAATCGGCCTTTACAATTGATGTCTGAGATATCGAAACAGCAGGTAACTGGAGTGCGTCTATTATCAGGTGGTCCGGTTGCGGATCCAGTTCGGCAATGGCACGCAGCATCGCTTGTTTTGTGCTGGCGACAATCCCAATCGAGTCGATCTCAGCAGCTGAACACGCGCCAACTCCGTAACTCACACACCATTTTACTAGCCAGGAAAACGATTTTTCACGCGTAGCTGGTGAAAGAATTTTGCTGTCGTTTACCAGTGATTTGTACTCAATGGGTACAGGTCCAGGCAATATTGCAGCTGCAGCTACTACAGGTCCTGCCAGAGTTCCACGACCGACCTCGTCAACACCGGCCACCAACAGGCCCGAACCGCCAACGAGATTCATTTCTATAGAGAAATCGGGAAGAATTTTGAGCGTTTTGGGCAAGTCTATTTTGATTGAGGGTATTTGTTGTGCAGACGACCGAAAAACCAGCTCGGCACGATAACTCTGGCAGAGTAGGAAGGATACAGCGTACTTGGGAAAATCAGACCGTCAGAGCAGAAGGCATGGAAACTCTGTCGTTACTGGATTCTGGAAGAGAAGTCTCTATCAGCCCACCACCTAGTACGATGTTGTTGTCATAGAAAACTACCGCTTGTCCAGGTGTGATCGCACGCACTGGTTTACTGAATTCAATTTCAGCGCCGTTTGGTACGAGTCTTACTGTTGCTGGGGTGTTGTGTCCGTTGTAACGTATTCTGGCCTGCACCCGGATCGGGCGATCTGATGGAGGTGGGTTGATCCAATTAACGTTAGATGCGTAAAGTCGTGTCCGCATAAGTCCTTCCGCAGGGCCTACTGTGATACGTCCGGATAAGGCATCAATATCCGTTACATATAGCGGGCGAGATGTGTTGTTCACCGCTGGGATACGTTTTCTCTGTCCTACAGTGAAATCGTGTACTCCATCATGGATACCAAGGACTGTGCCACTCGCATCCACGATTTCACCCGGAGATTTCCTTTTTAGACGGGGTTCGATGAACTGACTGTAATTGCCATCAGGAATAAAACATATATCTTGAGAATCCGGTTTGTCTGCGATTGAGAGACCGACCTCTCGTGCAACATCCCTGATTTCTCGTTTGGAATAATCTCCGATTGGAAAAAACAATTTTGTAAGTTGTTGCTGGGAGAGCGTGTAAAGGACATATGATTGATCTTTTAGAGGGTCGTTTCCTGCGAATAGTTGATATTGGTTACCATCTTTTTGTATCCGAGCGTAATGACCCGTTGCGATCATATCTGCATCCATAAGCTCAGCTCTCTGCATCAGGAACTGGAACTTAAGTCGGTCATTACAGGCCAGGCATGGGTGGGGTGTTCGACCCCGTTCATACTCACCGACAAAGTAGTCGACGACATGTTTCTGAAATTCTTCTTCGAAATTCAAAAGGTAGTGCTTCGCGCCAATTTTTCGACAAACTGAACGTGCATCCTCAACATCTTCGATTGAACAACAGGACTTGTTGAGGCGTGCAACAGCCTCATTCGGAGCGCTGAAGAGTCGCATCGTTACCCCCACGACCTCATGACCCTGCTGCGCTAACAAGGCTGCCGCGACCGATGAGTCAACCCCGCCGCTCATCGCGACTATCACTCTCTTCTTGTTGTTGTTACGATTACTTCCCATAACTCCAGAGTAACAAAATCATGCTAACTATCGGGTCGCAGTCAGATCGAAATTCGGGTACCTCTTTATAATTCGCTGTTAATGACTGACAAGCCCCAAACAAAATCGATTCCGTCTAACGAAGATTTAGCCCGATCAGCCCTTGATGAGGCATCGGAAAAGCTCGGCTCTGACATTGTGCTTTTAGATACGAGAGGCATAAGCAGTTTCGCTGATTTTTTCGTAATCATCAGCGGAGAGACTGACCGTCATATTGAGTCTATGGCTGAAGATATTGGTCGTCGGTCGCGGGATATGGGAGTTTCAGTAAGTCACCGTGAAGGATCTGGCAAAGGCGGATGGCTGTTGATTGATTTCACGGGTGTCGTTGTTCATCTGTTTACACGGGATCAGCGACAGCGTTACGGTCTTGAAAAGCTCTGGTCTCGTGCATCGGAGATAGTTCGCGTCCAGTAATTCATTGGAGATTGCGAGTTGTTACTCTACGATCCACTGCTGGGTTGAACGGCTGTAATCGGTTAGTTCAGAGTCATCGAAAAACAACGAAACTTCTCTTGCCGCATCTTCCAGGTTGGCTGAACCATGAATTAGGTTACGCCCCATGTCGACGCCAAAGTCTCCGCGTATCGTTCCTGGTAATGAATCCGCTGGATTAGTTGCACCCATGGTTTTTCGTGTAGTTGAAACTGCACTTGGTCCTTCCAGTACTATTGCTATCACGGGTGAAGAAGTTATGAAACTGACAAGCCCTGGGTAGAACGGTTTATCGCGGTGTTCGCCATAGTGCCGACTGGCAAGATCTTCGGATATCTGCATCAATTTCAGCCCTATTATCTGTAAGCCGGTTCGCTCAAGTCTGGTGATAATTTCACCTGCGAGCCCGCGTTGAATACCGTCAGGTTTTACCAGTACGAGTGTGCGCTCCGTTGTCATCTTTTCTCCTAAAAAAGTTTTCAGAAATTATCTTTAAACATTGTGCAGTGCGAACCGGCCTTTAAGACAGGGTCTGCAGCCCTTACTTTGATTGCTTCGGCTGGCTGATCGATGGTGGTCTGGCGTAGATTGGTCTAAGCTGCTCATATGGTGTGGCTTTATCGGCTTCGAACATTCTCTGGGCGATGTCGATAAGCCAATTAGGATCTCGCGTGGGAACGTTGTTAGTTTTTAGTCGAGAGTCCTCGATGATTCCCTTCATTATTTCGCAGGCCTCACCACACAGCAGGGCATTCGTTTCGATGATATCTACCAGTTCTTCCGGTGCAACTATTCCCTTTTCGTTTATTGCGTTACTACCATGACGTGTCCATGAAATCTGATTCCTGCCCGCGGGGATAAGTGAATAAACAGGGATACCCGAATTGATTTCTTTCAAAAATGGCTCCACCTCGATGTTATGAGTCGGGACTCCTGCAACTGGTAGTTTTCGTGGTGTGATCAGACCGAGAGCCGTGCTGATGCCGACTCTGACTGAACTGAACCCACCGGGTCCGATAGCAACGGCTACGTGGGTGGTTTGATTTGGTTCAAGCTTCAATTCAGCGAAGCATTCAGCAATAGCTGGCATTAACTCGCGACTGTGGTTTTGGTTTGATAGCCAGCTGCGACATACTCTGGCCCCTGCGTCGTTCGTCACCCCGACAGCGGCATAACGAGTCGATGTGTCGATAGCTACAAGAATCACTTATGAGGCCTTTCTTGTTTTTCAAGTCCGACGGTTGCGTCTAATGCCTCGAAAACAGCAGCAGAGCGACTGAGCAGGCCCGCTGACTTTGGCCCGGTCGGGGTGAAAGTGATCACTCGCTGTTGTTCATGATCACCATTTGTAAGCTTCAAAAATAAAACATCTTCCGGCAGTATCTGGGCTCCTATCTCGGGCCATTCGACTACCAGTGCCCCTTCTCGAAGCCGTTCGTCGAGTGCCAATTCCTCTACTTCTGCTGAAGAACGGATTCGGTATAGATCACAGTGACTTAGATGTAACCGTCCTGGGTATTCATTCACGATTACAAACGTGGGGCTTCTTGCAGGCACAGGACTTTCTATCGCCTCGGCCATTCCATGAACTAGACGGGTCTTTCCTGCGCCTAAATCACCTGAAAGGAGGACGGTATCCCCGGTTCGGAGGGCATGCCCCATGGCATTTCCGATGCGAACTGTTTCTGATTCTGAGTCAGATATCAGCAATAAGGCCGGATTTGGACCATTAGTGGATTTTCGCTCAACCATTCAGGTGATCCCACCCTTTACGTTGCGGTTCGTATTCATAGCCGTTAGCGTCATGAACCGTTACTTTACCGTCTTGGATATTGTCTGCGACAACACGACCAATCACTGAGATTTCACTCGGAATTTTCAGTTGGATATCTTTAACAATGACACTCGGGGCAGTGAAGAGCAATTCATAATCTTCGCCTCCGTTCAGTGCATGTTCGATGGACTCGGTTCCAAATATAGGCAGCAATTCACTTTCGACGGGAATTGCGGGCATATCTATTAAAATTGACGTACCACTCGATCTAGCCAATTTCTTGAGATCATCGACGAGTCCGTCACTTATATCCATTCCGCATTTGACGCCAAGTTGAATAAGTTTTTGTCCGAGTTTGATACGAGGGGTGGGATGGAAATGTCTGTTGATTAATATTTCTTTACCCTGGTTATCTTTTTTTGATAGTAACGTTTCAAGTCCGCCACTTGATCCCCCGAGTGGTCCAGTTACACATACTAGGTCGCCCATGTTTGCTGCGTCCCGTGTCATCCATGAAGGTTTTCCGTTAGGTCCTGCCGATGGATGTCCGGTGAGTGCCAGATTTATAAACATCACGGGCGAAGAGACTACGTCGCCCCCGACAATCTTTCCTCCGAATTTATCAAAAGCGTGATTCATTCCTACGTACAGTTCCTCGTACGAATCTGCTGCCACAGCAACGGGGACACCCAGAGTGACCAGAGCGTGGTCTGGAATTCCTCCCATGGCTGCTATGTCGCTCAGGTTGGATACCGCACATTTCCACCCAACATCCTGCCAGCGTTTATCGTTGGATCGGAAGTGAACGCCGTCCACCATAGCGTCAGTGGTGAGTAAAATTTCACCGGCTGTTGTTGAAACGACTGACGCATCATCACCGATACCGGTCAAAATCGAATCGGTACCACTGTTGTTCAAATCGTCACACAATTCGGCCAAGCGTGAAATTAATTCGAATTCACTTTGCTTTTGACCGCCAATATTTTGATTGGGTAGGATCATGAGAGTAATTATATTGTGATTGGATCAAGAGCCTCTATATCTTGTTAATTGTCTGGATGTGATACCACATATAATTTGAGTGATTTAATGCCAAGGTCCGGTACGAAGGAGTAAAAGATTATGCCAGTAGTTAACGTTGCTTTATACGCAGGTCGCACAGATCAACAGAAAGCCGATCTTGCCAAAGCCATAACTAAGGCAATATCTAAGACCGCGGGAATTGAGGATTCAGCTACCACGATTATCTTTCAGGATGTCGAAAAATCCAGCTGGTCCCAAGGTGGTGTAATGGCTTCTGATTCCTAGACTCGTGGAAACGCAACACGTATTGCGTTGACACATTCCAGGCGCTTCGATTGAATTGTTAACAGAGACGGACTAGCTCAATTGGCAGAGCAAGTGACTCTTAATCACTAGGTTCGGGGTTCGAGTCCCCGGTCCGTCACCAATCTCAAGTTGAACTGGCGATTATTCTTACGAGATAGCGGCCAGTTTTGGTTTTGGCGACAATCTTGGCGACAGTTTAACGCCATTGATGCTGCCACCTGGCGGATGTGATTCACCATGTAACAGCCCTGCCAGCCGTTCAGCCGCCTCCTCTTGGGCGCCCGGTATCGCATGCCTGTATACCGTCATTGTGAATCCGGGGTTCGCATGCCCGAGGCGATCACTAACGTCAC
>NYZY01000064.1 GCA_002687335.1 Chloroflexota bacterium
AAGAGTTAAGAGTAAAAGAGTCCGATCGTATCGAGTCCAGCATATCTTGGCTAAGAGCGGCAGGCATTAACGCTGAAGGTACATCTGACGGAATGATCATTTCAGGGAACCAGCAAATAAACGGTGGTTCCTTCCAAAGCTATGATGATCACAGACTTGCAATGAGCTTAGGCATAGCCGGGTTGATATCAGAGCAACCCATCACGATTTCAGATCCTGATGTGGCTTCAATCTCCTATCCCGGATTTTGGGGAACTGTAAAAGAACTTGGCGGACTGGTTGGATAAAGAACGAGGATTCACCCAACACCCTCTAGTGGTTGTGATCTCAGGGCCTTCTGGAGTAGGAAAAGATGTGATCATTGATCACATGATCTGTTCAAAACGGATCGGATTTCACTTCGTTGTCACAACAACCACTCGTTCTCCCCGGCGAGGAGAACAAGAAGGAATTAATCATAATTTTGTTTCCGTTGGTTACTTCAAACAATTAATACAAACTAACAAGTTACTCGAATGGGCCCAGGTTTACGATAATTATTACGGTGTCCCTAGAACGCAAGTCCGTGATGCCCTTGCAGCAGGTAAACACGTCGTCATTCGTGTGGACGTACAGGGAGCAAAACGCCTGAAAGAAATTATTCCTGAGGCGCTTCTCATATTCATAGTTCCGCCGTCTTTGGACGTTCTTCGCTTCCATCTCGAAAAAAGAGGTGTCGACACAGAAAATGAAATGAACAAACGATTACTTGCGGCTACACAAGAGATCACCCAAGCTGAACTGTTCGATTTTACTGTGACAAATATAGAACACCAACTTGATGAAACTGTGAATCGTGTAATAAAGATCATCGAAACTGAATCTCTGGAAAATCCACCTCGCAAGATTCGTTTATAACAATCCATAAATGATGCATGAGCCAAATGAACGAGACAATTTAACTTGAGAGCGCCGGAACTGGTCGTTTCTGGTTAACCGGGTCGGTAAGTAGTAGTGGTGAACCGGTCACGTTGCGATTTCACGTACTGGCTAGGGGTGAAATAAGGCTGAAATTTTCTTATCGTTTCTTTAGCCTTTATCGCGTCACCGTGTAAAAGTGCGAGTACAGTTGTCGCCATTACTTTTGCAGAAGCAACCACTGCCCTGTTGTAATCTTGAATAATGTAGTCCTCACCATGCCCAATGCCCGAAGCGGCTTTACTATACGGATGGATAACGGGCATTATTTTACTCAGATCCCCCATATCTGTTGAACCCCCATGATTTCGATCACTGGGCTCAGAGATCACGGAATGTTGCCCGAATATGTATTTTGCATTTTCAACAAATACTTTTTCCATGGAAGCGTTTTGAGTAAGAGGGTGATATCCGGCCACTGATTGAATCTCAACCGAAGCACCCATAGCCAAAGCGCCAGCTTTATAGCAGCGGATCATTTTTTTTTCCAATAACCGTAATGCATCAATCGATCCGGCCCTGACCCGACCCTCATAGAGTACTTCGTCGGGTACAGCATTAACTGAAGTGCCTCCATTTGAAATGATTCCATGAACTCGGGCAACATCATTTTCTATAAAAGTCTCTCGTTGGGTGTTTATCGCTGCGTTTGCAAGCATTGCCGCTTGTAATGCGTTAATTCCTTTGTAAGGAGCACCACCCGCATGCGCAGATTTTCCCGTGTATCGCACCTGATGTGTTACATGGGCATTGGTGGTACCCCCGACACTAAAATATCCTTTGCCATCGTTATTTGAGGTATGGATCATCATCGCCATATCTATTCCATCAAATGCTCCCAAACGAATCATTTCTTGTTTGCCGGATAAAAATTCGATTTCATCGTTGTTTCTTCTAGCTAATCGATCCTCGATTTCTATGAATTCTTCAGCTGGTGTCAAAATCAACACAACATTGCCTGAAAGTGCATGTTTCACGGCAGGAGTGACCAGAGCCGTGGCGACTCCAAGCAGTGCCCCGATTTGTATATGATGACCGCAGGCATGCGCTGCACCAGTATTACTGTCAGATCCAGGATGGGATGGGACTCTTAGCGCATCAAGTTCTGCTATCACCGCAATTGTTGGGCCTGAGTTATTCCCTTTGATCACAGCTTTCAGACCGGTGATCGCTATCCCTGTCTCAACGGATAAATTCAATTCTTCTAATCGTTTTTGTACAAAACTAGAAGTTTTGCGTTCGTTGAACCCTGTCTCGGGGATCTCGTACACAGACTTGGCAGCAGTAATCAAGCCTTCGCTAGATTCATCGATTGATCGAATTACAATAGACCGTAAATCATCCAAATTAGAGACGCTCATCTAGATTATTCCTCATAAGTGTCCCTAGAACGAAAACTTCGCATTCGGTGCAGGTAATCGTCAATTGTCATCGGGGCATCAAAAGATCCGGCGATGTCTCTAGCTTTTTCGCCATCCACTGACAACAGATCAATCAGGGTCATACCCATGGCTTTTCCTGCTTTGGTTATAGCGAGTTCATAGTTATCGACTCGATAATCGGTCCCATGTCCGCTACCAGTGGTTGCGTTAGCTGATGGCTGTATTGCTGGCACAATTTGACTGACGTCTCCCATGTCAGTGCACCCAGTCCCATGATTGAGCCTGATGATGTTGTCGTCGCCTATCAGGGACGCTGCATTGTGACTGTAAAGCTCGGTTAAAGATGAATCATATTTCGCCGGCAAATATCCTGGAGTTGTGATTATCTCGACAGAAGATCCTGTCGCGAGTGCTCCTGACCTGAATGCTCGGTCAACCTTCTGGGAGGTTCGTAAAATCGCGGGAACATTGGAAGCTCTGACATATGTTTCGATTCTGACATCACTGGGAACGGAATTAACAGCGCTTCCCCCTTTGGTGATAATTGGGTGGACTCTGACCGTATCTGAGTCACGGAACGTTTCTCGTTGTGCATGTATGGCTGCCAACGCAAGATGTGCTGCATTTAAGGAATTGATTCCAAGATGGGGAGACCCTCCAGCGTGAGCGGCTCTACCTGTGTACCTAATGGTTTTACCAACCATACCGTTGTTTGAACCACCAATTCCCAGGGTCCCACGGAGCTCACTGCCGGTATGAGTTAGCATCGCAATATCTACATCATTAAAATGACCAAGTTTGATGAATTCTTGTTTGCCTCCAAAAAATTCTATTTCACCGTTGTCAACCAATGTTTGGCGGTATTCCAGTTCAATGTACTCCTCTGCAGGCGTAGCCATGAAACTAATTTTACCGGCCAGATTTTTGTTTACTGATTCGTTGAGCAGTCCGGCCGCGACGGTTAACATCGAGCCAATTTGTGCATGATGGCCACAGGCGTGCGCTGCGCCCGTCTCGCGGTCCGCATATAGATGCTTGGGAACGAGCAGCGCATCCAACTCACCCATCACTACAACATGGGGGCCGGGCCTGCCTGTTTCAAGTGTCGATATCACACCTGTTTTGGCGACGTCCGTCTGAACATGAAATCCATTCGTGCGAAACCAATCAGCAACCAGTCTTGATGTTCGATATTCTCTATAACCACTTTCGGGATGATTCAAAATATCTAGACTGATGCGTTTGATCTCATCAATTCTTCCATCGATCGCGTTTGCGAAAATGGTTTTTATGGCGTTATTGTCGGTCATGAAATTGAATAATGAACTTTCTGAATGAATGGGGTGAGTTTAGCAGCGCAAAATAAGAAACCCTGCTCAATCTAATATGAGCACGGCGCATATCTAGCTATAATTTCAGACATGAAAAAAGTTGTTATAGCTCCTCAAGGGTTTAAAGAGAGTCTTTCTGGCATGGAGATCGCCGAAGCGATGTCACTAGGTGTGAAACGTGTATGGCCGGATGCGGAAACGGTATTAATTCCCGTTGCAGATGGTGGTGACGGCACCTTACAGGCTTTAGTTGATAGTTCAGGCGGTCAAGTGCGAACAGCGAGCGTGGAAAATGCTATTGGACATCCAATAGTAGCTGAATGGGGGGCGTTAGGAAACGCAACCACTGCAGTGATCGAAGTAGCAAACGCAGTAGGTCTAGCACGTTTATCGCCTGATGAACGAGATGTACGGAACGCTTCGACTTTTGGTATTGGTCAAATATTCACAGAAGCACTTGATGCGGGATTCAGTAATTTCATCATCGGAGTGGGAGGAAGTGCCACAAACGATGGTGGTGCTGGAATGATCCAAGCCATGGGTGGAATACTCACTGACAAAAACGGGGAAGAATTACCACGCGGCGGAATTGCCCTTTCACGTCTGGCTTCAATCGATATTTCGAGCATGGATCCTCGTATGCATACTGCGGATATCGTAGTCGCTTGCGACGTAAATAATCCACTTTGTGGTCCACGCGGTGCCTCAGCTATATTCGGGCCTCAAAAAGGAGCCACTTTTCAAGATGTGCAAGAACTTGATGCGGCATTGGCTAATTATGCCGAAGTGATTGCAAAGGACTTGCACGCTGACGTTGCTGAAATACCCGGCGCTGGCGCATCCGGTGGACTCGGGGCTGGTTTGATGGGGTTTTTTGATGCGCGGTTAAGACTTGGAGCGGACATCGTGTTGGAAGCTGTTTCAATTGAAGAACATCTGAAAGATGCAGAATTAGTGATTGTAGGTGAAGGTCAATTTGACAGATCAACAGTTTTTAATAAATCTCCGGTAGCTGTTGCTCAACGGGCGAAAAACCGTGGCACCCCAGTTATCGGTATAGCGGGGTCGCTTGGTGCAGGATTTAGGGAAGTTCATCAACACGGAATTGATGCTGTTTTTAGCCTCGTCAACCGACCAATGTCGTTGAAAGCTGCCATGGAAGATACCAAGAGGCTTGTGGCTATTGCGACAGAAGAAGCCTGCCGGGCTGTTTCACTAAAAACATAGGTTCAAGATTTATTGTTTTCAATAATGATTAGATGGACTTCCAGCGGCCCGTGAATCCCAGTGACGGTTGTACCTTCTATATCCGCTGTCTTACTCGGTCCGGATATTAGATTCATAGAGCCTTGGAGTTCACCATTCAAAAAATCGTCTCTCTGAATAGCAAATAACTCATCAAGTGAAGCTAACACATCGCCAGGGCGTAGTACTGCGATATGAGTTGGTGGTGCCAAGGATAGAAGCCTTGAGACTCCTGCGCGTGGATGAAGTACAACTGTTCCTGTTTCGGCGACAGCATAATCCACACCAGTGATTCCCACATCAGCTCTGAAAGCCGCAGACTTGGATTTCTGAATCTGCTGAATACTGCTTTCCGATGAATGTTCCGTCACCTCTAAAACTGCTCCAGATGCAGTGAGAGCGCTGTCTAATGGAATATCAGTCAACACACTGTGCGCAGAGCGCAAAACAGAGTTAGCGTTGTGGTCTTTACAGATACTGACAATAAGTTCCGCGGATTCTTCAAAATTGTCCGTACGGTGAACTTTCCATCCAGCCTCATCGGCTGATTGAACCATCTGTTCAATCAGACTTGCCGACATCGAGTCCGCATCCGTAACAGCCTGTACAGCGTTGGCACTTGCCAAATGCCTATCGTCGAAAATTGCCGTGGCATAATTTTCCGTTGGTCGAATCATCTTTGACCGACCTAAAGCTTTAGTCACCTGTTTAATGAAACTGACCTTATCGGTCATTAAACGTCCTTTTTGTGCCGACGGTTAAGTCGGGATTTCAGAGATTCACGAGCAATCAATGGAAAGTCGCGCGATAGCGTCCAGCCTGAAATAGGCGGAGGAGCTTTCTTCATCCAGCCATTAATAGAAAACGGTCGCATAAACAAATAACCTATACGCGCTCCCCAATCAAATCGACCTCTACCCATCATCCCGATTCGCCAGGCCTTCCAAATCGCGCGTTCAGAGAATTTCGAGGTCCGTTCATTAGGATCAGACAAGCCTTCGGCTGTTCTGTGCCTAAGTTCTAAAAGCATTCGAGGAATATTTATTTTAACTGGGCATGCTTCGTGACAGGCTCCACATAATGATGAGGCAGCTGGTAGATCACTGGCGTCTTTGAGACCCGTTATTACAGGTGTCACGATAGCGCCTATCGGTCCTGGATAAACCCAGCCATAAGCGTGCCCTCCAACTTTTCGATATACAGGGCAAGCATTCAAACATGCTCCACATCGAATGCAATTCAAGGATTCTCTAAGGAGCGGATCTCTGAGAAGTTTATGGCGTCCATTGTTCATGATCACTAAGTGAAATTCATCTGGGCCTTCTTCTTCATCGGGTGTTTTAGGACCGTTTACCATCGTCACATATGTAGAAATCCGTTGGCCGGTAGCCGACCTTATGAGAATTCGGAGCATCGTACTGAGATCTTGGATTGAAGGTACGATTTTCTCCATACCCATGACAGCAACGTGAATTCGAGGAACACTTGTCGACATTCTTCCGTTGCCCTCGTTGGTTACAAGCACAATAGAACCTGACTCGGCTACGGCGAAGTTCACACCTGTCACCGACATGTCAGCGCGAGCGAAAACATCGCGGAGTTGTTCTCTCGCTAACATAGTCAATTCCGTCGCATCAGGGACTCGATCCCCATCCGTAAAATCTTTGTCTAATAAGTCAGCTACATCCTTACGGGATTTGTGTACTGCAGGTGCAATCAGATGATACGGCGTCTCCCCCGCAAGTTGGATAATGTATTCTCCGAGGTCAGTTTCTACTGCCTCAAATCCTGCGTCATTCATATTTTCGGCCAGAGACATCTCCTCCGAAACCATGGATTTAGACTTAATAACGGTTGCAATATCACGATCTTTGGCCAATTTGGTAATGTATTGTCGAGCTTCATCAGCGTTATCGGCGAAAAACACAGTCCCGCCGTTTTCCTCAACCTTTCCGCTGAGCATGTCCAAATAATGATCTAAATGTGCGATCGTGTGGTCTTTTATAGCCTTACCTTTAGTACGAAGTTCTTCCCAGTTGGGAGTATCGGCGGCCGCGTTGAGCCTTCCCTGGTAAAAACCTGTGTAAACATGCTCTAAGGAATTTTGAACCTGCTCATCAACGATTGTTTGAGCAGCCTTTGAGCGAAAGTTAATAGTGAGCGGTTTCACTCGGTAACCTTCCCAGTTTTGCTGTTACGAATCGATTCAGAAAGGATTTCCGCTATATGGAGTACCCGTGTGGTTGATCCCCGACGTCTGAGACCTCCTTGTATCTGGTAAATACATCCGATATCCCCGGCCACTAACCGGTTAGCTTTAGTCGCCTCTATATTGTCGAGTTTCTCGTCCAAAATGGCCGATGATATATCTGGCATTTTTACTGAAAACGCTCCACCAAAACCGCAACACACATCAGCACGATTCATCGGGGTAATCCTGAGCCCGTCAATATTAGAAAGCATTTTCAAGGGCTGCTCATCAATTCCAATTTCACGCAGAAGGTGACAGCATTTATGATAGGTGACTTGATCTTCACACGTTCCTACTATTGCGTCACACCCGAAAAAACGGTCGATGAACTCTGTGAATTCATAAAGCCGTTCGCTCAGAGTTCTAGCTCGCTCTACAAGTCCTTGATCAGCTTTGAATAGATCGGTGTAGAAATTTCTGACCATTGCGGCGCATGATCCAGAGGGTACGATTATCGGACCATCCACTTTTTCAAAAAGTTCTAAAAACCGTTGTGCTACAGGTAAAGATTCTGAT
>NYZY01000065.1 GCA_002687335.1 Chloroflexota bacterium
GAAAGATAGTGATCATAGCGTCGCATGGGGGCCGGAAACCTCGCGGCGTAGCCGACAGAGCCCGCGGCAGTGCTCAACAACCTTATGCAGTGTCGAAAGCTGCAGCTATCCAATACACCCACTTTCTTGCGATGGAACTTGGGGCATACAACATCAACGTTAACGCAGTCTGCCCGGGTAGACTCTGGACTCCGATGTGGGAGGCCATTGCAATTAACCACAAAGAATTGGACCCTGTATTTGCTGATATGACTCCTCACGAGATTTTTATTGAACAGATCAAAGCCACCATGCCGCTCGGACGCCCTCAGACACCAGAGGATATCGGGAAAACTGTGGCGTTTTTGGCATCAGACGATTCGTCTGAAATAACTGGACAGGCGATCAACGTCAACGGTGGCGCCATTTTCAGTTGAGGGCACAATAATATCTGTGATCTGCGCTCGTTAACGATTTGTTGTTTTGGCAATATTTTCGGGAATTGAAGGTTTCTAAAAGGCAGACTGGAAGTTAACCAAATCTTTGATGGCTTTGTAAGATATTTTGAATGAGATCACTCAATTGAAGATAGATCAGCGATATACAAAGTTGAAAGTGCAAAGTCAAAAATGCAAAGTCAACCACGAATAGACATTTGAGAAAAAGAAACAATGAATGATCGCGAATTAATGTTTTTGCCGGCTCATGAACAGAGGAGATTGATCGTTGAGAAGGTAATCTCTTCCGTCGAAATGGTAGAGGCCTCATACCGACGAATTGCTGAATTAGAGCCACAACTTAATGCGTTCATAACTCTGGATGAAGATGGTGCCATGTCTGCCGCAGGCAGTGCGGATGCTCAACTGGCAAAGGGGGAGAAACCGGGAGTACTACATGGTGTTCCAATAGCGGTTAAGGATCTTGAAGTAACTAAAGACTTGCGCACTACGCTTGGTAGTACCTTTTTTAAGAACTGGATTCCTGATTATGATTCCGTTGCCGTGGAGCGTCTTCGAGCTACCGGGGCGGTAATCATAGGCAAGACGAATACGCCTGAATTTGGAAATCGCGAAGAAACTTTTACTGATATCGCAGCTACCTGTAATAACCCATGGGATCCAACTCGAATGCCCGGGGGGTCGAGCGGTGGAACGGCCTCTGCGATTGCTGCAGGGATGTGTTCTATTGGAACAGGATCTGATGGTGGAGGGTCAGTTAGGCTTCCTGCATCTTTCTGTGGGATTTTTGGGCACAAGCCGACACATGGAAGGATTCCCCGATATGGTGGGCAGGCGAAACCTGCGTATAACTCCGCTGGTACCAGTGGTCCTATGTCAAATGATGTTCGTGACTCTGCGATTTTGAACCAGGCATTATCAGGATTTGATGACAGGGATCCAGGATCGATTAAAGCTGCTGTTCCCGATTATCTGATTGACCTAGAGGAGGGCGTCGATGGCATGCGAATCGGCACGACTATGACTCTTGGTATATCAGACGTTAATGATGATATTGCGATTGCGGTTGAGAATTCTTGGGATGCGTTTACTCAACTTGGCGCTAATGTTGAAAACCTTGCGATAGCCTTCGACCCGATACCTCGAGAGGCTTGGTGGACCTTATGGACTGCTGGGCAAGTGGCTATGTATGGGCATCTTGCGGATGAACGTCCTGAAGACTTGATGCCGTATACACTGGAAATGATTGAACATGGTAGGACGCTGACTGGCGCTGATGTCAGTCTGGCGTTACGTAACGTGCAAAATTTGCAACTGCAGTTGCACCAGGTGTTTCAAGAATATGACTTGATGTTGGCGCCGACCAATGCAGCAGTGGCTTGGCCGCATCTTCAACCGCCGGAAAAGATTGGATCCGAGATCAACCAAGATGAGATGGCTGGCATTAACTATGGTGCCATTCCATTCACTATGGTATTTAATTCCTCTTTCAACCCTGCATCTTCAATCCCTTGCGGATTCGGGGAAGGGGATATGCCGGTTGGGTTGCAAATTATTGGTGGTTATGATGACGACGCAACTGTGCTTCGGGCGAGTCGAGCGTTTGAGCAGGTGCGTCCATGGACTGGTGACCGTCCGTCTGTTTCCTAGGTTGCAAAACTTGTTGTTGGTATTCTATTTCGCTGTTTGTCATCTATATTTTCAATGACACATTGATGCTACCAATCAGCTACTGATCCATCGTTGTCGTAGTAATACTCTCCACCGAGCTCTTTATGATAGCCGTACGCTTCACCGTCGTAAGTTTTAGTAGCTTCAGCCTCATCTATTTCAACACCGAGGCCGGGAGTGTCCCATAGGTCTATATGTCCATCTATGACTTCCCATGGTTTTTTTAGAAGACCATGGCCAAGTCCAGCGTCGACTTGTTCTTGTATGAGGAAATTTGGAACTACCGCATCCACTAGCATGCACGCAGCAAGAGCCAGTGGGCCGATAGCACAGTGCGGCATGATGTGTTGATAATAGACTTCTGCATAGTTAGCTATTCTTTTTAGTTCGGACGGTCCACCACAATGAGCGACATCTGGTTGCAGTAGAGAAACAGCCTGTTTCTCTATGACCTCTCGGAATTCCCACCTAGATAAAAGTCGTTCACCGGTTGCAAGGGGAAATGGGACTTGTTCTTGGATACGCTTTAGTGCGTCGGGGTTTTCTTGTGGTACGGGTTCCTCAACGAACATTGGTCGCATTCCTTTGATTTCATTACAAACCTCTACCGCTAATCCCGGCGTCATTTTGCCGTGGAAGTCAAAACATAATTCGACGTCGTCGCCAACCCACTCCCGCATCATGTAAGCAGCTTTCACGAACTCGTCAATTCGGGATGGAGGCTCATGAGCACGCCATGTGCCCGCCGGACCAGCTTTATAGCCGGTATATCCATTTTTTTGGAGTGTAGTGAGCCTGTCGCGTGATTCTTCCAGGCCTTCATCTGAAAGGTCCCGTATGCCCCAGTGAGCGTATACACGTATCTTGTCTCGGACGTTGCCACCCATCAACATGTAACTTGGGACACCGTAGTGCTTACCAGATATGTCCCACAGCGCCGCGTTTATTGCGGCGATTGCTGACATATTGTGTGCCCCGCCTCGGAAGAAAGAGGACCTGTACATCTGCTGCCAGTGATGTTCAATTCTTAATGGGTCTTTTCCGATCAGGTAGTCAGCAAATTCGTTTATTGCTGCGGGCACACTCTGCGGTTTGCCTTCGAGGGTACTTTCGGCCCAACCTTCGATACCGGTATCAGTGGAGATACGAATTAACCGCGTACGGTTTCGTGGTGCAAACTGATCGACTTTTGTAATTTTCATATTCTTAGTGATTCTCTAGGGCTTTACTTAATTGCAATGGCAAATGTTTTGCATTATCGCCAACCTTTACCAAACGGGATATCGTACAACGATCTTGATCAATATATTGAATATTAACTTGTGAAATCGGTCTTATGGTGAGAAATTTGCATACGTTTTGAGTTTGACCAGCCTTAGTCTAAAACCTAACATGCTGCTATGACTATACAAACTACATTTCCGCAAACCGGCTTAGAGGCCCGACAGTTAATCCGAGAAGGACGATTCATTCAACCAACCTCGGGTGTGGCACCCAATTATGTTCAAGCTAATTTGGCGATCTTACCGGAGGATGCAGCATTTGAATTTCTTTTGTTTTGTCAGCGGAATCCCAAGCCCTGTCCGGTAGTTGAGGTTTTAGAAGCTGGACAAGTTGAGGCTATCTTGACATCTCCCGGTTCAGATATTCGGACTGATGTTGGGCTGTATCGTGTATTCGAGAACGGTGTTTTGGTTGATGAACCTGAGACCCTTGAATCGCACTGGCGAAAGGACCTCGTGACTTTCCTCTTGGGGTGTAGTTTTTCTTTCGAACACGCCTTATTAGCTAATGGAATAGACCTTCCGTATTACGGGAGCGAGCGTAATGTTCCTATGTTTATTACCGATATTGAGACTGTGGGATCAGGTCGTTTTTCGGGGCCGATGGTTGTGTCGCATCGATGGGTTCCTGCGGATAAAGTGGTAAGGGCGGTTCAAGCAACTTCAAGATTCCCTGGAACACACGGGGCTCCGATACATATTGGCGATCCCGCTGCTATAGGTATATCGGACATCACAAAGCCAGATTATGGCGAAGTTTGGGAGCAAGGCAGTTCTGACGAGGTTCCAATGTTCTGGGCTTGTGGCGTCACGCCACAGTCGGTCGCTATGGCTTCTAAGCCAGAGTTGATGATCACTCATTCGCCTGGGCATATGTTTGTCACAGATTTGAAGGATGAGGAATTGGCGGTTATCTAAGCTAGTCAACATTCAAATCTATATCTCTTCGACAATTTATCTAATGGTTTTTAGTTCATGAGTGCAACATCGGATTTTTCTAAGATTGAAGACATCATTCTTCAGGACGATATACGCGGGATGGAAGCGCTTCGTGCGCATATGAAGCCCGGCTGGCTTGAAGCCTCTGCTCAGTTGATCCTCGATCATCCAGGCAAGATTCTCATCGCTACCGGATTTTACATTTTGAGAGCTGCAGAACCCGAGACTGACGGGCCTCCTGGAGCCATTGCCATCGGTGAAGCTTTAAAGATTCTTGGCAATTCTGTGGCTTATGTCACTGATGAGAAGTGCTCGACTGTTATGAGAGCCATTGCGGGTGAAGATGAAGTTATTGAGTTCCCAATTACCTCCCATCACGAGTCTAGTGTTTTTGCGCACGAGCTTTTAGCAAAACATGCACCTTCGGCTTTAATCTCTATTGAACGGGCGGGGCTTTTGGGTGACGGAACGTATCGAAACTGGAAGGGAGTGGATTTCTCTTCATATAACGCCAAGATTGATCATATGTTTGAAGAACACCCTTACTCAGTTGGTATTGGTGATGGAGGAAATGAGATCGGAATGGGCAATATGCGCCATGTCATACCCTCAATTGAGAATTTGCCAGATGATCCTTGTGTCACCACAACCACTGAATTGATTACAGCCAGTGTTTCTAACTGGGGAGGATATGGTTTGGTGGCTGCGCTCTCGTTGAAAACCCGGAAAAACCTGCTTCCTTCTGTAGAACAGGGTTATCAGTGGGTTAAGGACATTGTGTCTGTCGGCGCGGTTGAAGGGATGTCTGGTGAATCGAAAGACTGGGTAGACGCAAGAGCACCCGAAGATGATGCTATGTGCTTACAGGATTTGCATGAATTGCTCACAGATCAAGGGTTATAACGCCTTGACCCTACATTTAGCGTGTCAGTTAGTTCGACCGATTCTACTTTGGTCGAGAGGTAGTCACTTGTTTTGGGGTACGAGTCATTGTTTCTTTGACTACGAAAATGAGCATCAAGGCGCCAAACGCTCCTATGCCAGCAGTAGCAAGTGATGCAACTCCAAGGGTTACTATTTGAGCCAGTCCTCCGATAGCTACTGGACCGCCAGCACCACCAGTATCAGATATGAACCGCCAGACTCCGAGAAATCCTCCTGGATTGTTTTTTGGGGATAAATCTGTACCAGTTATCAGTACGAACCCACTTGATAGCCCATTCCCTAGCCCGGCTAAAAGACCGACTGCTAATAAGGCTCCGAATGTTCCAGTTTGAGGTATCAGAGCTATAGCTACACCCAGTACCAAGAAAGCTGGTATCCCGGTCGATTTTCGACCCCAGCGATCCATTGAGTAGCCCACAAGAGGGAACATCATTGAATCGATAGTGAACGAGATCGTTGCGATGTAACCAATCTGATCCTTACCTAATCCGATTTCTTCGCCCCATACTGGTATCAGGAATTCTCGACCAGATCTTAGGAATTGAAGGGCGATTGCCGCTATGCCGGCTGTTGCAAAATCACTGCGATGTTTTGAAATAACGCTGCCTAGTTCTGTGAAAACATTACGACGAATTCCAGTTTGCTGTGGTTCAACCATGTTCTTAGCGGTGATGAGGATCATAAGCAACGTAAAAATAGCTACCGTTGCTTGTGCGTAAAAGGGAACTCTGATCCCAACAAACTCTGCGAGTATCCCACCGATTAGTGGACCAAGGATTGTTGCAATTCTCGAGAGTCCACCGAATAAAGCCAACGCCCGTCCACGTACATCCATGGGTACAGCTGCCGCAATATAGGAATGTCGTGAAATGCTCCATAATGCATAACTTGCACCGGCTAGCAGACGAGCTGCCATCAAGGATGAGAAATTTGGGGATAGTCCGGCCCACAACGCCGCAATGCCAAATAACAAAACACCAGCCGTCATTGTTTTACGTAGACCAATTCGACCGACCAGGATGCCTGCCGGGACGTCGAAGATCATAGTTCCGATATATCTGGCAGCTATCACCAGACCGATTAACCCGATTGAGGCCGCCATTTCTTCTTTGGCAAATCCTGGTAGAACAGGTATGAGGATGCCCTGTCCGATTGATAGCAGAAAGGAAGGTGCGTAAACCGACCATAAAAGTGATCGAACGGTTGCACGAACTGAGTGACTATCCGAACTGGATTTTGGAGCCGCTTGCGTTGGCATAGGCACACAATCCTATAGTCCAAATGCCAAGAACGAAGGTGACTGTTTGATTGAATTAGGCAAGAAGTAAGGATATTGTCGACATCTTGTATTTGTTTTCTTGGAGGTCTTGTTGCACTTTGTGTACCAACGGATGATCGAAAAATCATTGAGAAATGTCTGGGCAGCTATTACGGATTCTTCCATAATGGAAGCTCATTTACCTGGGGAAACATCTGTCAAAGATGCAGGTGATAATACGTATCGATTGTGTTCAAAGATTTCCGTAGGGTTCTTACGCCCAACCGTAAATATTGATGTTCATTTATCTCGAATTATTGATCAGGCCTGTGTAGATATTGAGGTCACTGGTAAGTCAATGGGAGCGTCAATTAACGGGGTGGGTTCGATAGTGGTAGCTTCCGTAGACTCCGTATCAACAGACCTGCAGATTAACGCTGACGTTCAAACTTCAGGATTACTTAATCAGATTGATGAATCAAAGATTAAGACAGCGATGGAAGAGTTTATCGATGAATACCTGTCTAGTGTAGAAGCTGATTGAATGGGATAACGGGTGGTACTGCCAATACTATCTACATTTGAGATTTAGTAAGGTGGTTCCTGTATTCGCTAACTACATTCACTCGTGTTAAAGCAGCACACGATTTTCACTTGTATATCCGTTTTCATCTGCTGTTCGATTGGTCTCGGAGTGATCCCCTCTGGTAGCGATTTCAATACGATTACCATCTGGGTCATATACGAAGAGGAATTGTTGTCCATCGTGACGTGTCCCTATGCCTTCGACAATTTCCACGTCTGCGTTTATTAAGAATTCGGCTGTACTTTCGATATCTGCTACCTCGAAGGCAACATGTTGCCTTCCGTCACCTCGTGTACCAACTGACCTTGGCGGGTCGATCACGTGAACCATCGAACCATCAGCAAGTTCAGTCCAAGTCAGTGCATTGCCTTCAATTTGATGAGGAATCACCTTTATGTTGAGTAGATCACGGTACATTTTCATAGAACGCACGCGATTATTGGTCGGTAGCCCGACATGGTTGATACCGGAAATTCGTATTTCTGAACTCGAGGGTACGACGACGTTGGTTCCTTTCTCTGTCGTGTATCCGAGCGCATCTGCTACGCGACTGGATGGCTTTAGTCCGCTAGCGGTTGTGAATTCAAGCCGATTTCCATCATCGTCGGCAACAAATATGCACTTTTGTCCATCGTGCCTTTCACCGACGTCGCTAATATCGTGATATTCAGAAGCTTTGATATCTGTGACGATATTATCGAAATTTTGTACTTCAAATGCAGTATGAGAACCACCTAAAGTTTCGCCGTCTGGTGGCTCGATTAGGTGAACCATTGTTCCGTCGAGTGTACGTGTCCATACGATGTTCGGCGAATCAACCATTGATGGGATTACTTGGAGTCCTAGAACATCGCGGTAAAACTTTAGTGATACGCGTCTATCCCAAATGGGAATTCCTACGTGGTTAATAGTCTTTATTTGGATGCTATTGGGCATTCAGTGTTTTTTGTCTAAATGACTTCGACTATCATCTCGATCTCTACCGGTATCTGGCCTGGCAGGCTCCCCATGCCCACGGCAGATCTAGCGTGTTTGCCTTTCTCCCCAAATACCGAAACGAGGAGGTCTGAGCATCCGTTTATGACTTTTGGATGATCTTCAAAATCCGGAGCGCTGTTGACCATTCCGAGGACTTTTACAACCTGGCTGACACGATTCAGGTCTCCGATGTGTTCTCGGAGTCCTGCGAGTAATTGGATTCCGACTAACCTGGCCGCTTCATATCCTTGATCGATATCGAGATCGGAACCGACCTTACCGGACATCATTGTACCGTCGGATTGCGTGGGGCCTTTACCCGATAAATAGACCAAGTTGCCGGTGCTTACCGCAGGCACGTAATTGGCCACAGGCGCTGCAGGATGGGTGAGGTCGATTCCTAGTTTTTTAATTGTGTCTTCAGCGTTCATGTTAGATTCTCAAGTTTGGCAAGTTTGGTTAACTACTAGATTGGCGATAGTATGCACCGATCTGCGTACTTAATCTAATTAGTTTGGTAAGTTAGACAGCCTCTATTCATTTGGTTCGGTCATTGATAACGGTTCAAGAATTTCATCGAGCTGAGCCGAGGTTAAATCGGTTACTCGCATAGCGACTTCTTTGATGGTTTCACCGCTTTTTGATGCTTCGTGTGCGATTGAAGCTGCAGCATCGTACCCGATGATGGGTGCTAAAGCTGTGCAGATCGCTAGACCTTCCATGACCGTCTCTGGGCCTTTATCCGTTGCAGTGAGCCCGTTGATACATTGCCTCGCAAGATTCTTTGCCGATGTTGCCAGTAACTCGATCGATTCGAGAATGTTGTGTGCCGCTACAGGCATCATGACGTTGAGCTCGAAGTTACCAGACTGACCAGCTATGGCTATTGTTGTGTCGTTCCCGATTACCTGTGCGGAGACCATGGTGACCGATTCCGGGATAACCGGGTTTACTTTTCCGGGCATTATTGAAGATCCTGGCTGGACTTCGGGGAGCATAATTTCGCCGAGTCCGGCACGAGGACCTGACCCTAGCCACCGCAAGTCATTAGCAATTTTTAGCATTCCAACTGCAATCGACTTGAGTTCCCCCGAGGCTGAAACTACTGCATCAAGTGTGCTTTGTGCCTGGAAATGATTGGTGGTTTCTGAGAGATCAAGTCCTGTCAATTCTGCGAGTCTATTGATTACGCGACGACTGAATTGCGGGTGCATTCCGATACCGGTTCCGACGGCAGTACCGCCTAAGGCTAGAACAGAAAGCTCTCCAAGAGCTTTTTCTGCTCGCTTTTTCCCGAGCTCCAGTTGTCCTGCATACCCCAAAAATTCCTGCCCAAGCCGTATGGGGGTAGCATCTTGAAGGTGAGTTCGACCCGTTTTTACGATACCCCAAAATTCCTGTGATTTTGTCCTGAGGGAATCTTCAAGTTCTTGCAACGCGGGCATCAGGTCATCTTTTATTGCGCCTGCAGCTGCCAGATGAATGGTCGAAGGGAAAACGTCGTTAGAGGACTGTCCTTTATTAACGTGGTCGTTGGGGTGAACAGGTGTACGAGAGCCGAGCGTACCGCCGAGTGACTCGATAGCGACATTAGAAATCACCTCATTAGCGTTCATATTTGTGGACGTCCCCGACCCTGTTTGAAATACGTCCACGACAAACTGATCATCAAATTCACCTTCGATTACCCTTTGTGAGGAGTCAATAATCGCTTGTGCTATATCTGGTTCGATCGCACCTAGGTCAAGGTTTACAAACGCGGCTGCCTGCTTGATTTGCCCTATGGCCCTGATGAACGATCGGCCTAATCTCAAATTACTGATTGGGAAATTCAGCTCAGCTCGTCGAGTATTGCCACCGTAATATGCTTGTGATGGGACTTCTAATTCGCCCATAGAATCGCGTTCGAGGCGCATTTTACGCGAGGGCATTTTGTACTCCTGTGTACTTGTTATCGATTTGCATCAAGATACAGACGATTCTAAATCACAGTAATCATCGACTGCTAATTCTGATTGAATGGCTTCTATAAAGTCTTTGATAGTGGTGTTCCGAGATGGCCTGTTTGGTGGCTGGATCAGATGTTGAACTGAGCTTCGGCGTAGTCTTTCACTTTGTTGAAAATTTGGATTCTCCATCGCTGTGAATCGACTACGAAAAGTCTATCTCTACTTTTGTCGTAATTCACTCCGGTTGGTAGCGCAAATTTCATCTCGGGTTCTAAACTCTCGACGCGTCGCCTTGCCTTAACAACGTCTGGGTTGCTTTCCACGTAACGTTTCTGCCATTTTGAGAGCTCAATCGCAGACCCTTTTATTTGTAATAAATATTCACCTACTGAGTTGAACACTTGGACTCGATTATTTGCCCAGTCACTTACGTAGATATCACCGTCGGGGTCTACGGCCACGTCGGTCGGATGATCAAGTTCGCCCATTCCGGATCCGTACGAACCAAAGGTAAATATGAAGTTGCCTGCGGCATCAAATTTTTGAATCCTATGATTTTTATGGTCGGCAATGAAGAGGTTGCCCTCACTGTCAATATCTAAACCCCAAGGTGACTGGAATTGACCTTCCTCCGATCCTTGGCTGCCGAATTCATTTATTGACTTTCCCGTCGGTGCCACATGTTGGATTCGGTGATTCATTGTGTCGCATACGTAAATTGAGCCATTAGTAGTGGAAATGATGCCTGATGGGCGATCGAACTCGCCTGGCCCAGTTCCCAAGTTACCGAATTTCCGCTTTAAAACCCCGTCTTGATCAAATACGTAGATCACATGCCGTAGCTCGTCAGTTACATAGATGTCGTGATCTGGTCCTACAGTTAAACATGCTGGCCATGTCCCTTCGAAAAAGTCAGGATCTTTTTCTCTGAATGACATGATCATCTCTTCATCATTTGGTTCGGGACCGATTTTGAGTTTACTTACATCGAAAAAAAATAGTGCCTTTTGAGTAATGTAAATCTCGTCGTCAGCACCGAATGCCATGCTTACTATGCCGTTCATCTGTTCCCTGCCACCGACCACGCGGTCGTAGTC
>NYZY01000066.1 GCA_002687335.1 Chloroflexota bacterium
CACCGGTACTCCACGCTCATGAGCCACACGTATGGTCTCTTCCAGCCCTACTCCATGTGACGAGAATGGCATTATCACAAACGCTACACAGGCTGTATTCTCATTGATGGCAGCTTCCAATTCATCAGTCGTTCCTTCATGCTCTGAGCCATAGAGCACAAGTTTTGCTCCTGCTGTGACGAAGGCTTTGTCATATCGGTTACGCTGGCCTTTGAAAAGTACCACCTCATTTTTCATGCCAGTAGTATCTGGCAACTGTTCAACATTGCTTTCACTCTGGCCGGTCATACACGCGGCAACCATCAAGACTTGAGCGGCAGAGCAGCCTGCAGTAACCAAGCCTTGCTCAGCACCACATGCAAGAGCTACAACTTCTCCCGCTGCGCGATTAAGTTTTTTTATATCTACAAATGCATTTGCGGCTTCATCCATTGCGCTCAATACCTCTGGCCGCATAATGGAACCACCTAATGAGGTAACCCAACTTTGAGCATTAATAATTGGTGCTACGCCAAGTTTTTTGTAAACTTCAGGCCAGACACGATCAGTCAAAAGGCACCTCAATTCGTCAAACCACGAACAATAATCTGAAATGTACCAGACGAATCGGAATTCTACACAGTGAGAAGAAAACTCGCTAATTGATCTAAGCAATTAGTTGTCGAGTATGTCAATGGCTCTCTCACGGAGCTGCCCGCATCCAGCATTTATGTCAATGCCTTTCTCCATTCGTATTGTGGAAGGAATTCCGTATTGCTTGAGACCGCCTTGAAAAGATTTAGCGCTAATTAGGTCAGTGCGTTCGAACGGGCCCTCGGTTGTCGGATTAACCGGTATTAAATTCACGTGACAGTGCAACCCATTAAGTAAACGCCCAAGTTTCTGAGCCTGCTCAATTGAGTCGTTCTGTTCTTTCAAAAGAACGTATTCAAAAAAAATTCTCCGCTTTGTCTTGTCAGCATATTTATGACATGCACTAATTAGCTCTTCAACCGGATATCGTTTATTCACCGGCATCGTCTGCGAACGAGTCACGTTATCCGGAGCATGAAGAGATATTGCGAGGTTAATCTGAAGATCCTCATCCGCAAGTTTCAATATCTCTGGTATCAGTCCGACTGTCGAGACCGTAATATGCCTTGCCCCAATATTCAATCCTTGACCGTCATTTAATACACGTATGGCAGATATCGTATTTTTATAGTTAGCCAGCGGTTCGCCCATACCCATAAAAACAACGTTTGTAACACCTTGAACTTCCCCTTTCGTACGCTGACCACTGTCTATTTGAGCTTGATCCTCCGCAATAGCAACACGCTGCATCTCTATGACCTGAGCAACAATTTCGCCCACGGTCAAATTCCGTCGAAATCCCTGCTGCCCCGTTGCACAAAACGTACATCCCAGCGCACACCCTGCCTGGGTGGAAATACACGCGGTTTTACGATTACGCCGATGCCCGTCACTTTCATATCGCATCATTACAGTTTCAATCAACTCACCATCACACAGACGATACAGTGACTTGCTGGTGGTGCGATCCGACGATGTAAGCGCCATCACCTCTGTCAACGATGATATTGAGTATTTTTCCCCTAGAGAGTTCCTAAATAACTTACTAAGCGTCGACATCTCTTCAAAACTCTTTGATACATCGTGGTAAATAGAGCGCCACAGTTGATCAGATCGAAATTTTTTCTCCCCCATTTCAAGGATGGAATCAGTAAGACTTTGACGAGACAGCTCGAGGATAGACGGAAGCATTGACGATGCGTCTACAGTACTCGAGACATTCTGATTCATTGGGGTAGAAGGAGTAGAAAAAGAGATAGGCATTGGAAAAAGAAGTTTCGTTGAAGATCAAGTTTAGCAATGAGAAAGTGATTTAGGCGATGTAATATCCAACCGGATAATACCCATAAAATTTCTACTAATTATTTCTTTCTGTTAACTTTCAACTTCTAATATCTAAGATAGTACATACACTTGAACAACCGGAGCAATTGATGCCCCCAAATCAAGCCGATCTGTTATCGCAAGCAGGTTCAGCCGAAAATATTTTAAGGTTCGATACAACTGAGCCCATTCTCGAATCACACAATCTATCCGTTGCATATAACGGCAATACCGCTATTAGTGATGTATCTATTCAGGTCCCCAAAAACAGTGTCGTATCTCTAATCGGTCCGTCCGGTTGCGGTAAAAGTACACTGCTGCGATGTTTTAATCGAATGAACGACCTCATCGCAACAGCTGAAGTAAAAGGCACAGTAAACTTCGCCGGCCAAAACATATATGACAATGACATTGACCCTACAGAAATTCGCTTCCGCATTGGAATGGTATTTCAACGACCAAATCCGTTTCCGAAAAGCATTTATGAAAATGTAGCGTTCGGTCCACGTATCAACGGGATCACAGATGATCTCGATGAAGTTGTCGAGAACTCGCTCCGACGAGCCGCAGTATGGGAAGAGGTAAAAGATCGTTTAAACGAAAGTGGTCTCAGTGTTTCAGGAGGACAACAGCAACGAATATGTATTGCTAGGGCTTTGGCAGTTAATCCAGAAATCGTGCTTATGGACGAACCCGCCTCTTCACTTGATCCTATTTCCACCCAGGCGATCGAACAACTTATTCAAGAACTGTCAAATGAAGTCACCATCATCATAGTTACTCATAATATGCAGCAAGCTACTCGTATTTCTGATTACGCAGCTGTCATGATGGCGGGGGAAGAACGCATAGGGAGAATGATCGAATATGGAACAAACGAACAGGTTTTCGGCAATCCTAAAGATGAACGCACTGAAGCATATGTAACTGGCCGAATTGGTTAGTCCTAACACAGGCGTAAACTGTACCAATCATGAGCGAACAGAAAAATATCATTCCATTAGGTCGTCAAGATTTCGACAGAGATCTTGGCAAATTAGAAGCAGAGCTCATTCTTATGAGTGGGCTGGTAGAACAGGCAATATTCAACGCACTCAATGCTCTAAAATCTCGCGATATTGAAAAATCTCAGAAAGTTATCGATGAGGATGACAATATCGATCAGGCAGAATTGGAAATCGAACGAACCTGCATCGAGTTGATAAGACGTGAGGCTCCTATGGCGGGAGATCTTCGCAGAATTGTTGCCTCCCTCCATATCGCGGGAGAATTGGAACGCATAGGAGATTACGCTGAAGGAATAGCCAAGATCAGCATAACAATGGGAGGACAACCTCCACTTAAAGAATTAATCGACATCCCAAGAATGGGCGATATGGCCGTAAGGATGCTAAAACGATCTCTCGAGGCGTTCATTAGTCGAGATGCAGATCTTGTTCGCACCCTCAGCGTAGAACTCGAGAAAGAAGATGACGAAGTAGACGACCTTTACGCCAAGGTTCAAGGTGATCTTCTCGAACTAGTAAAAGCTGACCCTGAAAATGCTGAGCCGGCAACTTACCTAATGCGAGTCGCTCACAATGTTGAGCGCGTTGCCGATCGCGCTATGAATATCGTTGAACGAGCACTCTACCAGGCAACGGGCGAACTGGTTAGTGGGTCAACTCAAATCGAACCACTTGCAGAATAATGAATCCTTTCATCCTGAATCTTAGCTGCAAATACAGATGGTCTTTTCACCATCGTGTAATGCTTTTATTCTTTACATATTTATTGCCATTAGTTAACTCTGCTTTTCCTAACTGGACCCAACGAAGCAAATGTACACGTTGAAAAACGCAATTCATTAATTACCAAGGAAGAACGATCGCTTGTAAGTGAACATTTTGGGCCACGAAGCACGTTCATGAAATAAAGAACGCTCACCTAATTCACTAAGAGACACAATCGGATTTACGCCTTCTTCATCAGAAGAAACCGGAGTCGCCCCACCACGTTGAACAATTCGATGAACAGTTCGAGTACTTATACCAAAACGCTTTGAAATTTCAGTCACAGCAACCTGTTGAGACCTCAAGCGAAAAATCTCATCATCGCGAGTCCGACGATTCTCGCGTTGTAACCAACCAGGATCGTCATATTTACACAATGGGAGCGGACACTCCAAGCATGTAAGAGAAGCATCACAACCATCGTCTTTGTAGCGGGTGTTTTCCGGTAATGTGTCAGATCTTACATAACCAAGTGCCACTGCAGATTGAGAATTAAACACTACTGACATTCAAAGACCTCCAAATAACCAAACGAGACGTGAACAAAAATATCGATCATACGGCTGCCGAAACTGAGCATCGCGGTTGTGAGAAAAAGTGCGTACCACCAGGCCTGCCAGATAGGTTTCTCAAACGCTCCCTCTTGAAAATAGAAGTTGAGTATTGAGGGTCAGAGTTATCTGGAACACCAAACATCACTGTGGTTAATCCAGGAGCAGAAGCACGTGGATACACACATTGGTCATACCAAGAAACATCGATCTGATGTGATTGAATAATTTCTAAGAACTTATCAGGAGAAGGACTACGATCTTTAATCGGCATATCAACACTGACAAAAAGATGTTTAGTTTTCCCTATACGAATAGAACGAGCACCATCTGGAGACCAATCTTCACCCATACCAGCACTTTCTAAAGCCTTCACGAGTGCAAGCATTGCGGGATAAGTATCTTGTGTAAAAGACGGGGCTACCGTTGCTGAATTTGAAAACTCTGCACGATTAATAAACAGAAAAAGCAGACGTAAACGTGTAGAAATTTCCACGAAACTCTCATCCGCAGTGAGATCAATAGTAATGATCCGAGCGCCTGATTCAGTGGATTCGTGATCACTCACGTTACTCAAAACAACGTCAGCCCAAGCATCCCTATTCTGTGATAATTCCATGTCTACAGATACCTGTGGGATTAACATAGAATCCCACGAGGAATCAGTTCCACTAATTTCAGGTGCCAACAGACTCATATCAATTCCTAAACATTAAATTCAGTAATTAGCACAATTGTTCTATTATCGAACATATGTTCTCTATTAGTCAAGTCATTTGACGTGAAAAGATTGATAGATTGCACACCAAATCACGTGTTGACCCGTGGCAAAATCCAAACTACTTTGTGGAAATCAAGCACTGGCAACCATGACAAATACAAATGAACAAGGTCGCGATCTATCCATGAACGCCGAAATTATTTCAATAGGCTCTGAGCTACTACTCGGCCAAATCGTCGACACTAATGCATCCTGGATCGCAAAACGACTCGCTGAAAATGGGGTGAACCTGTTCTACAAAACAACCGTCGGAGACAATCTTGATCGAATGACCGATATCCTTGATCGTGCCTTAGACCGTTGTGACGTGGTGATCACCGGGGGCGGAATTGGACCGACGCAAGATGACCTGACACGTGAGGCAATCGCCAAAGTTACAGGGCGGGGCATAGAAACAGATCCCGCATCTCTTACAGAACTTCGTGAAAGATTCCAAAAGCGTGGCTTCATACTTACAAAAAATAACGAACGCCAAGCACAGATTCCAAGTGGCGCTATAGTGGTGAAAAATCCTAATGGAACAGCACCAGCTTTCATCGTAGAGACTGACCGTGGCGTAACAATCAGCCTTCCTGGGGTACCTTTTGAGATGAAATGGCTGGTCGAAAATGAGGTTATCCCGTACCTTCGAAAAAAATTCAATCTAAAACAGATGATTCACTACCGTATCCTGAAAGTAGCAGATCTTGGTGAAAGCGCTGTCGATGACCTTATAGGGCACCTGATCGCAGAATCAAAGAATCCAACTGTTGGGGTTCTAGCCCATCCTGGACAAGTCGATGTGCGAATTGCCGCTTTAGCAGACGATATTGAACAAGCAAATAAGTTAATCGACAATGTCGACGATCAAATTCGTAAACTCCTAACTGACAATATTTTTGCGGTCGATGAAGAAACAATTGAATCTGTAATCGGTGACCTTTTATCTGATCTGAATGCGACAGTTGCAACCTGCGAGGACCTAAGCGGAGGCTCGGTCGCGACTGCTGTGCGTGATGCAGCGGGTCCATCGTTTTTACAAAGCACCATAGTGAATTCAAATAATTCCTTGAACAAAATAGCGTGCCAAGGTGGAGAAACACCCCCATTCGCTAACGGGGCGGATAAGGCAATTGCACTAGCCCGTGCGATTAAACATACTGCCGATGCAACCTATGGAATCGCCGTTCACGGAGTAGAAGAAGGTAAACAACGATCGGAAAATCTAAGTAGAGGTGAAACGTATATAGTGGTTTCTGGTCCCTTTGGAGAAAGAACTCGTCACGTTCGGTCTGCAGGTACGGGTACGCCAGACAGGAAACGCGCAGCAATGGGTGCTATGAGCTTACTCAGACGGGAATTACTAAAACTCGATTAAAGAGCCAAGAGCTATTGGTTGGTAAGTTATGAAAAATTCCATATCTTTAAGTATTAACTCACGATTTATAAGTTCCCGTATTATTATCTTAAAATGATGGTCATCTACGAGTGTCGGGCTTCCCAATGTTCGATAAACAGTTAGCACTTTTCATAGTTATCTCGATTTTAACAGCGGCGTCAGCCAGTTGCTCAAATGAGCCGTCAGCACCTACACAGATGCCTTTACCGCCAACGCCCTCACTTGACGTAACTACTCCGGCCTTTCCATCGCCGACCACAGTACTATCTCCGACTGTAGTTCCATTTCAACCGATCGTTTTAAACCTACAAAAAGATAGTCTATTTAAAGCCTTGCCCCAAGATGAAGCTTCTTGTCTGGCCACAGGTCTTGGCGGCAGAGAGAAAGCTGCATCTCTTATTGATCTCAACTATAGATCCGGTTTTTCAGGTAATTCATTGTCGGATGAGGTGCTTGACGCGACAAAAAGATGTATCAGCCAACAAACGGTTAATGAGTTACTAGTTGGTCAAATAACACTTGATTCAGTTGCTTTAAGCAACACAACAGTGAATTGCATCGAAGAAAAAACCATCGGAGTGCCGATTGAAGTCATTTTAACAATCGCCACAACAGACATAGCCTCAGATTCGGTATTCGTGTTATTACAATCCGCATTATGTCTCAACACTCAAGAAAGAGAGAATATTTTAAAAACTGACTCTTTCTTTGCGTTTAATGACTTTGGTGGTATTAATGCCATTGAATGCGCAGCAAATAAGCTCGGACCAATAAACCTTACCGATGTGTTAGAAGCCTTGCAGGTTGACGACTCTGGAGATGCTTTTGACTTATCTAAAATTCCAGAACATCTCCCACTTCTTATC
>NYZY01000067.1 GCA_002687335.1 Chloroflexota bacterium
ACGTCTTTGGGAGTTGATACCCATGTGCCAAATTCACCTGCACGTGCTCTTTCGGATAGTGGAGTTTCGGGATCTGACAGAGCAATGAAATTTCGTCTGTTACCTGAATATTTGGTTTCAGGTTTTCGCAAAGAGCGGAAGTGCGATTCCAGTGACAAGGTTTCTATTGTTGAGCCAGATTTGCTGGATACAAAGAACAGAGTTTTATTTGGCTTCAGCTTTTCACTGATTTCTTTAATGCTTGCGGGTATTACCGTGTCTAGAACGTGGGATCTCAAACTTGGAAATTCATTCTCTAAGGGTTCGTTGAAAAGCTCATTTAATGCGAGCGATGTCATGCTGCTACCGCCCATACCGAGAAGGACGATATCCGAGAACCCGTCCGCTATAATCTGGCTGTTTAGATTTTTAAAATGACCAGCCAAATTCGATAACTTATACGGCAAGTCTAGCCAACCCAATGTTTTTTCGGGCGGTTCTGCTCCTGCCGATGGTTCGGGCCAAAGATTAGAGTCTCGGCTCCAAAGTTTAGACGCAAATGAGGTGTCCACAAGACGTTCAAGCGCCACAGTTACCGAGTTCTGTTCGTCAACCAAATCGACTATCTCCAGTTGGCTGAATGACGTGGCTGTTTTTTTCTATCTGATGGCTTGTAATTTTTCATCGATTCGATTCAGCAGGGACTCATACGAATCGGCAAATGCCTTTACTCCTGCTATTAGAAGTTCGTTGGTAATCGAATCTATAGAAATTCCTGCGTCTGCCAGGGCTTTCATTTCAGCCTGGGCTTTATCGTGTCCAATAGTCAAATTAGATCCAGGGTTACCATGATCCTCGAAAGCCGTCATGGTGGCCTCGGGAATAGTGTTGACTGTATCTGGCCCCATTAGTTCATCTATGTACATCGTGTCGGGATATGCGGGGTTCTTTACTCCAGTAGATGCCCATAAAGGTCGTTGCACCTGCGCACCGGTCGTGTGCAGAGGGAAGAATGATCCTCCTCCGCCTAGATTTCGATCAAATAGTTCATTGAACTTGGCATATGCAAGTTTAGCGTTGGCGGTACCTATTTTCCCTTTTAGCTCGTGTCCTTGGGGGAGTGCGTTATCAACAGACGTATCGACTCTGCTTACGAAGAATGAGGCAACAGATGCTACTGTTGATGGCACACCCTTTGCAGATTGAGCAAACTGAGTTAAACCTTCGATATAGGCTTGAGCTGCAGCGGTGTATGCATCGATTGAAAACAGCAACGTAACATTTACGTTGATCCCCTCGGAAATCAAGATTTTTATGGCAGGCATGCCCGATGGTGTTCCGGGCACTTTGATCATGACATTAGGGCGATTTATTGCTGCCCACAATCGGCGAGCTTCAGTGATTGTGCCTTCAGTGTCATGCGCAAGAACTGGTGAGACTTCAATGCTCACATAACCGTCTTTATGATGATTACGGTTATATACGGGTCTAAGGACGTCGGCAGCGTCGCGAATGTCTTCCACTGCAAGCCGTTCAAATATAATCTCTCGACTAGATCCATCTTTGGCATATTCGATTAGTGACTCATCGTAAGTGTCGCTTTCAGCCAGGGCACTATCGAAGATCGAAGGATTCGAAGTAACACCGGTTACTCCGAGCTCGACGAATTTTTGGAGTTCCCCCGAATTGAGCATTTGGCGGCTAATGGAGTCGAGCCAAATTGATTGGCCATTCTCCTTTGCCTTTTGAATATTATTCATATTTTCAGTGTTTATTTTCCCGATATCATTTGATCTGTCGCAGTGTCTTGTGACAGAGGCGATTGTTACTGATTTGAAATCTGTTTTTTTTCAATAGCTGTCACCTTGTCCAATCGCCTTTGAAATCTAGGTTCGTTGACCTCCAATTGCGCATTGATAAAGGATTTCACGAGGTCTGCTGCCAGCGCTACACCGACCACACGAGCGCCCAAGCATAAGACGTTCATATCATCATGCTGAACCCCCTGACCAGCTGAGTAAGTATCGTGGCACAATCCGGCTCTTACGCCTGGGAATTTATTTGCTGTTATTGTCGCTCCCACTCCACTTCCACATATGATGATTCCTCGTTGTGCGTTGCCTGCTTGCACCGCAGCTGCTACCGGAGCAGCAAAATCGGGGAAATCGTCTTCAGGGTCAAACTCGTGAGCTCCTTGGTCTATGACCTCATGCCCCAGACTTTCAAGAAGTTTCGCTATGTCAGATTTGAGTTCGTAGCCACCATGATCGGCGCCGATTGCCACTTTCATTACAGCCCAGCCTGTTCGGGTTCATTAAGACCTAATTGAGTAAATCATTTTCGGCGCAAATTTCATATTTTGCTACCCGAAATCTCTATCGTTTAGGTTTTGTTACTCCTGGCATCTACCAGTAACGACCGGCACCTGCGACCTTGACCCGGACGGAATAAAGTGATGTGTCACCACATATGTATATGCGCTTTCCGTCTTTGTCGCCGAATACGAGATTTGCTGTTGCCTGTTCAGGGATTAGAATTTTTCCCAATAACGATCCGGTAGCTGAGTAGCACTGTACTCCATCCATGGCACTAGTCCATATGTTCCCCTGTTCATCAACTCGTAAACCGTCAGCTGCTCCTGGTCGAACTTTTGCGAATAATCTGCGGTTTGACAATGCGGTTGCATCTTTGGTCACATCTTTGGTCACATCTTTGGTCACATCTTTGGTCACATCGAATACCGTAATATCTCTTGGTTCACCGGTGTCAGCCAGGTAGAGCATCGTTTCGTCTGGAGAAAATGCAAGGCCATTGGGTCGGTCAGCGACATCATCTACGATTGAGAGCTCTTTCGATTCAGGATCAAATCTGTAAGTGAAGTTACCTTCTAATTCTGATTCCCGCTGATTACCTTCACGATTGGAAAGAATTCCGTAAGGAGGGTCAGTGAACCATATTGTTCCATCTGATTTCACGACGAGATCGTTTGGCGAGTTAAGGCGCTTGCCCTGCCAGTTATCTATGAGAGATGTTACTGAGCCGTCTGGTTCAGTGCGAGAAATCCTGTTTGCTGCATGTTCGCATGAAACAAGTTGGCCTTTCTGGTCACGGAAGTGACCGTTCGTGTTATTGCAAGGTTCTCGAAATACCGTGGTAACCCCTGAGCCTGCATCAAACTTTAGTATGCGGTTATTAGGAATATCCGACCACAATACGTAATCACCTTCGGGGAAATAGGCAGGGCCTTCAGCCCATTCACAACCCTTCCAATGTTTTTCAATTTGGGCTTCTGTATCGATTAGCTCATGGAAAAGATCATCGATTACTTCTATACCCTGCAGTAAATCTTGGGCTGCTCTTGTAGACCGGTGATTTGAAAATGTCTTAGGTTCTGCAGTCATGGTTATTTCCTGTTGGACTTATTAGATTAGACAATGATTACATTAGAAAATTTGCGCTTAACTAGATTGGGGTCGGGTTGCTCCTGCCGTGTTAAGTTCGATGCTCCATATTGAGCTTGTAGCGCCAATAAATAGTGTCTGGTTGTCTGACATGCCAAATGATAGGTTCGCAGCTACTTCGGGAGTATGGATTTTACCCATGAGGGTGCCCGTCGGGCTAAAGACTTGAACACCATCTCCTACCGCGATCCAAATATTGCCGTCTGTATCCGATCTAAATCCGTCGGGGACGTACGGGTTAACTTCAGCAAATAATCTGGGGTTTTCCAAGCGATTCCCTTGTACATCGAAGGCCATCAACTGATGAGGTCTAAACTCCCCATGTGTGCGGCCAGTATCACCGACGTAAAGAATCGATTCGTCAGGTGAAAAGGTAATCCCGTTGGGTTTATCGAAATCTTCGCTTACTAATGAGATATCAAATGTCTCTGGATCTACCCTGAAGACCCGGTTACGATCTTGTTCGGGTTTTTCCCCGTGTCCAAGTTCAGGGTGTAAAAATCCATAATCTGGATCTGTGAACCAAATTGAACCATCCGATTTAACCGCTACGTCGTTTGGTGATGTTAGTTTTCCGCCGTTGAAAGAATCAGCAATGGTTACTATTGTTCCGTCATGCTCTTCACGGATAACTGCTCTTCCACGTGTCAAGCAGGACAGAACACGACCTTCGTTATCAACCGTATTTCCATTTGCGCAACCTGATGGCTCACGGTAAATATCAAAGCCTTCGAGTTCGCTCCAACTAACGATTCGGTTGTTGGGGATGTCACTGACAATCACTTTATTTTGATCTGGTATCCAGCAAACACCTTCAGCAAAGGCTAGTCCGTCGACAAGTAGATTGAGTCTCGGGTTCGGTCCGATGGCTCTCTGAAACCCATCATCGAAAATTTCAAATTGTTCTAGCGCTGTCATTAACGAACTTCTCCTGAACCTATTATGGTCATTTATGAACCCTGCGAGAGTATCATCCGCGAGTAGGATTGACGACATTCCAACCCCTTTTGGGGCTAATATCATTACTGAATATTATTTTCTACACAAAGGTGTTTATTCGAGTGGTTTTGGAAATGCCAGGCAAAATTGAGCCGACTTTGTTCCAGGCCGGGACTGGGAAGGTTGTAATTACGCCTCCCATTGGCTTTGTAATTGACGGTCCGGAACATCCGGAATGTGTATCTACTGGTATTGCTGATGACCTTCTCGTGCGAGTGATAGTGCTCGAATCGCAAGGAAGCCGGGTTGCATTAATTAGTCTCGACGTATGGGGTATCGCTGAGTCAATAGTTGATGCGATAAAGCTTGCAGTCAGTGCTTCTACAGCTATAGACGAAAATTCGATATGGCTCACGAATACTGGTAATGGAACGTCTCCTCCCCTTTGGCGGGATGAGCCTCAATACGTTAATTACATCGCTTACTTGCCTGAACTGGTGAGCGGATCTGCGCTGGCCGCTCTGGATTCGATGGAGCCAGCCTCAATGGGATCGACTGCAACACTTCTTCCCGATGTTTCGACTTTTATTGATGGTCCCGGTTTGCCTGGAAATCCTGCGTTATTTGTGATGGCGATAAATCGCTCAGATGGAACTGGGATCGCGCGTATAGTGAATTTTGCATGCCCTGCGACCATAATTGGACCATCTACCATGTGGACTGCTGATTATCCCGGTTACGCCTGTTGGGCACTCGAACAAAATGGTGGTGGGCTATCACTATTCTCGCAAGCACCGTCACACGATATACGCCCGTTTGATTGGTGGACCGATAACACTGATCCAACTCATTCCGAAAGAAATTCTCAAGACGTGCATGCTTTCGGCCTGTTGCTTGCGACTCAAGCAAACAGCGCAGCCGCTGAAACGGTACAGCGAAGAAATGTTGAAATAGCAGTTCGATCTGATGAGACTACGGGTATACAGGTACTACGTGTAGGGGATGCTTTTTTTGTTTCTACTAACAAACCTCAACCAAATAAATTTGCAAGAAGGCTGCGTCGACATTTTTCTCGTTCCAAAACTATTGTGGCAGCAAATTTATCCGGTGGTTTGTTCGATGCTAAGGCGACGTTCGACCCTCGAGGGATAAGGCGAAGTATCGCTTTGCTTGACGAGCTTGGTGCCACCTAATCATTTCTATTGTGGTGTAGTTTGATTTCGTGTGCTAATTTGCCTTATCTGATTGATAAAGAGTCGGCCAAAATTTAAAAACCATCAAGGACATATAACTTGGCAAAAATTTCTTTAATAGGCGCTGGTAGCGTTGTATTTGCTCGACGGCTTTTACAGGATATTGTATGTGTGCCTGAACTGTCCGATGCAACGGTTTCTTTGATGGACACCGATCCAGAACGACTTGTGCTTATGAGTAAGTTTGCTAATAAACTTGTTCGTGATACAGGTACAAATATAAAAGTTGAAACCACTTCTGATAGGCGAGAAGCGCTTCATGCGTCAGACTACGTTTTGACCACTATCAGAGTTGGCGACAGTTATGAGCGCGATATCGCAGTACCGTTGAAATACGGTGTGGATCAGTCAGTTGGTGACACGGTTGGTCCTGGTGGTGTCTTTAAGGCTCTCCGTACTGCTCCGGTGCTTATTGATATTTGTGAAGACATAGCGGATGTCGCACCGGCAGCGACCCTGCTTAACTACACCAATCCGATGGCGATCACATGCTGGGCGATCGCTGAAGCGACTGACGTTCCAACGATTGGTCTTTGCCATAGTGTTCAGCATACGACGGCTGATCTTGCTAATTACATTGGAGTTTCCAAAGACAGGGTAAATGCTTGGGTTGCGGGTATTAATCACCTCGCTTGGTTCCTCAGATTTGAAGTTGACGGTAAAGATGCCTACCCTCAGATCTTTAAGGCTATGCAAGACCCTGAAATATTCTCTCAAGATACTGTTCGCTTCGAAGTGATGAAGCAGTTCGGCTATTTCGTAACAGAGTCAACCCGTCATATGTCTGAATACACGCCGTACTTTCGGACCAACCGACAAACGATTGAGGATTTTAGCTTGAACCAAATTCGCCAGGACCTACAGAGACGTACTACGCGAGTCGACGATCACTATGCCGACCTTCTTGAAGATGCAAATACTGATCGGGTTCTTGCAGCTGAGCGTTCAGAGGAATATGCCTGTCGGATCATCGAGGCGATGGAATCTGACCGTTCAATAGTGATAAATGGGAACGTTCCAAACGAAGGATTTATTGATAATTTACTTGATCTCAGTAGTGTCGAGGTGCCGATTCTCATCGACAAGCTTGGCTTTCACCCCATGGCCGTTGGGGAACTTCCTGGACAGCTTGCGGCGCTGAGCCGATCGAACCAGGCGGTGCAGCAAATGGCGGTAAACGCTATTATCGATGGTGACAGAGAGGCCGCGTTTCATGCCGTTGCGCTTGATCCATTAACCTCGGCTGTCCTGTCTCTTCGTGAAATCCGCGATATGTTTGATGAAATGTGGTCACTTCACGGACCGGAACTGGCAGCGTACTCGTAATGCCGTCCATTATGCGAGCGGCAATGGCCGTAGATTTGGGAATAATTAGGTGCGAGGAAGTTCGAATTCCATCCATCGCTGAAAACGAGGTGCTGGTCCGCACGATTGCTGCTTCAATCTGTGGCAGCGATCTGCATATGTTAGATACTGGATGGGCGATGCATGCTTTCCCGGCTATGGCAGGACACCCAGGTCATGAAGCTATGGGTCAAGTCGTTCAATCACGTTCGGATCGAATTGCTGAAGGCGATATCGTGCTTACTACCCCGCATATATGGAACTCACGCTGTTTCGCTGAATATCAGGCTGTAGATGATGCACATGTTCTGAAACTTTCACCAGGCGTTGATGTCGACACAATCACGCTGTCACAACAATTGGGAACTGTCGTTTATGCAGCGAAACGTTTGCCTGTAACTCTTCAAGGTCAATCGTGCGTCGTAATCGGGCAGGGCAGTGCTGGATTATTTTGGGATTTTCAATTGAAGCTACTTGGGGCTGAGAAAATTTTTTCAGTCGAGCCTTTGTCCTGGCGTCGCGAGTTGGGTCTTAGCTACGGCGTTGATCAAGCAATTGATGTAACGGGAGAAGATGCTGTCCATGCAGTCAATGATATGACAGGCGGTATTGGTGCAGATGTTGTAATTGAAGCCGTTGGATCAACCGAAACATTATCTCAGGCATTTCATTTCGTTCGTGATGAAGGTAACGTCGTGTTATTTGGACTTCCGGAATCCGAAGACCCCGTGCTATTCGATTATTCTCAGATGTTCAAGAGTCGCGCAAATGCCTTTACCGTATTAGGCTCACAAGATGAGGTTGGCCTGAAAAGTTATGCAGAGGCAGTACGCCTTATTAGTAGCGGTCAAATCGATGTTGCACCAATCATCTCTCATCGAGTCAATATTGCTGATATAGATCGGGCATTTGAGGTTGCAAGAGAGCGGGTTGACGGAGCAGTTAAAATCGGAATTACGTTCGATTAAATAAATGACAAACTTGTGGTGTGTAATGCGGAGAATGAGAGTGCTGTGAACGCCGAGATTATATTTCTAAGACTTTTACATATTCTGCCTGGGGTCATATGGGTCGGCGGCATAATATTTTTTGCTTTTGTCCTTCAACCAGCACTTTTGAAAACAGGGTCCGAACATTTTGGACCTGTTATGCAGAAGTTGGTTAAGCCAATGCAGGCGCTAATTCACTCGAGCGCTTGGATGACCATGATATTCGGCCTCGCTATGGCATTTCGGGTGCGAGATCCTTTATTCGACTTCCTTTGGTCTACTAATTGGGGTATTGCCATCTTCTTGGGTTTTGTCACAGCGGTGGTTGGGTATGGGTTGGGAGTCATCTCAGGGCGGTATAGCAAGAAAATAATAGGTGTCAGCGCTGGAACTTCCGATGAGTCTGGACTGCGGAACCTGCAAAATAGAGCGGCGGTGTTTTCTAAAATGTCTGCTTTGTTCGTGGTACTTTCTGTTGTAACCATGGCGATTGCACAGCATATTTAGATACGAAGAATTAGGATTGCTTGTCGATGCACACCCAGCTAATCCCTGAGGTTAGCTAGACGTATAATCCTAATTGGCCACCCCCCATCAAAAATAACTCAGAAGGGTTATTGCCCGCGCAAAGCGAATTTTTGGATGGATCAAAACTAGCCATAAGGCGATACCCCTTTGGTGTGCGTTGCTTGCTAAGTTTTAGAGCTTCCTGAGCTGCTGTATTTATTAATTCCGTACTCCACATCTCCCTTTGATTGGTATCAGTGCTGGACGAGATCCTCGCTGTGAATGGCGTCTCCTCAATTGAGTATTCTTCCATAACCAAATCATTTCTTTTGTTTATGTGTGATTTGAAAGTCGATTCTTTTACCTGGCGTGAGATACCTGAGACTACATGTATGTGCGCGTGGATTTGGCTTTGATGCGCTTTCCGACCAAAGTTTGCGATCAGGCGGTAACCGTGCTGGCTACAGTGTTTATCGCCCATTTCCACAGCGAGCCTAGCGCATTCGATGAGGGTATTCGAAGACCACAGTTCGCCTTGGGTCATGTGCTTAACTGGAACTACTAGTAACATCACTTCTGCCCATTTCAAACGATTATGAAAACATACAGCGTTTGCTTGATTGGTGGGATGTTTTTCCCATTTGGCGATGCTGTCTCCACTTATGATGCGGCAAAACACGCATGATTTTTTTGGCAAGTCAGCTTTCATGTGCGGCGTGCGTTTTTTTTCGTCGCCCGAGGTCGAGGGGAAGCACCTCTATGTCTGAAATCAGGGGCTGATAAATACCGTTCAGCTACGACTTTGGCATCGGTAAGACGCGAGACTATCGCTTCTGAGTATCGAGACGTGATTCGAGATTCTGAATCTCCAATAGTTTCAAGCGCTATGCGACTGGTGAACACAGTGGGCATAATGGCGTCGTGTCTGTGCACGATTAACTGGTAAAGCTTTTCTTCCGCCCATACCGTTGATACTTCTGCTCCAAGATCGTCGAGTATTAACACGTCTACATCACGTACTTGAGCGAATATGTTGTCAAATGATTGTTCGCCAGATGGACCATAAGATCTTCTAAGATCGTCAAGCAGGTTGGGAATGAATTTGAAAAGTACGTTGCGCCCCTGTTGGATACTTTCCCCGACAATAGCGGCTGCAAGGTGTGTTTTTCCTACTCCAGTTGGGCCTGCGAGGTACAGCCAGCCTGCTGGATGGTCCGCAAATACTTTTGCTGCTTCCATGGCTTCGGATAATGACCGTTTCTGCGCTGATGATGCCCCGCTTGCACCTTTGGATGTGAAACTGTCAAATGTCATTGATTCGGCCAAACGGATATCCAGACCCGAGTGTCTTATGTCTGGAGTTCCACTTCCGGCCTTTATGTGTACCAAATTCGAAAAATATGGGTCCCCTAATCTAGTGCGTAGACGATCGTTCAACTCATCGAAGCGTTGTCCGGTAGTGACCATTGTCGGTAGGCGTCGGTTGTAGCGATGAGTAAGAATTTGATCCAGTTTTTCATCTGCCCAAGCTGTGCCTGACTGGACTCCCAGATCATCAAGGATGAGTATCGGAGCTTCTATGGCTTGTAGGAAGATATCGTCAAATTGTGCGCCGATTGCCGGGTCGAAAGCTGATCGCAGGTGATCTAAGAGATCGGGTACGGATACAAACCGAACCGGTTGGTTAGTTTCCACTAGGGCATTGCCGACTGCAGCTGCGAGGAGTGTCTTTCCAGTACCTGATGGCCCCGACAGGACCAGCCATCCTTGTCGATCAGAAACAAATCTCTGTGCTGCATGGTAGGCTTCTCGAAAGCTCGAAGGTTCGGAGAAAGTGTCACTGGAGCCGAGTTCTACTGCATCAAATGTCAGTCGTTCTAGCGGTCCTAGATCTGAGTACTGCCTGATGCGATCTGAGGATTTCACCCCCCAGACCCTTTCCTGGCACTTGCAGGGGATGACCGTCCGGGCCGATGCTGGAGAATTTTCTTTCGGTGCGATGACAAACCAACGTTTGTCATCGCATATGTCGCAATGAACCTCCGCGCTAGTTAGCTCCTCGAGCTCGCTGTCGTTTGAGGTATTCTCTGTAGAACTGGTCTGACCGATCCTCTTTAAGATTTCGTTCAGCGGTTCCATCCCTTCCATGATCAAGCTCCTCAGGCCTGCCTTCGATCGCCCATCGGCGAAGGATTGCAGCTATATAATTCCAGTTTCTTGCGTTCGCTTCTGCTGCCTTGCGTATCGCCAAAAGCACTTCGTCTTCTGGGTGTTGTTCCAGTGCCATTCGAATGTTTTCTGCGATCAAAGGAGTGATATGCCCCACGTTATGTTCGTAGAACGTTATTGCATCTAACTTTTCTAAGGCTGCCTCGGTGCTCGCCCAAGTCTCTGCGGGCTGGTAATGCTTCGGTGCAATATCCATCCCGCTCCTTACCAGAGCTCGCCTAACCGGTTCAGTGTTTAGAAAAATCTGACTCTCAGGGTTATCTGTTTCTACTATCAGTAATATTCCGTGATTTGATGCAGAGCAAACTGCAGATTGGACCAACTCCTCAAGTTCCCGACCTGATGTATGAAGCATAGCTGCTACCGTTCGGTCAGAATAAAGATCTGAAAGTGATATGGATGCGGGAACTTTTCGTTGGCGGTGCAATGCGTGAATTGTTCGTAGAATGACCTTGAGTTCGTCAAGGGAATCGATTTCTTCTAGTAAAGATGCTAGGAGTGGATCAGGAACTGGTGTGAAATTAACCCCTCGCGGGAATCCCTCTTTCACCGTCCGACTCCGAGCCCAGATACATATGAAGGTGCATCTTGTGTTTGATATGACAACTCTTCAAAAATTCCTACTGCATCCCGAACTTTCATTTCTACTTCGTCGGTTGGTCCGTTCCTATGTTTGGCTATGATGAGGGTTGCTCTATCTCGTGGAAACGGCTCCGTAGGGTGTGTTTTATTCCATTCTTCCTCGGTTGTGAATTTCTCCTCTCTGTGGATGAACATTACGACGTCGGCATCCTGCTCAATCGAGCCGGATTCTCTGAGGTCTGAAAGCATCGGGCGATGCGAAGTTCGGTGCTCTACGGCTCGGCTTAGTTGCGAAATAGCTAAAACAGGAATTTTGAGATCTCTCGCCATGCCTTTCATTTGTCGGGAGATTTCAGACACTTCCTGAGCGCGGTTGCCATCACGTCGCCCGTTCGAGCCTCCATTGATTAATTGCATGTAGTCGACGATCAAAAAATCCAGACCGTGTGTCATTTGTAATCTACGAGCTTTGCCACGCATCTCAGCAACTGTTTGAAAGGGTGTGTCGTCTACATAAATAGTCAGATCTGATAGCAGGCCGATGGAGTTGATTACTTGGTCTTCCTCGCTAGGAGACTGGATTCGGCTTCTAATTTTTTGATGGTTTACTCTTGACTGGGCTGCGAGTAGTCGCATTGCAATTTGTTCTCGACCCATTTCAAGAGAAAAAATCCCTACCTTGTACCCCGCTTTGGCTGCACTGAGGGTGAAGTTCAGTCCCATCATCGATTTTCCAACTGATGGTCGTGCCGCAAGAACTACCATGTCGGATCTCTGTAGCCCACCTACAAGCAGATTGTCTAAGCGTTTGTATCCTGTGACTATTGGTGAAGTATCTTGCTGCCCATCCATCTGATCTAGGGGAGAGGATTCTTCTAGGTAAGGTACCAGCGAATCTGCTAGCGGAACGAAATCTCGGTTTTGCGTCCCTTGGCGGATTCCGAATAACGCATCTTCAGCAGTAGAAAGTGCGTCATCTACATCCGGATTGTCCTGATAGCCGATATCAGCGATTTCGATAGCGGTGTCGATCAGCCTGCGCATAGTAGCTGTGCGGTGCACTAAACTAGCATAGTGTTTAATATGCACAGAGGTTGGCGTGACCGCTACAAGGTTAGAAAGGTATCCCGGACCCTCGTCTTTTAACCAGTCTCTGTTTTCCATTTCATGCCAGACCGTGATCTGGTTTATTGCCTCGTCGCGTTCGAACAGGTCGTAGCAAACCTCAAAGCACTGGCGATTGGTTTCGCGATAGAAATCGTCCGCAGAAAGGAAGCCTACTATCTGGGTGATCGTCATGCTGTCGATCAAGATAGAACCTAGAACTGCTTCTTCAGCTTGAAAGTCATGTGGGGGTAGTCTGTTGGCTTGCATCGATACCAAGCACTATACCTTGCATGCAGCGCGAAATTTAAGACCCAAACGACGTTGCATTGCTGCATTTATCTGGCCTTTCATAGCCTGTGGGAAATTCAGCCTATGCCAGCAGGTATTTACACGGGTGACAAATCCAAAATGATGATCTAGTGCATTAAGGCTATGGACCAGTAAATTTGACTGTTGATCAGGATTTACGTTTCGGGCTTTTCGTTTGAGTCTTCTGTTGGGTCGCCATCTGATTCCGAGTCATCAGATGATTCATCAGATTCGGATGCTTCTTCGTCGATTTTTGCTTCGGCTGCGGCTAATACATCTTCAAAAGACGGGTCTAGAACGTTGGTGTCTTCTTCGGTAAGTAATGCTGTTGCCTCTTCCATTTGCTTGTTCAATTCGATCGATGCATCGTCGGCCACTACTTCTACAGCAAGGGTCGCAGAAACACCGTCCACGAACTTCGCTGGAATCTTATAATCGCCAATTGCACGGATAGGCGCGGGTATCTGTATCCCCTTACGATCAATTTCTCGGTTGGTCATTTCTCCAAGTTTTTCTGCGATCATCGTATTGGTGACAGAACCGTACAGGCGCCCCGTTGGGCCAGTTCGTACTTCTATGCGAACCTTCTGTTCCTTAAGACCATCCGCGACTTCCTGCCACTCTTTAGCTTCCACAAGACGTCTGTCTTCTGCTTGTTGACGGAGGCTAGCTGCGCGGCGCAATTCGTGTTCTGTCGCAATTACAGCGTAGCCTTGTGGAATGAGGTAATTCCTACCAAAGCCGTCTTTTACTTCTTTTACATCCCCTGCACGCGCTGTGGGTCGGACATCCTGCAAAAATAGAACTTTCAATTTATTATCACCTTGTGCGTCCGATGGTAGGTTTTACACTGAAATACAGCGGATCGGCATGCCGATCCAGTCCCAATTTGGTGACTGCCATCACACTCACTGTGCTACATGTTGAATTCCCAAACAGGAAGCATCGGACAAAAACCGGTCTGCTTGTTTACCAACTTACTTAAAGGTACAACAATGCCTGGTGATCATCCACTCTGTGATTGGGTGGAAGTAACTACAGAAATGTCGTGTTGACTTCTATTTCCTAATTTCGCTTATCTAATCAATCTATAACCTCAAGGTAGGACTTGTTTATGCAGGCAACATCAATTTTTCACCAAGATCTCGGCGAACCAGAAGCTCCGGTTCTTCTTTCCGACGGTAGGTGGGCGGTTGTTGAAATGAGCCCAGAAAAAGGATGTGTTTCCGTTATTTCGCGAGATGGACTGACCAAAAATGTTGTAGCTAGGACGGGCCGTCCAAATGGGATGCTTGTCGACTCTCATGGTACTTTATGGGTGGCTGAATCAATGAATCCTCCATCGATCAAAAAAGTCGAACTTAATGGTTTGTCCGAGGTGATTCTCACTGGTGGTGATGGTACGAATTTCTTATTTCCTAACGATTTAGCTTTTGGTCCAGATGGAGCGCTATATATGACCGATTCAGGAATTTCCCGATCTGTATTCCAGAAGGCGCGTGAAAAACGTCTTTCGTATCCTAAAATTGATGGGAAAGTGTTCAGAATTGATCTGCCAAGTCGAAGCGCAACAATTCTTGATGATGGATTGCAATTTGCCAATGGTCTAGCGTTTGGCCTAGATGACGCTTTGTATGTAACTGCAACTATAACCGGATTGGTGTACCGGTATGAGTGGAACGATAATGGCACCTTAGGGCCTAGAGAAGTATTCACTGATTTGGTCGATAGAAATCGTAAATCAGGTTTCACAGGGGGTGATGGATTGGCTGTAGGATCAAATGGGTTTTTATACTGTGCGGTTGTAGGTCAGGGAGATGTCACTGTTGTAGACACTGCCGGTTCGGTAGTCGAGCGTATCATCGTCGGGGGTGATCAACCGACGAATGTTGCGTTCGGTTCTAGGGATAGCGGAGATCTTTATGTGACGGTTAAGGATGCAGGTACGCTTGAACGTTATCAGATCGGTATGACTGGTCTACCGTTGTATAGGCAAAGTTTTTAAGGATAGAAATCACTAGCTTGAGTGTCGGTATGGGCAGGACTTGAGTTATGAAAATCGTTTGAGATGACTTTTGTTCCGGCTAAGAACCAGTTGACCGCGGCGGCAGCTACTTCTGGATCATATCTTGCTAGGAAATTCCCACAGTCTTCTGGTTCGGCTAGAGTCGAATTCCTGGGTTGTTCGTG
>NYZY01000068.1 GCA_002687335.1 Chloroflexota bacterium
AGATCCAAACTACACAGGTAAAGCTATGTCAAGCTTGATAGGCGAACTTAGGATAGACCAAATAGATTTAAACGAACCTATCTGCTTCATACACTCAGGAGGACTCCCCCAGCTGTTCGCACACGCCGACAAATTCACCGAGTAGGTATATGATCTCCACTCGTATCCTGCCCATGACATATATCGAACACAATTCATTGCTATGACACAAAATTTAACCCGTAAACAACTCCAAGAACACATTGATCGGTTTCCAAGGATGCAAATAGCGCATTTGCCCACACCGCTCGAAGAGATGCCACGCCTGACAAAAAAACTTGGCGGCCCAAACATCTGGATTAAACGCGAAGACATGACAGGGCTCGCTTATGGTGGCAACAAAGCTAGACATTATGAATTCGAAATGCCACATATCGCCGACCAGGGATATGACGTGATGATCAACATCATGGACTACCACTCCAACAATGCCCGAATGACTGCTGCTGCTGCTAATAAGATCGGGATGCGATATATATTGATTCTGAAAAACGCTGCAAATCGAATCGTCCAAGGAAACTTACTGGTCGACAAAATACTGGGTGCTGAACTGCACCTACTCGACGAGTTTCAATCGAATGACGCTGAACGATACGCTAAGAATTTAAAGGAACAGCTAGAGGAACAAGGACACAAACCCTACCTCATTCAAGATCATTTATTCCCTAGAATCGTGGGAATGATCGGATTTGTTCAAGCTGGCATTGAAATGCTCGAACAAATTGAGAATAACAATCTGAAAAATATACATATTATCGGCGTAGCAGGTCGCTCTCTTTGCGGACTCATAATCGCCGCTAAATCAATGGGATTAAACTGGAAGTTTACCGGTGTCACCGTGAACTACGATGTCCCACTAAGCGATTACATATTCCAGCACAACAAAGACATTCAAGAAATTCTAGGGCTCCCTGTTACATTCGAAGAAAATGACATGCAAGTGTTAGACCAATACGTGGGCGAAGGCTATGGCGTTATGACACCGCAAGTAGCGGAGGCGATTCACACAGCGGCGCAGACCGATGCCATCATCTGTGACCCAAACTACACAGGAACAGTGATGGCAGCTCTCATTGATCAAGTCGAAGAAGGCGCTTTCGACAACGATGAAACGATTATATTTCTTCACACGGGTGGGCTTCCAGCAATATTTACCTTTGCAGATCAACTGGCTAATTTTAAAGCTTAAAAAAGCAGGGCCAGTCATAATAACCGGCCCTGCTTATAGTCCTAAGTGCAATTACCGAGTAGCGGATGATATTCGATCAGCCACCCTTGCCATACCATGTGATACTCGAGGCGTCAGGTAACTTTCAGCAATTCCCGCGCCAAAGGCAAAGGCAAAAAGAGCCAATTGGCCAGCAAATATACCGCTACCACCCATACCAGCAAGAAAAGCTACACGAGTGGTCGTTTCTTGGTCGGAAACTAGAGGCAGCGAGATAATTCCGGCTCCGAATAATGCAAACACTGCCAAAGCGAGAACTCCCCCTACCAATGGTCTAGCGATGCCTACCATAAAAAGAGCAACCTTCTCCGTATACTCAAACTGCATAGTCACCGTTCGAAGTAAAACGGCAAATGAACTACCAGCGATTCCAAAAATCACCGCAGCGAACACGATCTCAAGCGGAGTTGATAGAAATAACGCTTCCAAACCGGAAACGGTTACAGTTAACGCTGCCAAGGCACCAGCCAGCAGTGTCAATCCCGCCATCGGGAACACGATTCGCCTCAACATTGTTCGTGATTGAATCATCTCCTCGACATTGGCATTCAAAGTACCCAAAATCTGGTCACCATCACGTAAAACATCGATACCACCATTCATGGCCCTATCTATCCAGGCCTGGAGGTTTTCAATCATCTGCGCATGATCTTTGAGTTTGGCACTACGAACCCTTATCATCAGTCGTTCAACTGATGCGATGAAAGGACCCGCCTCGCTCGTCATTCCCATACCACTCTCTTTAGGAGTAACATCCTCTGCTTCGAAACGTACTGGTTCAGTCATATATTGCTCCTATTAGTAAATTTTAAGCGCTATTGCTCATTTGGCCGTTATGCAAATGCATTTCTGCAATAACCGACAACCCTTTTCGGGATGTCGCGCTGTTTGAATATGAACGCAAACCTAGCACCCAGTTCGTATCCGGTCAATATTTCAGTTCAATATCAAAACGATATGCATAGCAAAACTCATCAAGCTACAAGTAACTCTTGCATGCCAAGAGCTACCTCATTTTCTGTTCTGATCTTTGCCTTAACACCTTCTTTGACGAGTACGCTACCCAGGAAATCCCCAGAACAAATGCAAGTGTGACCAAAATGAAAAGTCCAGAACCCCAGTCATTACCAACCCCGCTTCGTTGACGCGGTTGAACATGAATCGACATCACCGTCCTACCACTGCCCAGTTCTGAGTCGACTTCTACGTCTATAGCCCAAACACCCGCATGTTCCAAATCTAACTGAGCAAGATAAAAAATGGGGTCAAATGGCGAATTGAGAGCCGGTGAATATTGTTTCTTCCCTTTTTCTGAAGGTGTCGCGTATACCCGGACAAATGCATTATCAACATCGACACCCGTAACCTTGTCGCGTACCCGAACAGCAAAACGACTGGTACCAACTATCGGACTCACAGGGCTTACTTGTAATTGCACAGTGTGAGGACCCACCGGGTCTTCACCAACAATCGTATAACCAACAATCTCTTCATTATCCTGTGCGCTTGCTGGAAAAACCGGCACAAAAAGTCCCATAGCGCTTAAAATCAGAACCGATAACCATCGATTCAACCAACGAGATTCCAGAGATATGATTTTCAAAATTAAGCCATTATTACGCAAACACCCTGAACGTGTTCACGTCGATTGTGATCGTTAAATAAACTGCTAATAATTTTGTCGTATTCAAATCCATATTGGGGACTAAAATCGGTAATTATCATGCAAATCTGATCACTCAGATTCTTCAGGGATTTTCACATTTCGGAATGAGAAGAAAATAGCGAAATTGTAGGCCAGTTTAAGCCCGCCACCAATCAGCCACGGCGCGACAGTATAAGCGCCAGCCCACAAAAATCCCGTCAACGTGGAACTCGGCACCCGTCCCAAACCGCGCCCGAGATTCGCAGATCCAGCCATCACTGTACGCTCTTCAGGCGGCACTAAAGCCATCATGTATGACTGCCTTGTCGGCACATCCATCTCGTCAAATAGACCGCGAATCATCCATATCGCAACTGCCATGGATCCTGTTGTAGAGAATGCAAACAAAATTAGGCATATATTAGACGCGACCTGTGTCCACACAAATGTATTGAGAAGACCGATACGCTTTGCCAGCAAAGGCGCCAACCAAATCGACAGCATGTTTAAGGCCTGTGTAGCGATAAGAACGGCGGCAATTACGCCTTCATTCATACCATGTTTTTCCAACATCCATAATGCAAAAAAAGAATCAAATATCATGCCACCGGCGAATGAATCGACGCCAAACAATCCAGATATTTTGATAATTGACCTGCGTGACCGGGTTCGAAATGGATTTACTAATATTTGACCCGCATGCACCTTAGGTTCGGCTGCTGATGAAAGAGGCAGGTAAGTAATTGCATTGACTAGGTTAATTACCAAATAGATCGCTAACAGCACTTGGTAAGCATCAATCAACTCCCAACCACGAACTGTTATCAAATAAGTTGCAATCGCTACCAATCCACTACCGATAGCCCTTCCTGCAGCTGATGACATAGAAAGGTTTGAAAATGCCCGGGTACGAGTTTGAAAATTGGTCACCTGTGTCAAAGATGACTGTTCCAATTGAAGGCTCGGTCCCCAGTGCATACCACTACCTGCATAAGAACCGAAAAACGATGCCACCCCAATGAGCCACACGTTCTCAGTAAAAAAGAGCATCAAAATAGACGTCGCAGTAATTGATGCGATAGCCACGAGCCATACACGGTGAGAAATCGCATTGGCCGTAAACATCACGATGAGTGAAAGCACAAACCCACCAACCAGGCTGGCGCCTAGGACTAGCCCGATCTGAGGTATCGAAAGCCCGATCTGAGATAGATATATGGCCAAAATTACAGCGATGAGACCCCGACCCATATCTCGCAGTCCTCTACCTGCGTAGACGATAAACGCGTCAAGACTCGGGCGTCCGCCACCAGAATGGGATGTTATTTCTGTAGAAACCATATAGAGCTATGGATTGAAAGGTATCGAGATCTGGATTGTCTTATCTTTGAATGATTTTAGATACGAAAACATCCTAAAGATTAATTAGACAAATATGTTGATTCATATAAACATTCTCTACCTGCCGTGGATCTAGGTATATTCACCAAAAAAACGTTACTAACGGCTTATCCTATGTAGAATCTCCTAATAACCACGCTCATGGTGCCACACTTACTTTAGGTTGTAACTTATTTTGACTACTGCACAACAATTCGACTCGGTCTTGAAAAACGGCCATGTCGTTGATCCAGCAAATGACATAGATGGACGGTTTGACGTCGGAATAAGACACGGCAAGATTGCATCCGTCATGGACAACATCAATTTAGACATGGCAGACGACGTTATCGATGTCGACGGACAAATCGTCATGCCAGGGCACATCGATACCCACGCACACGTGTCGAGTGTATTCGGAAATGACACAAATCGGGCTTATGGACATGCCATGCTCGTAGAGTCCGGAACCACTACAGCGCTTGACCTTGCAGGTAATCCCACACTCATGGCAGAAGGAATGTTACGGCGTGGGGCAGGATTAAACGTCGCTTCTTTGATGGGTTTGGTCCCTCACTCAACAATATCTGAAGACGACCCTCGACCGAGTGTTGTTAGAGATGTAATAGACAACACCAAAAAACAAGGAGGAATCGGAGTTAAATTACTTGGTGGCTACCATCCGTTCACTCCAGAAGCATCGTCTAATGTAGTTAAAGCAGCCAATGAACAAATGGCCTGGGTTGCTTTTCATGTAGGAACCAAGGATTCTGGGAGTGATATGACTGGTCTGCGAGAAGTTCCTGATATTACTGAAAACGGTCGTCTGCACGTCGCCCATATCAACTCATATACCAGAGGTATGGTTGATGAACCGCACGAAGAGGTCAAGGAAGCCCTATCACTAATCGAAGGAATGCGATCACAGTGGGTGACGGAAGCATACCTTGCTCAAATCAATGGCACCAACGGACTGTGTGATGAAAATGGTGATGTGGTCTACAACGTCGCTCAGAATTGCCTCAAGGCACGCGGCTACCCGACAACGGACAAAGGGATTAAGGCCTCTCTACTAGACGGCTATGGCTCAGCCTTAACCGCACACGGCGGGCGTGTGATTACAGTGACAGGAGAAGAAGCCGTTAAAATTTGGGAGTCGGCAGCAACCAACACTTCCCTTAGTTACCCAGTAAACCCTGCAACCAGCGCGTTCAGCCTCGCAACCGCCAAATACGATGATGACACATTCAAGGTGGATGCGATTTCAACTGACGGTGGTTCCCTACCAAGAAACGTGGCAATACAGCGAACAATGGCACTTGTAGCATTTGGTGCTTTGACTATGTCCGAAGCGGTAATAAAACTTAGCTACTCTCCTTCAAGGATGATAGGTCTGTTGAACAAGGGCCAATTATCAGAAGGTGCAGACGCAGATATAACTATTGTCAATCCAAAAACCGGCAAAGCGACAATGTCGCTGGTAGCAGGTGAATTAATCATGGTCAATAGGCGAGTGATCGGTAAGGGTGGGACTTGGCTAATCCTTGAGGAAGGACGCAAGGCAGCTGAATCCAAAGGATTGCCATACGAAATAATTAATCTGGAAGAAAGCAAAATGTACGAAAACTGGAAGTAGCTTTCACTGCCTGAAGTCAAACAAAAGGAATAGCAAGTGTCACTTAAGAATCGAATCGGTTTCGACGCTGGAAAAACTCGCATAGAAGATGCAATACGCTGGGCGATAGATAATAAGTTTTTCTTCCTAGACTTCAACGCAGATACGGGTCCTAATCACATGGACACGTGGACCAATGAACGAGCACGCAACGTTCGTAATATGTGTGAATCGAATGATATATCTATAGGCCTACATACCCTTTCAGCGGTAAACGTCGCTGAGTTCTCTCCATTTGTTGCACAAGCTGTCGAGGATTACATGCGGGCAAGTGTGGACCTAGCAAATTTGCTTAATTGCCAGTGGACGGTCGTACATGCCGGGTATCATTTCTCAGGCGATATTGCGGAACGCAAAAATGCATCCGTTGAACGCCTCAAACGCATCGCAAAATACGGTGCAGACACTGGTCAAAAAATTCTCCTAGAAAATCTTAATTTCGAACCCGATAAAGCAGAAGTCCACTACATGGCGCACAACGTCAAAGAAACGAAGGAGTATTTCGACGAGATTAAACCCGAGCATCTAGGATGGGCCTTCACTGCGAACCATTCAAACTTAGTACCTGAAGGTATTGAGGGATTTTTAGATGCATTTGGGATTGAAAGAATCGGAGAGGTTAGGCTGGCTGACAACGGCGGTGACTATGAAGTCCACCTAATCCCTGGCAAAGGAAATATCAATTTCAATAACTTGTTCACTCGTCTTGAAAGCTCCGGTTACAAGGGTCACTACTCTATGGCATATGGATCTGATGAAGAGCGAATTGAGTCGCGTAACCAATTAGGAACACTAGCCTAAAGCAACAAATATCAACAACCAAAGCCTGAAAGGCAATCCCATGTATCACGTCGAAGATATTGACTCAAATGCTTTATTTCCAGTGGGAACATCGCCCCATGGTCGATCGGCTCGTGCGCCAGCAATCGGATCTCGCGGAATGGTTGCCTCAGCCCATCCGTATGCTTCACAGGCTGGTCTAGACATTCTAAAAGATGGTGGCAACGCCATCGATGCAGCTGTGGCTGTTGCATCTACGCTCAACGTCGCTGAGCCATATATGTCAGGGATCGGTGGAATCGGAATTGCACTTATTTACATCGCCAAAGAGAATCGGACGCGAGTTTTAAATTTCTCTGGCCATGCCCCAAACGCCGCACATCCTGAAATGTACGATCACCTCAACGCGGAAACCGGCCCTATTGCCCCCCTTGTTCCGGGCAATGTTTCGGGCTGGATGACAATGCACGAAACTTACGGATCACTACCACTTTCTAGGGTTATGCAAGATGCCATTCAATATGCTGATGAAGGCATCGCTCTCACACCTTTCAACGCAGCAATGCTCGAAGAGAACCTAGTACGAATTGATCAGTTCGAAACATCTCAAAAATCCGTGTTCATCGAACGAAACGGTATGGGTGCAGGTTCACTTTTACGCCTTCCACAACTCTCCGAAAGCCTGGCAGCGATAGCGGAAGGTGGTCAAAAAGAATTTTATGAAGGTAACTTAGGTGATCGTATTCAGTTGGGTCTGGCTAACTCTGGAGGAATCATCAGTCGCGAAGAATTATCAAAATATAAAGCGGTATGGCAGGAGCCTTTAACCACCAACTATCGAGGATTCGAAATTCGAGTCGCACCACCTAATTCCTCCGGGTTCCAAATTCTCGAAACGCTGAACATACTCAGCAATTTCGCCGAACTACCGTACGGCTCTAGCGATACGCTCCATAAGATTGTGGAAGCTGTCTATGTCGCTGCGGATGATCGTGCGAAATATGCCGGAGATCCATCCTATGTGGAAATACCCCTAGAACGATTATTGTCCGCGGAATATGCCGCCGATAAAGCTGAAGAAATTGACATGCTAGAAACATCCGGACCTCCTCCTGAAAGATGGAATCGCTCCCGAGTTGACCACCCTCCTGTCGGCGTAAAAGTCGAATATTCGAGTGGACTCACAACTCACTTTGCAACATCAGACGCCGAAGGCAACACAGTAACTGTTACACAGACACTCGGAGGTGCATTTGGATCCGCCGTAGTAGCAGGTGATACGGGAGTGTTCATGAACAATATGTGCAAGTGGTTCGATATCGACCCCGACACTGGCAGCCCAAATTTGATTGGTCCGGGAAAACAACAGGACTTCTGTATTGCGCCAGCTCAAATATTCGAATCCACTGGCAATAAGAGCATCCGAATGTCCCTGTCAACTCCCGGCAGCTGGGGCATCCTACATACAACAGCTCAGATGATGTCTAACCACATAGATGCTGGCATGAATGTACAGGAAGCTATAGAGGCGCCAAGATTCCGTATCTACGACACAGGGATGCTTTTATTAGAAAACCGATTCCCAGCGCAAATGCGGGAGGACCTAGCTAGACGAGGTCACCGTGTACATGTCGCACCTGACTGGCACAACGCTGTCGGAGGTGGACAGGGCATTCAATTCACCAAACACGGGACAATGCTTGGTGGTGCAGATCCACGTCGAGACGGGGTCGCAATGGGCTTTTAAACAGTGCCTGTAAGTGCAATATTCACAGTAAATCTCATTTCAAATCCAACCTTTTAACGCTGGACTCGTCCTGATGTATCGCCACCTGCAACAGCCATTACTTCTTTAACGCTTACCAAGTTGAAATCACCATGAAAGGTGTGCGACATTGCAGAGGCTGCGACAGCGAAATCAAGGACCTGGCGTGAGTTCCAATCATCTTGATTTTGGCCGTAGATCATTGCAGCGCAAAATGAATCTCCACCCCCAACTCGGTCAACTATCCGAACTGGGTACTTCTTTCCAATGAGAATTTCCTCTCCATCATAGTAGATGGCACTCCAGTC
>NYZY01000069.1 GCA_002687335.1 Chloroflexota bacterium
CCATGCGAAATGCCATGTCCATCGAGAGGCTTTCATTTGACATTATCAGTAAGCGGTCATTTGGAATGACAATCAGAGTATCAACGACATCTGCCAGGGATTTGATTCCTTCTTCTGCTTGTTTTTTTCTTCGTGCCCCTTCGAAGTTAAAAGGTTTGGTGACTACACCGACCGTTAGTGCGCCCAGTTCTTTAGCTACTTCAGCGACAACTGGTGAACCGCCTGTCCCCGTGCCTCCACCCATTCCAGCAGCGATGAACACGAGGTCAGCACCATCTAGTGCGGACTTGATTTCGTCACGATCTTCCTCATGACATTCTCGACCTTTCGCCGGATCTCCCCCAACTCCAAGTCCTCGGGCAGTTCGATCTCCGACCCGTATTCGCATAGGCACATCGGATCGTGAGAGGGCTTGTGCGTCGGTATTCACGGTGATGTATTCCACCTCCGGAATTCGCTCGCGGTACATGCGCGACACAGCGTTTGAACCACCCCCTCCAACTCCTACCACCTTTATCGCGGCTAATCCGATTTCTTCTTCGATTGTTGTCACTGTCTGGTCGACCATTACTTGTTTCTCCTGGGGATCGCTTTGCTCAGATTGAATGAGTTAAGCGGTCGCAGATATTTGGTTTTTGTCACTCGGTCGAATGACGTAGCTAGTTGGTGTAGTGGTTGGGTTCCACTTTGTAGATCTAAGCGCCGGCCGTCTCCTTTTTCAGAGCTTGCCTATCTTTCGGGTTATCTTTTGAAAACCATTTGCGGACTACTGAGAGAACATTCGCCCATAGTTTTTTGGATTCTGAAGACTTAGGGCGTTCGGCGTGACTGCTAGCTGGCAGGTTTCGCATGCCCCACAAGGCAATGCCGGCAGCAGCGGAGTATGCGGGGTCATCAGCTCCAGGTGGCATTCCATCGAGTCCGCGCGGCTTAGCTAGCCTTACTTTTCTTTGGAAAATATATTTTGCTATGTTCAAAAATCCTTCAAGTTTGGCACCACCACCAGTAAATATGATTCGATCGAGCGGTATATCTACCAAATGCGGTTCTTCTAATTTGAATTGGATCATCCGGAATAACTCAGATGCTCGTTCTTTTAAAATCTGTCCGACCTCACGTTTGGTGATTATCAATGGTTGATGCATAGAATGAGGATTAAGGGTGATTTCCTCTTTCATTCCTGTCAGCTCAGGGGCAGCTGTGCCATGTTGGATCTTTAGTTTCTCTGCTTCATCAAAATCGATATCAAAGGCAATGCTCAAGTCGTTTGAGAATTGGTATCCACCTACGGGTATCACAGCTGTATGTAAGACCGCACCATCGTGATACACAGCGATATCTGAGGTTCCTCCTCCTACATCTATCAATATGGCACCTTCTTCTCGTTCATCAGCTGTTAATGCTGCATGTGAACTGGCTAGTGGTTCGATAACCATGGAGGAAATACCAACACCAGCGCCTGAAATAGCATTTTCAAGTTCATTGATTTTTGAAATTGATCCAGTAATCACGTGGCTTTGCACATGTAGTTCACCTGTATGCATCCCCAATGGATTTCGAACACCATGAAGGCCATCCAGTGCGTAGCTACGTGGGATTACATGGAGCAATTTACGATCGTCTGCTAGATCAATGGCGCTAGATGCTGCCATCGCAGAAGAAAGGTCGGTGTCAGTGATTACGCGCATTCCTTCACTTCGGGGAACGCTCGTCCATCGATTGCTTGATTCCACATGATTGCCAGTTAATCCGGCATAAACAGTATCTACATCGACTCCGGCATCTTCACTGGCTGTTTCTATAGATTTCACTACTGCGGATGTGACAGCTGCGGGGTCTACAACTAACCCCTTACTCATGCCCTCACATGGGACTACACTGAGTCCAGTTACCTCAATTCGATGATCCGGACGCTTTCGGGCAATGATCGTACACACTTTGGTTGTGCCTATATCTATGGCTACTTTGAAGTCCTCTTGCAACATGATGATCTCCTATGTCGGTTGGGTGGGATGGAAAAATAGATAGGGATGACTTAGAGGTGTTTGTGTATCAGGGGGTTCGGTATTCATTCTGGCTTCGGTCAAAGTCGTAAACTGAAGTTGACGGCAATGAATTTGGGGGCCGATATAGGCTGACTTGGAGGCGATGTTCATATCCTTTCTGCCACTCTTAACTTGGCACTACGAGCGCGTCGGTTTGTTTCGATCTCTGATTCAGTTGGAGTCAAAGGGCGCCGCGAGACCATTTTTAAAGTGGCAAGGTGATTACATTTGCAAATGGGTGTGCCAGGCGGGCAAATGCAATCAGAAGCCTGTTTCCGGATGAAATTTTTGACTATGCGGTCTTCAAGTGAATGATAAGAAATAACAGCTAGGCGACCACCTTGTCCAAGTAGAGAAACAGCCTGTTCGAGGGCGGTCTCTAACGCTGATAGTTCGTCATTCACGGCTATACGAATAGCTTGGAACGTTCGAGTGGCGGGATGCATGCGCTTTCCGCGCCTTGGACTCACTTTTTCAATCAACTCTGCCAACTCCAGCGAAGTGTTGACCGGACGGTTATGTACGATTGCTTTGGCAATTCGTCGTGCGGCTCGGTCTTCACCGAGGTGGAAAATTAGATCGGCAAGTTCAGATTCAGCATATTGGTTAACTATGTCGGCAGCTGTTAATTGTTGCTCGAAGCTGAATCGCATATCGAGCGGGTCAGATCGCCGGAAGCTGAACCCTCGTGATTCCCGATCGAGCTGAAGTGACGAAACTCCAAGGTCAAATAGCACTCCGTGAACCGGTACGAATTCATATCTCAGCGCTGTTGCTCGTATGTCTCGGAAATTGGCGTTGATCGCCAGGAACGCATCTTCATGCTCCATGAGTCGCTCGGTCGCTACAGTTATTGCTTCTGCATCTGCATCCAGACCGAGTACCTGACCGCCTGGCTCAATAGCGCTTAAAATGGATTTAGAATGTCCACCCTCACCGAGGGTTCCGTCGATATAGCGACCACCTGGATGCGCCTTCAGTGCTTGGATAATTTCCGGTATCATCACCGGAGTGTGATGAAGTTCAAGTCCCATGAGAATCACTCGTCCGTCTCCACTTCGGTTTGTGCTAGTAGCTTGTTGATTTTGGGCGCTGATTCAGCGATTTCACTTGCTTGGGCAATCAATGATTTTCGTTCCCTAGCCCAGGCGTTGATTGACCAAATTTCTATGAACCTGCCTGTGCCGACTATGATCACGTCTTCGCCCAACTCGGCATACTCACGTAACTGTGATGGAATGACGATTCGTCCGCTGCGGTCGAGTTTTCCTGTGAAAGCTCCTGAGAATGTGAGGCGAGCGAGTTTCCGTGCGCTTGCTGATGTGCTCGGTTCTTGGGCTATGTCGCTGGCGGCGCGTTCCCATTCTTTGGGAGTATAGACGACTACACACTTGTCGTAGGCACGTCCGAGGATAATGCCATGTGCGAACGCGATTCTGAATCGTGCGGGAATAGCCACCCTACTTTGAGGATCGATTCGATGTTCGTATTCGCCAGCAAAAATCATGAGCTTGTGTTTGGTAGAAAATCTGCTTTGGATTATCTTGATTTCCATCCTATTTAACCCAATACGCGACAAATTGTGCCATATTACCACTTTAAAGGACAATAGATTCAGAGCCTGTTTTTGATGTAATTTCCACGTGACGAACGTACTCTGGGACGTGCTAGGATCCGGAGAATTAACTATGTATGTTTGCGATTTGAGTTCAACAATTCCGGTATCCGTACGTTGGTACTATGGTGCAGTCCAATTTGTGAAAATGAATAGAATGGCTTGTTGAATTGAAGGGAGATAGTGCAATAGTTGCCTACGCGGTTTTAACTAGTAGTGATAAAGGGTCAGCCGGAAAACGCACCGACACAAGTGGCGATGCTGTTGTCGAAATGATGCAAAATGCGGGTCACACTCTTGTTGCGCGTACAATTTTGCCGGATGAATTCAACGAACTGTCTGAACAAATAATTGCGTGGTCTGATGCCGGCGAAGCTGATCTTATTCTCACCACAGGTGGTACCGGGCTTTCCAGTAGGGATGTCATGCCAGAAGTGACGAAGTCTTTGATCGAATTTGATATACCAGGTATGGCGGAGGCCATGAGATCTGAATCCTTGAATATGACGAAGATGTCGATGATTTCAAGGGCTGTCGTCGGCGTACGTGGATCAACGCTAATAATTAATCTGCCCGGGAGTACTGCAGGAGTGACGGATAATCTGGCGGTTGTAGTCCCAGTGATAACTCACGCTGTAGAAGTGCTGCAAGGTCGAGAGCGAGGATCGCACCCTACCTGACCCGACTCGATCTTTGTTGGAAAGTCATTGTTACGGGTAATAATAATTAGTATTTAAAGTTAACGAGGTTAGGGAGTTGCATTGGTGGTTTGATGTAGTTGATTGTCGGATATACCAGCGCGTTGTATTACAAGCCCCGGGCACGGGAACTGTTCGTTTATAAGCCATGAAGATTTCGATAATAACGTTATTTACAGATATGTTTGAAGGTCCATTTCGCACCAGTATTGTCGGTCGGGCAATTAAATCGGGCTTGTTGGAAATTGATCTTGTGCAGTTACGTGAATTTGCTACAGACGATCGTAGAACAGTAGATGAAGCTCCCTTTGGTGGCGGTCCTGGTATGGTACTTAAGCCGGGGCCATTAGTTAACGCTGTTGATTCGATAGTTGGCGATTCAGCATCGGAAATGAAACCGCATGTCATCCTTATGTCTGCACAAGGGCTTCCGTTAACTCATCGCCGCGCACATCAACTGTCTCAAAAAGATGAATTAGTGTTGGTGTGCGGGCATTACGAGGGCGTTGACGAGCGTTTTATACAACATTGTGTGGATGAAGAAATTTCAATTGGTGATTTTGTGATGACAGGTGGTGAGATACCTGCGATGGCGCTTACTGATGCCGTCGTTCGATTAATACCTGGAGTGCTTGGTGGTGAGGATTCCGCTAAGTATGATTCATTCACTTATGGATCGGATGCGTTGCTTGAAGGTCCGGTTTATACCAGACCGGCAAACTACCGTGGGATGAAAGTACCGGAGGTATTGTTGAGCGGTGACCATTCGAAAATCAATGCATGGAAACGCACTCAAGCTTTGCACAGAACTGAGGCTCGGCGACCCGATCTACTCAAGAACTGGCCACCAGATGAGGCGTCTTGATTTATGCATTTGTCTCACAGTTGTAAAAAAACGACTCTGATTGGTATTGCTGCTGACAGCTATGACGTTATAGAATTCCATTCTGCATTAACACACCTCGACGCCTCTGGGCGTCTTTTCGCGATGAAAGAATTTAGATATGGATGCCGCATCATTGATTGAGCGAAAAACGCTTGACCACATCGATGACTTCCAACCTGGCGACACTGTCACGGTCAACCTTCGAATTGTTGAGGGGGATCGGCAGAGAGTCCAAGCTTTTCAAGGTAACGTAATTTCCGGACGACATCTTAATTCAAAGAGTCCATCTGCTGGAGATACCTTTGTAGTTAGGCGTGTGTCATATGGGGTGGGTGTTGAACGAATTGTTCCGTTTCATTCCCCTAATGTTGAATCTGTGAAAGTTACTCGTCGTGGGAAGGTTAGGCGTTCCCGACTTTACTATCTGCGTGGACTTACGGGACGAAAAGCGCGGATCAAAGAACGGCGTTAGGGTTAACTGAACTTCCTGCATGAAGCTGGACGTGGATTGCTTAACTTCATCTAACTTTTGAGACACGTTGCTTAATTCCGCTTCGTATTTGGTTTATGGTTGACCACTTCAAGTCATAGTCGATAATGGACTAGATCTGACACCACTGATCACCTGGAGTAGCGAGTGCTGTTCGCTGAAGTAGCCGTTGATTTTCCTGACCAACGAGCACGTACTTTTACCTATAAAGTACCCAACGATCTTGTGCTTGTGGTTGGCGATTTAGTATGGGTCCCCTTTGGCCCTCGCACTCTTCAAGGCGTGGTATTTGAGATTAATAAGTTTGAGCCTTCAGGGCTCCAAAAAATTCGTTCAATCAATGCACGCACTGTCGGTGGTCCGTTCATCTCACAGGATTTGATTGATGTTGCTCGTTGGGTGGCCAAATACTATCGGACAACACTTTTCGCAGCCTGTTCTTTGCTACTGCCACCTGGAGCTTCTTCCAAATTGCGTGTTTGGTTATCCCCGGGAGATTCTCGCGGTAATTTCTCAAAACAGGAGCAGCGGGCTTTCGATTACATTCGAAAGCGGAGTCGAGCTCCCAAGTCACGTGTGATTCGACTATTAGGTATGGGAGGAGTCTCAATTGTTGAGCGTATGATTCGACAGCGTTTTATTGTTGCGCAGCCTGAGTGGGAGAAACCGCGCGTGTCGGCTGTCTTCACTAATCGAATCGAGCTGGCTGCTAGTGAATCACAGATAGATCCATTAATTGACTGGTATGCAAACACTAGGTCATACAGGCGGGCTGAATTACTTGTTTGGTTCCGGTCTGGAAAAATCGCTCAAACTAAATCTTCATTGAATAGTCTGTTTGGTGTCACTGCAGTCAAATGGGCTTTTGATCAACACCTTTTGCGAATACGAAAAATCAGAAGAGATCGCGATCCTTTAGCAAATCATTTTTTCCAACAGGCATTTCCTCATTCACCCACAGTTGCGCAAAATGAAGCGATCGAACAGATCGTAATGCAAATTCAATCAGATAAATCATTAAAGAAGTCTAATGAAAGGCGTTTTTTACTGCATGGGGTCACTGGTTCTGGAAAGACTGAGGTTTATCTGCAGTCGATTGAGGCTTGTATTGCAACTGGCAAAAGGGCCATATTTCTCGTGCCAGAGATCGCATTGACTGCACAAACTTTAGAACGAATTGCATCTCGATTTCCTGGAAAAGTTGCATTACTGCATTCAGGGTTGACTGTAGGGCAACGTTATGACCAGTGGTGGCGTGTTAAACACGGGGATTTCCAGATTGTGTTGGGTTCACGCGGGGCGATTTTTGCACCGGTGGACAATCTAGGACTTATAGTAATCGATGAAGAGCACGAATGGACTTACAAGCAGGGAGACCAAGCGCCTAGGTATCATGCTCGGGTGGTTGCTGAACGTCTTTCCGAACAGACAGGGGCTGTTTTAGTTTTAGGCAGTGCCACTCCTGACGTTTCGAGTTATCGATCTGCCCGATCTGGGCGCTATCAATTACTTGAACTTCCTGATCGATTAGGCTCGCGTCTTGAGGCGCGAAGCTCAAAACTCAGTTCGTCGTTGGCGGAGACTGAAATTGTCGACATGCGGCAAGAGCGTGCCGAAGGTCACTTTGACATGCTCAGTCGTAAGTTGATTGACCGGATGCGGGATTCTTTGGCTGGAGGCGGGAAGGTAATTTTATTTCTTAATCGTCGTGGATCTGCATCTTTTATACAGTGTGTGGAATGCGGTAAGGTTCGTGAGTGTCCAAGGTGTGATACCTCGCTTACTTTTCATCGTGATTTTGATAATTCAAGTGCCTCTGGTGGGAAACTACTTTGCCACTATTGCAACTATAGAGTTAGATCTGATTCGGTGTGCCCTGTGTGCGCAGGCAAACAGATGAGAAGGTCATCCCCTGGAACACAGATGGCTGCAGAAGCTGTTCGCGAGTGGTTTCCTCGAACTGAAGTCATACGTTGGGATTCAGATACTGCTAGAACTGCTCGAGACCATCACAGGATATTGAACGATTTTGTGCAGAGTGATTCTGGGGTTCTTATCGGGACTCAAATGGTTGCAAAGGGTCTTGATATTCCAACTGTTACGCTAGTTGGCGTAATTTCTGCTGACACTGGATTGGCTGTGCCTGATTTTCGAGCAGGAGAACGTGCCTTTCAGGTTCTTACCCAGGTAGTTGGAAGGAGTGGTAGGGGTGTATGGGATGGTAGGGGGCTTATCCAAACATTTAATCCTGAGCACTATGCCATTCAGGCAGCTGCAGACCAAGATTATGAACTGTTTTACGATATTGAACTTCGCATGAGAGCTTCTCATGCAAACCCACCTTTTACAAAAATAATCAAACTTACCCATTCTGCCGTAGACGCGTCAAAGGCTGAATATGAGGCTAAGCGCATGTCTGAAATATTGGGGAATGCTCGGGAATCTTATGGTGAAACGGGTGTTGTGGTTATCGGTCCAACTCCCGCTTATCCTTTGAAGTTGCGCGATATGTATCGCTGGCAAATCTTGATCAAGGGCTCGCATCCTGACAGACTTCTTGAATTAGTGCCACCTGGTTCGTTATGGGTTGTGGACATCGACCCGGTCACCTTGGGTTAGTCCGAACTAAGTTAATGAATACAATTCTGTTTTCTAATTTTGTTGAAAGGTGTAATTTTGTCACTTAGACGAATAAGGGTATTCCCCGATCCTATTCTGCGGAAGAAATGTAGGATTGTTCGTCGTGTAGATGAAAAAGTCCGTGAGTTGGCCAATGACATGATTGAAACTATGGATGCAGCTGGTGGAGTGGGACTTGCTGCAAATCAGGTGGGTGCTCTGCAGCGTGTAGTGACGTTACATTTGCCAGGGGAGGAGTCAGGAATAATTCTGGTGAATCCTGAGATCAGAGATACTCAAGGGGAAAGAGAAGTTATAGAAGGATGTCTGTCTCTGCCGGGATACGAAGGTATGGTCAAGCGATCAATGATCGTCAAGGCTAGATGGCTTGATGAGAATGGCTCAAAAATTAAAGTTACGGCTGAAAACCTATTTGCCCAGGCTCTTGAACACGAAGTGGATCACCTGAATGGGATTTTGTATGTTGATCATTTGCAGGAACATGAAAAACTAGCGGCCGCAGGAACGCATATTGCCGAAGGTCAGCCGCACATGCATGATTTAGAAGTTGAATTACACGTTGAGCATAATGATGAAGATTCCAAGCCTTCAGAATCTGATGTAGAAGTTGTTCATAGCACGATCAAATTCAGTGATCTGTATTCCCAATCATCTGTTGATCAAATGCAATATGATCTTAGGCTTGCCGGTTATGTTCCAGATTCGCTTAAAATTCTTGAATCGGAAACCGATTCAACATAGTAGGTATTTCAAGATTCATATCTCTGCCAGCTACTCGATCACTTTGGCATTCAGCTGGATTGTTTATTCCGTCTGTTGAGTTTCGAATTTGCTCAAAATCCGAGCTTATTTCAACAGCGAATTTAGACTAATCGAGTGTTATACTTCGACCTTGCCTGAACCGCTTGGGCGGTTGAGGCCTGATTTCAAAGTTTTCTTATCGGTGCCGATGTTGCGAGCATATCATGATGAAATTGGGGTTAAGCTGTAGTGGTATCCCAATGCAACAATGATCGGTATTGAGCGTCGTAATAAACCACATATACACGCCGCCTCTGCGGCGCGTTTCGCGTAAGAGTCTGAGTTATTGAGTAGATTTAGAGGTTTGATCCTCATAGCAATAATGGTTATTAGTGCGAGTTTTGCACTAGCTGTTTCCGAAGTTAATATTTTCGGATTTATCCGAGGCGGTGATAGCCCGCTAGGCCTAACCCTTGGGCTGGATCTAGAAGGTGGGACTCATCTTGTCTACAAAGCCATGCCAGAGGATGGGAGAGAACCGACCAAAGATGACATGGAAGGCTTAAGAAACATAATTGACAAGCGTGTCAACGAGTTCGGAGTTAGCGAGGCTAGCGTCCAACTCCTCGGTGGAGGCATCGATTCTGTACCGGACCGGGTTCTTGTTCAGATTCCAGGTCAAACCGGTGCTGCTATTACCTTGAATTTTGATGCTGACACCGTTACCGCTGAAACGCTTCAGGCATTTTTCAGAAATGAACTTGGGCGTCCAGAGGCCGTGGTTACTCGAAATGAAAACGGTTCTTTGGTGGTCCAGCTTGAGGATATTCAAGGCGAATCAGAAGCGGATGAATGGCGAGACGCGATCATTTCGCAATACCCGGTAGCGCTTCAAGTGGGATACGTTTTGCCACAAGCGGATCCGCTGGCAGTTGGCGAAGATGATGCGGAAGAGTCTAAGTCAGATGAAGAGACAGAGACTCTTCCAACATTAGATGAGGTCAGGGGAGCATTTGCATCGGTGGGCCGAAGTGATGTTGTAGTTGATGCTGTTGTTGGAGCA
>NYZY01000070.1 GCA_002687335.1 Chloroflexota bacterium
ACCAGGAGGTTGTTGATCAGATCACCGGATCTCTCGGGAGCCTTCATGATGGAAAAATACTCCCCATGTTTCCTCACGAGAAAAAAGTCCTTTCAAAGCGAGTTGCATTAGAACACCGTCCAACGGAACAGGCACATCTTGCAATCGGACTTGCCGGATTTGCAAATGACGATCCCGATCGTCATGCACTTTCAATTATGTCGGTGGTCCTCGGAGAAACTATGAGTAGCCGCCTCTTCGAAGAAGTTCGCGAGCAACGCGGACTCGCATATGACATACATAGCGGTGCTCATTTTTACAGCAACTGCGGTGCGTTCGTGGTTGAATCTGGTATCGACCCGAATCGAGTTGATGAGGCTATTCCGGTGATTTTGAAGGAACTAGGTAAAATGCGCGATGGTGTCACTGAAGCAGAATGGACACAAGCCTTGCAACTGACAAAGGGCAGGATGATGCTGCGAATGGAGGAAAGCCGAGCTGTATCAAGCTTCCTGGGTATACAAGAGCTCATTCGTGGTGAAGTACAGTCAGTCGATGAAGTCATCGCAAACATCTCATCCGTAACCCAAGAAGACATCAAGCGAGCTGCCAACAGAGTCATCAAATCAGAGAATCTTGTACTCGCTATTGTCGGACCTTTTGATGATCCCGATCACTTCGAAGCCATGCTTAACTTAGATTGATAACTGTCAAAACAACTTTATTAGACACTAATTACGAGTGATCTAACGTTTGCAGAATTCGCCCAACCGTGTAAAAAAAACGCTAGGGCTTAAGAAAAAAAGCATTGTAGCTTGCTATTTATGTTGACACGACAAGGACCTCCAACCGACTTTAAATGGCAAGCAGATAATATCCGAGCGCTGCGTTCCCACCTAGAACTTTCGCAAACTGCACTATCGCGAGAAATCGGCATTAGACAGCAGACCATCAGCGAATGGGAGACGGGCATGTACGCACCTCGAGGCGCATCTGTGACCATCCTAACAATGCTGGCTGTTAGTTCGAATTTCCCGTTCGAACAGAGCAGTGAAGATGAAATAAAATCGACGCGAACCCAAGGGTTCACGCCAAGGCGACTCGCAGACTCTGGCCCCGTGACGCCACAAGCAGATTCACCTGTGCCCGCCCAACGTCTGATGTACGATGCAGCACAGGTTGCCCAGACTACTCAACGACCCGCTACTTATAATTCGACTTACTTCGAGTCTCGTCCATCGGCAACGGTACGAAGACTTGAAGTTCCTATGTAATCAAAATAGATCTCATCGGCAATCTAAGTCTCTTTTATCCGTACCATGCACGCGGCTTACATGTAGTCTGTCCGCTTTGACACTTGCATCAATGTCCGAATAGGATTGCGCCATTGATCAGCGGAGAGAAGACTTGACTACACGTGTGTACATCCTAATTGAGACAACGGTCGGCAAGACAGCAGAAGTCGCACAGGCCCTAGAAGGCTTGAAAATGATTACATCTGTCGACACAGTGACCGGGCCCTTCAACATTATCGCTTTAGCAGAAGCGGAAGATCTAGCAAGTATCGGTGATCTGATCAGTGACGGTATGCACCGCATACAAGGAATTGAAAAAACCATTACGTGTCTAGCTGTTAGAAATTGACACATGTTTAGTCCGGTCTACTCCCGAATGGAATGCACAAACATTGCGTTTTGAGTTCACTGCGGAAGAATCTGATTTCAAACGTGACCTAAGCGCGTTTCTCGACAACGCGTTGCCTGATGACTGGCAAGGCCCTGCAGATGAATCACGAGATGACCACTGGGACCTAAACCAAAAAATCAAGCAGGGACTAGCCGGTCGAGGTTGGCTGGTTATGAGCTGGCCAAAAAAATATGGAGGCTCAGATTCATCACCCATGATGAACACCATATTCGCTGAGGAAATGGCGTACCGAAGGGCGCCAGGACACGACCGATTTGGTACACGGATGTTTGGACCAACTCTTATGCGATTTGGATCGGAAGATCAACGCATTGAATACCTCGGCTCAATAGCACGCGGTGAGATTCAGTGGTGTCAGGGGTACTCTGAGCCAAACTCTGGTTCAGATCTGGCATCCTTGCAAACAAAAGCCATCGACAATGGTGATCACTTTACGGTAACTGGGGCAAAGATTTGGACTTCCCTCGCCCACCGAGCCGACATGATGTTCATGTTAGTAAGAACAGATCCTGACTCTCCGCCACATAAGGGAATCAGCTTGATTATGGTCGACATGAAATCTCCTGGAGTCGAAATACAGCCGATCATTAACATGGCTGGCGTACATAGTTTCAATCAAGTGATATTTAACGAGGTGTCTGTCCCAAAAGAAAATCTTGTTGGAGATTTAAACGATGGCTGGCGAGTTGGGATGACGGTATTGAACTTCGAAAGATCTGGTATCGACTATGCAGCCTGGGCTCGTGCCGCTTTAGAAGAACTTGTCGATTATGTGTCAGGTAATGATCCAATCATAGGAACCATTAGTTCAGACCCAATAGTTCGAAGTAATTTAGCAGAATTAAAAACTGAAATAGAAGCTGCCCGACTCATGTGTTTCGATGTCGCATGGCGACAAGGACAAGGCGAAGTTCCGTCTTCAGAAGCGTCGATGAGCAAAGTTGCAGCTACAGAAATCTACACAAAGGTACTTGACTATGGAGTCGAGTTACTAGGAATGTACGGAGTACTTGAGCCCGGGTCCAGCCAATCGGAACTAGAAGGACGTTTTCTAAAGATGAGGATGTTCTATGCCTCTGGACCAATTCTCGCTGGAACCAACGAGATTCAAAAAAACATCATAGCGCAGCGAGGCTTGGGACTTCCCAGGAAGTAAACATAAACATGGATTTCGGACTTACGGAAACACAAGAGCTTATTCGGCGTTCAGCAAAAGAGTTTTTAAAAGACGAATCTAATTCAGAGACGATTCGCGCTGTAGCATCAGGCAATTACGATGCTCTTGAGGACTTATGGAAAAGGATGTTAGAACTCGGCTGGCCTGCACTTATAATTCCTGAGGAGTTTGGTGGGGCCGGTTTTTCTTTTGGTGACCTCGCCGTGCTACTGGAAGAACTGGGGGCGACTCTAGCGCCTGTCCCAATGGTCGAATCTGCGATCACTTCGTGGATTATCGAACGATATGGTTCAGAATCCATGAAGTCAGAAATCCTTCCACAAATTGCATCCGGTGACATTTTATTGACACCGTCGATTGTCGAGCGAAATGGTTCCTGGGACACGTCTTCTACAACAGTCGCAGCCACCAAATCTGGTACTAACCTTGTAATAACAGGCGAGAAAAGATTCGTAGCATTTGCTCAACAGGCTACTCACTCATTAGCAACAATCAGACTGGACAACGGTCAGCCTGCCCTAGTCACAATACCGATATGGAAAGCTGCAGGCGTCCACCAAACTCCAATAGATCATGCTGCAGGAGTTCCAGTATCTTCCATAACTTTCAATGAGGTACTCGTGCCTGAAGTAAATATCGTTGCAAAGGGTAATAAAGCCATTAAAGCTGTTGAAGAATTAGTTTCTGCCGGCGGAGTAGCCCGAGCTGCGCAACTTGCCGGTCTCGGCAAGGCCGTTTTAAACACTACAGTCAGTTACGCAGCTAACCGTGAACAATTCGGGCAACCAATCGGTGCATTTCAAGCTGTCCAACACCATCTTGCTGAAATGGCCATAGCTGCCAAGCAAGTAAACCATCTTGCACACTCGGCCGCTTACAGTTTCTCACGTAACGGATACTCCTACGAAAGAGCCGCACAGGCAAAAATCGCTGCCAGCGAGAAAATTTCAGCCCTGTGCTGGACAGCGCATCAGTGTCACGGTGCAATTGGTTTCACTTGGGAACACGATTTACATCTTTACACTCGAAGAGCGCTGGCATGGAAAACTGACTACGGCGATGCAAATTTTCATAAATCAAACCTCGCTGACGCAATGGGGCTATAAAAACGACGGGTTTAGATGGTGATCCTAATCATCACAATTAGAGGATAATAATCAGGTGGATCAACCTAAATGTATATTCTGCAGTATCGTCGAAGGAGAATTACCTTCAACGAACATTTATTCCGATGACCATTGCATTGCATTCAATGACATTAATCCAGTGGCAAACGTCCACGTGCTGGTGATCCCTCGAGAACACATCACTTATCTAAAAGAGACGACAAAGCGATACGAAAAACTTCTTGGACATTTGATGCGTGTAGCAGCTAAAGTGGCCGAACAATTGGGTACAGCAGAAGACGGTTATAGAGTTACCGTAAATCAAGGAGTAAATGCAGGTCAAATTGTCGATCATCTTCACCTACATGTCCTTGGCGGGGAGCAACTCAATTCACTCTGAACAACACTCACTACTCGAGAGCATGTATCTGCACAGCACAAAAACTGTAGTTCCAGGTACGGTGACTGAAAAGCCGATCACATAGTGCATATAAGTATTCTTTCAGGAACCAGTTACTCTGCCTTCAAATACCGCGAATACCGGCTATTCTGGGTGGCTGCGGCTTTCTCCAATATTGGTATGTGGTCTCTTGTTTACGGTCGTCTTTTTCTAATGCGAACACTTACAGGCTCAGAAGTCATGCTGGGGCTTGTCGCTACAGCAAACTTGGCCCCGGTTCTGATTTTCTCTATGTGGGGAGGTGTTCTCGCAGATAGGTTCAACCGCTTAAAAATTGTCCGATTCACCCGATTAATGTTTGCAGTAGCAACATTTGGTACGGGAATACTAATCCAAAGCGGAGCTGTTGAGCCGTGGCATATTCTAGTTATCTCATCGGTGACCGGGACACTGCTAGCTTTCGATATACCTTCGAGATCTGCAATGGTGGCCTCGATCGTTCCCAAAGATCATCTGGGTGGAGCAATAGCACTCTATTCAATCGTCTTTGGCGCAGCAGCAATTATCGGTCCGATTCTAATTGAACCGCTCGTTTCAAATTGGGGGCTTGAAGGACTGTTCTACATTATAGGTGGGTCTTATGTACTAACCGTCATAACCCTTTTCATGATGCAGACAAAAGGTCACAAAGTAACAGCTACAACTAGAACTGCGTTAGCAGGATTAATAGAGGGATTCGCCTACCTCAAAAAACAACGGTCTATATTTTCCGTGATATTACTTGGCGTCACACTGGGAGTATTTGGAACATCATTCGACACTCTTCTTCCAGTATTCACTGATGAGATCTTCCAGGGCGGCCTTGGAGTTTATGGCCAACTTCTATTAGGAGTGGGAATTGGAGGATTGATTGCCACGGTTGCAATCACACTGATCGGTAATCGAGTCCGACCTGCACTTTACCTTACAGTTGGCGGCGTCGGACTTGGTGTTGCGCAAATCGCCTTTGCACAAGCCAACGTGCTGGATTTAGCAGTCGTTATAGCGGGTGTGATTGGTGGATTCAAAGTCTTAATGGGAACGATGAACACCACAGTCGTACAAACTCTGGTCGACGAAGAATTCCGCGGCCGTGTTATGAGTATCAATCAACTCACCTGGGGAGCATCTGCTCTGGGAGGTTTACTAATGGGTTATTTAGCACAGAGATTCGATGCACCGTTCGCCATGACTCTGGGTGGTTCAATAGCAATTATCGCAACGCTATATGTAGGACAGAGCCTGTTACGTAGTTTCGGTTTCAGGTCAAAACCCAAATTTGCAGGTAACTCAACACAAGAAAGAGACCTCGATAATAAAACGCAAAGTACAAGCTAATCTTTAGATTTTCATCACATCTTTTCTCCGTTAAACCACATTCATTAGTTGCCATAAACCCCCTATTACCGGCATAATGAGCGCTCTCGCTATCAGTACATCGTCACGATGTTGCTAGATAGACACCCAGCACCGGGTTTTCTTGCTGTTATTCCAGTGTTGCCAGCTTGAATATTCTGAATAAACACTTGAAAGGAGAGGGCCCTTGCATCCGTTTGCATACGTTGCCCCAAACACGGTTGAAGAAGCCGTGACCGTGCTTAACGAACATGGTGATCGAGCGCGTCCATTCGCCGGTGGTACCGACCTATTAGTAAAAGCTCGGGCCAACGCCTGGGAATTAGACGCGGTGGTCGACATCAAGAACATTCCCGAGCTTATGAATCTTACGATCGGAAAAAATGGATTGAGCATTGGCGCGGGCGTGCCATGCTACCAAGTGTATGAAAACAGTGAAATCGCTGATGAATACCCAGGAATAATTGATGGAGCATCCATCATCGGTGGGATCCAAATCCAATCTCGTGCGGGCTTAGGCGGTAACCTTTGCAACGCAGCTCCATCTGGTGATGGAATTCCTGCGCTAATTGTGTACAGCGCGATCGCCCGAATCGCAGGACCTAGCGGAACTCGTGAAGTTCCGGTTGAAGAATTCTGCACAGGGCCAAGCCGCACGGTGCTTAAACCCGGTGAACTTCTCGTTAGTATCGAGGTTCCAAAACCTGCACCGAATTCTGGAGCTGCTTACACACGGTTTATCCCTCGTAATGAGATGGACATCGCGGTGGCTGGAGTCGGAGTCTATGTTGTACTAGATGACTCGGGCAATAACTTCGAAAGTGCCAGAATCGCACTATCTGCGGTCGGTCCGACACCCATACTGGCAACAGAGGCTGGTGACAGCATGGCCGGAAAGCCGGTCGATGACAAAATAATTGATACCGCTGCGAATCTCGCCAGAGATGCTGCCAGTCCGATCACAGACATGCGTGGAACAATCAACCAGCGAAAACAACTGATAGAAGTGCTCTCAGGCCGAATGATCAATCAGGCTGTTGAACGGGCAAGAGGCTAAAAAAACATATGACTAAAACATCCCCTAGTAAGGTTCACGTCACAACGACAATCAACGGTCAAGAGCACGAGTTGCTCGTACCGCCGTACATGAGCCTACTCGATACACTCCGTGAGCTAATCGGGCTTACAGGAACAAAAGAAGGCTGCTTAGATGGAAACTGTGGCGCCTGCACGGTTAGCTTAGACGGTCGAATCGTAGACTCCTGTTTAGTACTCGGCCCAGAGGTTGACGGAAAGACCGTTGATACCATCGAGGGTATGGCGACAAGTGAAGGTCTCCACCCGCTACAACAAACCTTCCTTGAAGAAGCAGCGCTACAATGCGGCATATGCACTCCAGGATTCTTGGTAGCCGCGAAAGGTTTATTAGACAACGAGCCTTCACCAAGCGAACATCGAATTCGACACTGGCTTGCTGGCAACCTGTGCCGTTGCACCGGTTACGACAAAATCGTGCGAGCAGTGCAGAAGGCAAGTAACTAATACGTAATTTTAGGCGCATGTCAGTAAATCCTGACATGCACCCCACCTACTACATGGGATGATCTGGAGAGAAAAAATGGTCGAAACATTTAAGCCAAAAACTGACTACAAAGTGGTTGGTACCCGCCCAATTCGACACGATGGTTACGACAAGGTAACCGGACGGGCAATATACGGCGCCGACATGAAACTTCCGGGGTTGATCTGGGCGGTTTGCGTGCGAAGCCCGCACGCCCACGCCAATATTAAATCTATCGATACGTCAGCGGCGGAGGCAGCGGATGGCGTATTTGCGGTCATCACAGGTGCCGATATGCCGGAGGCACCAAACAAACTAGTCGACTTAGGTGAAGGTGCTGTCAACTTCAAATGGGCCTCAAACAAGTTGATGGCGAACGATAAGGTCCTATACAAGGGTCACCCCGTCGCAGCAGTAGCGGCGACCGATAGATATACAGCTGAGGAAGCCGCGAGAATGGTTGTTGTGGAATATGAAGTACTCCCATCAGTCACAAATGTAGTTGACGCTCTAGCCGAAGATGCTCCTGTTCTCCTAGAAGACTTGGTTGGGGACGATCTGGGTGAAGATGTCACCAATACTAATATGGCAACACACACAAGAGATGAATACGGTGATGTCGAAGGCGCCATGAACTCTGCCGCTCACACCATCGAGCGTGAATACAACATGCAAATGGTTCATCAAGGGTATATAGAACCACATAACGCCACCGCAACTTGGGACGAAGAAAATCGAATCAGGGTCTGGACAAGCACCCAAGGGGCATTTCCAGCACGAACACAAATTGCTGGAATCCTTCAGGTTGATGTTTCCACTGTAAAGGTGACACCACTGGAAATCGGAGGAGGATTCGGAGGCAAGATCCCCATCTACCTAGAACCGATTGCAGCTTTACTCTCAAAGAAGTCCCGCCGCCCGGTCAAAATGGTTATGGAACGAACCGCCGTGTTCGAAACCACTGGCCCAACACCCGGGGCAAGAATGATCATAAAGCTTGGCGCCGATTCAAATGGAAAGCTAATCGGCGCGACAGCAGACATCTGGTTTGAAGGAGGGGCGTATCCCGGTGCATTCATAGGGCCGGCAGCGATGTGTATATACGCTCCCTATGAAATCCCAAACACGCGAATAGATGGTTGGGACATATTAGTAAATAAGCCGAAGGTGGCACCGTACCGAGCCCCTGGATCCCCCCAGGTGGCATTCGCCATGGAAACAGCAGTAGACGAATTGTGCGAACAGGCCGGTTGGGACTCGATGCAATTTAGGATCGACAATGCATCCAAGGAAGGCACACGCCGTGGCGACGGAGTCCTGTTCTCAAAGATAGGCATGCAGGAAGTTCTTGAAGCAGCCACAACATGTGACCACTGGAACTCGCCAATTGGTGAGGCTCGGGCGGGCAAGAAACGCGGGCGAGGCATAGCAAGCGGATACTGGTTCAATATTGGTCTAAAATCCTCAGCAAACCTGTCACTCAACAGCGATGGCACCGTTCAATTGACCGAAGGGTCGACCGATATAGGTGGATCACGAACATCAATGGCCATGCACGTTGCGGAGGTTCTGGGTATCGGTGCACATGACGTTAGGCCAACTGTAGGTAACACCGAATCAGTCGGCTATACAGACGTGACGGGTGGATCACGTACAACCTACGCCACAGGCTACGCTTGCTGGATTGCGGCAAACAACCTTGTCGAAGAACTCAAGAAACGTGTTGCAATCCTATGGGATATCGACGAAAACGACGTCGACTTCAACGACGGAGTCTTCAGCTCTAAATCCGAATTAAAAAAGACTATTAAATTCAAAGAATTAGCAGGCAAAATGGATGACCTGGGTGGCCCGGCGAATTCCACGGGAAGCGTTGACTTAGAATCTGCAGGTGATGGCTTCGGGATGCATATAGCAGATATAGAAATTGACATAAAGACAGGCAAGACCGAAATCATACGCTATACCACCGTTCAGGATGTTGGAACCGCAATTCACCCTTCGTATGTCGAAGGACAGATGCAGGGTGGAGCGGTTCAAGGAATCGGATGGGCACTTAACGAGGAATACTTCATGACAGATGAGGGCTCGATGGCAAACTCAAGCTTCCTCGACTACCGCATGCCAACGACCCTTGATCTACCAATGATCGAGACAGTAATGGTTGAAGTTCCCAACCCATTACACCCCTACGGGGTTCGTGGAGTCGGAGAAACTCCGATTTGTCCTCCAATCCCTGCTATCGCCAACGCCATAAAGGATGCCGTTGGTGTCAGGCTGTACGACACCCCGATGAACGCAGGAAGCATTATAGAAGCACTTAAGTGAAAAAATGTGAACAAAGATAAATAGCAAGTGGGCCGGAATTCTCTAAAGCTTTCCGGCCCACTTGCGTTGCAATGTCTTTGAATTACACTAGAACTCCATAGCCCAATAACAGAACCGGACAAGGAATTCGAATGGTTGCAACCTATGAGACAAAAACCAATTACAACGTAGTTGGAAAGACACCCATCAGGCACGATGGCTTAGACAAAGTCACAGGTAGGGCCATTTACGGTGGCGATGTAAAAGTTCCCGGCCTTATATGGGGAGATGTCTTACGTAGCCCGCATACGCACGCACGCATCAAGGGAATAGACACCTCGGCTGCCGAATCTATGGACGGCGTCTTCGCTGTTCTCACCAACAACGACTTCCCATTGGCCGATGAAAGAGAAATTTCCGCCGGTGAAGACACCGTAAACCTTAAGCGTGACCAAGCCAACATCATGGCGGCGAACAAAGTCCACTATAAGGGTCACGTAGTCGCGGCAGTAGCTGCAGTCGATCGCAACACTGCACAGGAAGCTGTCAACAGAATTAAGGTGGAATACGAAGTACTCCAGCCAGTATCAAACGTTGATACAGCCATGGCAGATAATGCCCCTATTATTCTCGAGGATCTAATCGGGGATCATCTGGATGAACAAGTCTCCAATACCAATATCGCAAAAATATTTCGACACGAATTCGGCGATGTCGAAGATGCATTCAACAAATCAGACCTTGTAATCGAACGCACTGTCGAAATGTCGATGGTGCATCAAGGCTACATAGAACCACATAACGCCACGGCCATCTGGGCAGAAGACGGTAATATTACGATTTGGTCGAGCACGCAAGGTTCATTCGGCGTGAGATCACAAACTGCTGGACTACTCGGAATCCCAGAATCTAAGGTAAAGGTTAATTATGTTGAAATCGGCGGCGGATTTGGCGGTAAGACGAAAGTCTATTTCACACCCATAGCCGCGCTCCTGTCACGAAAATCAGGTGGACGGCCCGTTAAATTTATTATGGATCGACCTTCTGTATTCGAAGCTTCAGGTCCAGCACCAGGCGGAAAGATACGAATGAAAATCGGTGTCAATAAAAACGGCAAGATTACTGCAGCCGACACCGATCTGATGCTCGAATCAGGCGGATACCCAGGATCCGCTGTTGGGGCGGCTGGAATATGTGTTTTCGCGTGCTATGACATACCTGCTTCAAGGATCACCGGATACGACATCCTCGTAAACAAGCCAAAATCTGCCGCTTACCGAGCACCTGGATCTCCACAGGCATCTTTTGCCATCGAGACCGTGATAGATGAAATTTGCGATGAACTGGGATTGGACAAAATTCAATTTCGACTCGATAACGCAGCCCACGAAGGTACACGTCGCGGCGACGGTGTTCAGTTCATTCGAGTAGGTCTTGAAGAATGTCTTGCAGCAGCCAAAGAATCTGATCATTGGAATTCTCCTTTGGGCGATGCTCCTGAGGGGAAGGCACGCGGTCGAGGTATAGCATCAGCGTACTGGATGAATGGTGGAGGCAAGTCGACTTGCGATTTAATGCTGCAGGACGATGGAACAGTCATGATGAATGAAGGATCTGCAGATATTGGTGGCACTAGAACTTCTATCGCTATGCAGGCTGCAGAAGTTCTGGGGATTCCAGTCGAGGACTTTCATCCCAGTATTCCCGACACCGACTCAATAGGCTTCACAGGAGTAACCGGCGGATCGCGAACAACCTACACAACTGGACTCGCTGCCTACAATGCAGCTCAAAAGCTGATCACAGAATTAAAAGAACGAGTTGCCGAGCTCTGGGAGACTGAAACCGACAATATTAATTTCTATAACGGCGTATTCAGTGCAAATGGCGACTCAATAGGCATTCAAAAATTAGCGGGCAAACTAGATCCCACCGGAGGACCAGTCACAACTACCGCATCAGTCAACTTAGCAGAGGCTGGCAACGCATACGGTGTCCAAATCTGCGATCTTGAAGTTGACCTCGCAACAGGAAAAACAGACGTTATCCGTTACACAGCCATCCAAGACGTCGGCAAGGCAGTGCATCCACAATACGCAGAAGGGCAAATCCAGGGTGGAGTTGCCCAAGGTCTAGGCTGGGCCCTGAACGAAGAGTACTTCATCACAGACGAAGGTTTCATGGCCAATAAATCGTTCTTAGACTATCGCATGCCTACTTCTCTGGACTTGCCGATGATCGACACCATAATGGTTGAAGTTCCTAACTCTCTGCATCCGTACGGCGTGCGCGGGGTCGGCGAAGTTCCAATTTGCCCGCCGCTTTCCGCAGCAACTCAGGCAGTCAAACAAGCAACAGGCAAGTCTTATTACGAGCTTCCAGTAAAGCCAGGTCGTATTATTGAAGCAATAACAAACGGGGATTAAGGGTTATTAAAACCTGTATGAAGGGTGGGTAAAAGATGACAACGGTCTTCCTCCCTTATGCTCTGCGCAAATATGCAGGCGGTGCAGAGCAGGTGGAACTTAGAGCGCGTACCCTTGGAGAACTAATCGAAAATCTAGAAACGAACTACCCCGGTGTTAAACGCCACCTAATTGTAGACGGTGCACTCAAACCAGGCCTGTCAGCGATAATCGGACACACAGCAACACGACGGGGTCTTCTTCACAAGCTGGATGGGAATGAGGAAGTTCACTTTATAGCCGCTATATCAGGCGGTTAGAGTCAATTAGGCTATCGTTGTGCAGCATTTGATAATCATTACTAAATCCCATCCTTTTACAGGGCTGTATATTACAAAGTAGGGACTCTCCATAATGACGATCTCCGAATCTTCCATAAAGAATGCTTCAAGCAACATTAAATTCCAAAACGGTACGTTGCTCGATGTGCAATCCAAACAAGATATCGCCAATGGCATATCGGTCTTGCTTTCAGCGATTGGTGATGCAGTCGATGGGGAAGGAACAGCAAAAACCCCCACCCGTGTCGCAAATATGTACGACGATCTGCTATCCGGATATACGGTCGACACCACGGAACTTCTCAACGGGGCATTGTTCGAAGTTGAATATGATGAAATGGTGGTGCTAAAAGATATCGACTTTTACTCACTCTGTGAGCATCACTTACTTCCCTTCTACGGAAAGATTCACGTAGGTTACCTTCCTGATCGACAAATTATCGGGCTATCCAAAATCCCCCGTCTAGTTGAAATGTTTGCACGGAGGCTACAGGTCCAAGAACGCATGACACAGCAAATCGCAGCGGTCATGGACGAATTAATCAAGCCCATTGGAGTTGGAGTCGTCGTCGAAGCACAGCACCTTTGCGCGGCAATGCGAGGCGTAAAAAAACCTAACACGGTCATGACTACTAGCGCTGTGCGTGGTCTTTTTAAGCGTAATCCAACAACTCGTGACGAGTTCATGGGACACGTCCGCCATTCGTAATCCAGTTAATCAATAGAACAAATGGATCCAAATGCAAAAGTATCGTTAGTGACCGGAGCAGGCAGACGTATTGGACGAGCGTTAGCTCTAGCCCTTGGTGACACAGGTTGCCGGGTTGCCGTCCACTATAATCAATCAGAGCAGGATGCTGACGAAACTGCCTCGCTGATTAAAGCAATGGGCAACGAAGCCATTACCTTCAAGGCTGATCTTGAAGATCCTACTCAAGTCGAAGACCTTGCTACACAGGTAAACGAGCAACTTGGCCCAATTGAAATCATAGTTAATAATGCATCGGTATTTGACAAGTTGGGGCTGAAAGAAGTTTCAGCCCAAGAGTTAGATCGCCATTTCGCAATAAACGTAAGAGCACCTTTTCTTTTAGCAAAATCGATGAACGAACAACTTACGAATGGCTCTCCTGGCAAAATTATAAATCTCAACGATTGGCGTAAAGCACGTCCAACTCGTTTAGCGTACGGAGTTACAAAATCCGCTCTAACAGGACTTACGCGTACGCTAGCACTTTCACTAGCGCCCAATATTCAAGTAAACGAAATTGCATTAGGTGCAATATTGCCGCCCTCAGATATACCCATTGATCGACCACGTGACAAGATCGCCATAAACTTGGGCCCGGCTGATCGAATGGGATCCCTCAACGAAGTGGCCAACGCGATGATGATGTTAATCCAAAACGATTTCATCACCGGAGAAACAATCAACGTCGATGGTGGTCGCCACATAAACTGAGCCAAAGATAGCCCTCATACCTAGTCTGAATTATTTCCTAATGCAAACAAACAATGATAAGTCTCTCGACACAGTCAGAATAGAACGACTTGAACTAGATTGCATTATCGGAATTAACCCATGGGAGCGCTTAACCAAACAGCAGATCACTGTAGACATAGAAATTGACACTGACCTTTCTGCTGCCGGTAATTCAGATTCTATTGAAGACACGATCAACTACCGCACGATAGCCAAAACCGTAACCCACGAAATTGAAAAATCAGATTATGGGCTGGTTGAATCTATTGGCGCAAAGATAGCGGATATTTGCCTTGAGGACGATCGTGTATTTTCGGTTAGGGTAACAGTGCGCAAACCCGGGGCGGTCAGAAAAGCCTCCGCTGTCGGAATTGTTATAAGACGAAACCGAGCAGAATAAATATCACTGAGATCTTAGCCTAGCCAGCAATTGGTTTACGCTATTTTTCTTCTTGGGAATGAATGGGATCTATATTTGATCGAGATGATTTGCGACCACGCAACGGAACCTCACGTATAAACGCCGTAGCAACTACAGCGAGAAGCACAAAAATAAAACATAACAAGAAGACATCACCTACTGCACCTGCCAACGATTCCCGTATCGAGCCGACTACTTGTGCGCCAATAAGTGCTCCCGATTCACCAGAAGCAGCAAACGCGTTCGTCAGATTATCTGAGGCCTCAGGGCTAAGTAGAGCATTTGGATTCCCTGTAATCTGATCAAGTAACTGAGGCGGAACATATTCGGATGCCTCACTGGG